>NZ_JBIAJH010000020.1:117367-148062 GCF_042871845.1 Streptomyces sp. NPDC005533 | reverse complement strand
AGGACCCCAAGCCTTTCGTCTGGACGAAGACAGCCGACCAGATCCTTGAGTCCCTCGCCTCGTACTGCCGGCGAATTACTGACTCAGCACACTAGCTTCGGATGCTCGGAAGACGCATCAAGGGGGGCCAGTGTCACGTCCGTTGCGGTGGGCTGTCGTCATCGGGGGCACGGCGGTCGTGTTCCTGCTCAGCTTCAGGGTGGGCCAGGCGGACCCGTTCGGCTGGTTGCCGGACAAGGACTCGGACAAGGTGGCGGCCGCCGCGGGCTTCGCCGGGGCCATGGCGGCGGCCTTCGGGCTCGCCGGGGCGTGGTGGGCGAGCAGCGGGCCGGGCGCCGCCGGCGGGCAGAGCGTCGTACGGCAGCGGGCCCGCGCCTCCGGAACCGGTCGGATCAACCAGTCCGGCGGAGGTTCGGCCCCGGACCTCGTGGACCAGTGGGCACGGGCCGACGGCGACTCCCGGGTGCGGCAGACCGCCGACCCGACCCCCGGCACGGGCACGGGCACCACGCCCACCACCCCCACCCCCTAGTGGGCAACGAGCAGTGGGCCCGCGCCGACGGGAACGCGCGGATCACCCAGGTCGCCGGCGACCACATCACCTACGCGCCCGGCGCCGGCCCCGCGCCCCGGGCGCTGCTCGGCCTGCCCGACGCGCCCCCGGCCCTGGTCGGGCGCGACGGTCCGGCCAAGGAACTGGTGGGCTTGCTCGGGGAGGGCGGCCCGCGCGTCGTGGTGGTGGCCGGGCTGGCCGGCGTCGGCAAGAGCGCGCTGGCGGTGTCGACGGCGCACCGGGCCGTGGAGCTGGGCTGGTTCGGCGACCGCGTGTTCTTCCTGTCGCTGCGCGGCTACGCCCCCGACGGCGGGGTGAGCGGGCCGCAGGCGGTCCAGGAGATGCTGCGCCACCTGGGCGTCCGCGACACGGACCTGCCGGAGTCGCCGGAGGGCCGGCTGGCGCTGTACCGGGCGAAGCTGGCGGCCTTCGCCCAGGCCGGGCAGCGCGTGCTGATCGTGGCCGACGACGCGGGCGCGGTCGGGCAGGTGCGCGACCTCGTACCGGCCGCGGACACGCACCGGCTGCTCGTGACCTCGCGGCACCGGCTCGTGGCGCCGGGGTTCGCGGGGCGGGTGCTCCCGCTGGACGAGCTGGCGGAGGAGCCCGCGGCGGAACTCCTCGCCGACGCGGTGCTGCGTGCGTGGCCGGACGACCTGCGGCCCGTACGGGAGCCGGAGGCGCTCGCCGACATCGCGCGGCGGTGCGGACGGCTGCCGCTGGCCCTCGCGGTGGCGGGGGCAGTGCTGGCGGGCGATCCCGGCCTGTCCGCGGGGGAGTTGGCCCAGCGGCTGGCCGAAGCCAGGAGCCGGCTGGAGGCGCTGAGCTTCGACGAGGGCGGCGTACCGGTGGGGGTGCGGGCCGCGTTCGACCTGTCGTACGCACGGCTGCCCGCCGACCAGGCGCGGGTCCTCCGGCTGCTGACGGTGAACCCCGGCCCGGACTGCCGCACCGAGTACGCCGGCCTGCTCACCGGTGAGGGCGAGGACGTACGGCCCAAGCTGGCCGCGCTCGTACGGGCCAGCCTGCTGACCGAGCAGCCGGTGGGCTCGGGGCGGTGGCGGATGCACGACCTGCTGCGGCTGTACGCGCGGGAGCGGGGCGAGGAGTGCGCGGAGGAGGACGGGCGGGACGAGGCGACGGACACCTTCCTGGCGAGCCTGGTCTTCGACACCGAAGTGGCCCAGGAGGTCCTGGGAGTGAACGGTCCGGGCAGCAGCGGACCGGGACTGCCGTCGGTGGCGCAGGCGCTGGACTGGCTCGACACGGAACGTCCGATGCTGGTGGCCGCGGTGGGCTTCGCCGCCGACAGTGGCCGTCTGGACATCGCCGTGACGCTGGCCGACCTCCTGGCCCCCTACCTCCAGCTCTACGGGCACGGGCAGGAACGCCTGCTGATGGCCCGCCAGGTGCTCGCCCACATGCGCACGGCGGGTGCGCCCGGCGACACCGGCGTCGCGTTGTGCGACCTCGGCAGTGCGCTCGGCCAGGCGCTGCACTGGCCGGAGGCCGTCGAGCGGCTGACGGAGGCACTCGCCCTGCTCCGGGAGACCTCCCACCGGGAGGGGGAGGGCAGGGCGCTGAACCTGCTGGGCATCGCGTACGCAGCGACGCACCGTTTCGAGGAGGCACGGGAAGCGCACCAGGGGGCGCTGGACATCTTCCGTGAGCTGGGGGTCGTGCACGCGCAGGGCACGGCGTGGGTGGGGCTGGCCGACGACCTCCAGTACCTGGGGCGGACGGACGAGGCGATCGAGGCCCACCGGCAGGGTGTCCGCGTCATGCGGGTGCTGGGGGACAGGCATCGCGAGGCCGCCGCCCTCGGGGGTCTCGGCAGCGCGCTCTGGCAGGCGGGGGAGCATGAGGAGTCGCTGGCGGTGCTGGAAGAGGCGCTCGCCATCCTGAGGGCGCTGGGCAACCGGACACGCGTGGGGTGGACGCTGAACGCGATCGCTTCCTCGCTGCTGTCCACAGGGTCGTCGCACGAGGTGCGGCCCCGTCTGGAGGAGGCGCTGAGCCTCTTCAGGGCGGCCGGTGACCGGCACGGCGAAGGCACGGTGCTGGTCAACCTGGGCGTGCTGCACCAGCTGGAGGGGCGCTGGACGCAGGCGCTGGAGGCGCACGAGCGGGCCTGCGCGCTCCTGGATGCCCCGGGGGACCCGACCGGCCAGGCCCAGGCCGCTGCGGTGCGGGCACTGGGCGGCACCCTGGGCGGGCTGGGGCGCTTCACGGAGGCGGAGGAGGCGTTCGAGCGGGCCGCGGCGGGCTTCGCCGCGGCCGGCGACGTGGAGCGGGAGGCCAAGTGCCGGCAGGAGGCCACGACCGTGCGCGAGTTGGCCCGGCGGCACCACCGCTGGTGGCACCGCTTCACGAGGTGAGGGGGGCGCACGGGAGAACGCTGCCCGTGCGCCGGGTCACATCAGGGCACTTCAGCCGACCTGCTCCGGGGCGGTTGCCGTGATCACGGAGAAGACGCCGCCCTGGGGGTCGGCGAGGACGGCCATGCGGCCCGCCGCCATGTCGAAGGCCGGGGCCATGACGCTGCCGCCGGCCCGTACGGCGGCGGCCTGGATCTCGTCGACGTCGTCGACGTGGAAGTACGCCATCCAGTGCGGCGGCACCCCCGCCGGCAGCTTGGCCAGGTCCATCATTCCGCCGACCGCGCGGCCGTCGACCTGGAACTCGGTGTAGTCCTCGGCGCCCGGCATCGTGGACCGGGCCGTGGTGACGGGGAGGACGGCGGTGTAGAAGGCGGCCGCGGCCGGGATGTCGCCGGTGCTCAGCTCGCTCCAGATGAGGGCGCCGTGCTCGTTGACGATGCCGGCGCCGTCGAAGGTGCCGGCCTGCCACAGGCCGACGACGGCGCCGGTGGGGTCGGTGATCACGGCCATCCGGCCGAGGTCCATGACGTCCATCGGGCCCATCACCACCGAGCCGCCGGCGTCGGTGACCTGCTTGAGGGTGGAGTCGAGGGAGTCGGTGGCCAGGTACGTGGTCCACGCGACCGGCGGCATCGGGTCCGGGACGGTGCCGTCCGGGTTGCTCGCCTTCATGATGCCGGCGACAGGCTTGCCCTTCAGGGTGCAGACGGAGTAGCCGCCCTGCTCGGCCGGGCCGATCTCGCCCTGCCAGCCGAAGAGGTCGCCGTAGAAGTCGAGGGCCGCCTGCTGGTCGGGGACCATCAGGTCGATCCAGCAGGGGGTGCCGGGCTTGTAGGGCCCGTTCATGTCGGGCACGGAGGCCTCCGGTGGTCGGGTGGGGCAAGGACGGGCCGTCCCCTACCCGGCTGGCTGAGCCCGAACCGGCCCGAACGGGTGACATGGGCCGTCCGGAACGACGCCAAGACTGGTACGGTAAACCCGTACGAGTGTCCGTAATGTCCAGGAGGACGAACGTGTCGATGTCCGCGAACGAGGCTCGGCAGCGCTTCTACCCGCTGATCCGGCAGGTCAACGAGGACCACGTACCCATAGAGGTGACCTCACGGGAGCACGGCGACGTCGTCATCATGTCCGCCGAAGACTTCCGGTCCTGGCAGGAGACCGTCTATCTGCTGCGCTCACCGCGCAACGCGCAGATCCTCATGGAGTCGGTCGCCGAGCTGGACGCCGGTCACGGCCAGGCCAGGGAGCTCATCGAAGCGGAAGGCGACGAGGGGTTCGCCGCGTGAAGGTCCTCTTCTCCAGCAGCGCCTGGGAGCAGTACACCTACTGGGCGACCGCCGACCCCAAGCTCCTGAAGAGGATCAACCGCCTGATCAAGGAGATCCAGCGCACGCCGTTCGAGGGTGCCGGCAAGCCGGAACCGCTCAAGGAGAACCTCTCGGGGTGGTGGTCCCGGCGAATCACCGACGAGCACCGTCTGGTGTACCGGATCAGGGACGCGGCCGTGGAGATCGCTCAGGCCCGCTACCACTACTGACCGGAAGGGCGCGCGGCCCCGCCACCGGGTGGGTGACGGGGCCTGGCGACCGAGGGGCTCAGGTGGTGGCGCGGCGGCGGCGGCCGGTGCCCGCGACCAGGGCGGCGCCCATGGCGAGGGCCACGCCCGCGCCGCCGAGGGCCCAGGTGGTGGCCGCGTCGGCGCCGGTGGCGGCGAGCTCGCCGCCGGTGTGGCCGGTGGTGTCGTCGACGACGGGCTTCGCGCCGCCGTTCGGGTTCGGCTGGTTGCCGTTCCCGCCGGTGGCCGGGTCGGCGGCGACGATCTTCGTCAGGCGGGACTTGGAGCGCGACTGCGCCCACGGCGCCGGGGTGTCCGGGCCGACGTGGGAGGAGCCCCAGGAGGAGATGCGCAGGTCGCCGAGCGGCGCGTCGGCCGTCAGGCGGAGGCGGACCTGGACGTCGAAGCTCTGGCCGGCCGCGACGGGGCCGCCCGCGAGGTCGAATCCGAGGAACACGCCCTCCTCCTCGGAGCGGACCCCGGCCTCGTGCCAGCCGGCCTTGCCGTTCTCGTCCTTGCTCAGGACCTCGACCTTGACGTGGGAGCTCTTCATCGGGACCCAGTCCGGCCGGGCCAGGACCAGGCCGACGTCGAAGCCGTCCAGGGCCTTCTTGCCGGAGTTGTCGACGTGGACGGACAGGTCGGTCCAGTCGCCGCCGGCCTTGACGGTCTCCGGTACGCCGTTCACCGCGAGCTCGGGGCCCTCGACGAACGGGTCCTCTTCGCCGTCCTCGGCGCCTTCGATCTTGGCGTTGTACCAGCTGGCGGGGCCCCAGTTCCAGCCGTCGGCGCTGATGCTCACGGCGTCGGTGTACATCTCGAAGTTGACGCGCGGCGCGTCCGCGGTGAAGCGGATGCGCACGTCGAGGTCGAAGCTCGCGCCGCGGTCGAGGGTGCCGACGGTGCCGATGAAGTAGCCGAGCACGCTGGAGTCGTCGCCGTCTTTGCCGAGCGCCGTGGCGGGCCACCAGTAGCTGCTGCCGTCCGTGCGGACGATGCGGGTCTCGATCTCGTAGTGGCCGGCCTTCAGCTTGCCGTCGGCCTTGCCGATCGAGAGGTGCGGCTGGAGCCCGTTGACCCAGTCGCCGCCCGAGTTGTCGACCGTGACCTTCAGCTGGGTCCAGTCGCCGCCCGGCTTGAAGCCGTTCTTCGGGAGGCCCGCGACGGTGACCTCGGGGCCCATCATGATGCCGTCGGCGTCGACGTTCTGCCGGTCCGCGCCGGGCTTGACGTCCTTCGCGGGCTGCTCGGCGGGCGCCGGGGCCGGGGTGGCCGGCGCGGGCGACTCGACGACGGGCGCCGGCTTGTCCGCGGCGGGCTTGCCGGCGACGGGCGTGGTCGGCGCACCGGCGTCGGCGGTGGCGTCGTCCTTCGGCGCCACGTCAGGAACGATCACGGCCGGCTGGTCGGCGGCCAGGGCGGGCGTGGCGGTCAGGACGGTCGGTCCGGCCACGGCGACCGCGGCGACCGCGGCCATGCGCTTGATCTTCTTCATTTGTTTCCCCCCATAATTTTGAACATGATCAGATTAATGGGGTCGGCGTGAAAGTTGATGGCTTGAACATCACGAAACGCCAACGACCCCGGCAGCGGCTGCCGGGGTCGTTGACCTTTGGTGCGTTGTGTCCGGAGCCCGGAGGTCAGAGCTTCTCGGGCGTCCGGATCCCGAGGAGGGCCATGCCCTTGGTGAGGGTGCGGGCCGTCAGGTCGCACAGGAACAGCCGGTTCTCGCCGACAACGAGCTCGGGCTCGGGCTTCACGACCGGGCACTCGGTGTAGAACGTCGTGAACAGCGAGGCCAGCTGGTACAGGTACGCGGCCAGCTTGTGCGGAGCGTGCTCCGCGGCCGCCTCCTCGATCAGCGTGCCGAAGCCGTCCAGGTGCAGACCCAGTGCCCGCTCGGCCGGCGCCAGCTCCAGCTCAGAGTGAGCCGCCGGGGAACGCTCGCCCGCGTTGCGCAGGATCGAGCGGATCCGGGCGTACGCGTACTGGAGGTACACGGACGTGTCACCGGTCAGCGACACCATCTGGTCCAGGTCGAACTTGTAGTCGCGCGCGGCCGAGGTGGAGAGGTCCGCATACTTGACCGCGCCGATGCCGACCTGGAGGCCGTTCTCGACGATCTCCCGCTCGGTGAGCAGGCCACGGTCCCTGTCCTTCTCCCGCACGACGGCCGTGGCGCGGTCGATGGCCTCGTCCAGGAGGTCCACCAGCCGGACCGTCTCGCCCTCACGGGTCTTGAACGGCTTGCCGTCCTTGCCGAGGACCGTGCCGAAGGCCAGCTGCACGGCCTTGACCTCGTCGTTCAGCCAGCCCGCGCGGCGGGCCGTCTCGAAGACCATCTTGAAGTGCAGGGACTGCCGCGCGTCGACCACGTAGATCAGCTCGGTCGCGCCCAGGTTGGCCACGCGGTCGCGGATCGCCGACAGGTCGGTCGCCGCGTAGCCGAATCCGCCGTCCGACTTCTGCACGATCAGCGGGGTCGGGTTGCCGTCCGGGCCCTTGACGTCGTCGAAGAAGACGCAGAGCGCGCCGTTGGAGCGGACGGCGACGCCCGACTCCTCCAGCAGCTTGCAGGTCTCCACCAGCATGTCGTTGTAGCCGGACTCGCCGACCACGTCGGGGTCCTGGATGTCCATGTCCAGCTTGTTGAAGACGGAGTAGAAGTAGATCTTCGACTCGTCCACGAACCGCTGCCACAGGGCCAGGGTCTCCGGGTCGCCCGCCTGGAGGTCCACCACCCGCGCCCGCGCCCGCGTCTTGAACTCCTCGTCGGAGTCGAAGAGGCCGCGCGAGGCCTTGTAGAGGCGGTTGAGGTTGGACATGGCCTCCTCGCCGGAGACCTCCTCGTCGGACTTGTGGTCCAGCTCGTGCGGGTGCTCCAGCAGGTACTGGATGAGCATGCCGAACTGGGTGCCCCAGTCGCCGATGTGGTGGCGACGGATCACCTTCTGGCCCGTGAACTCCAGGATCTCCACCATCGCCGCACCGATCACGGCCGACCGCAGGTGCCCGACGTGCATCTCCTTGGCGACGTTCGGCTGCGCGTAGTCGATCACCGTGGTGCCGGGGTTCTCCGCGAGCGGCACACCGAGACGGTCGTCGAGCGCCCGCGCCGCCAGCGTCTCGATGATCGCCTTGTCGGTGATGGTGATGTTGAGGAAGCCCGGACCCGAGACCTCGATCTCCTGGATCAGGTCACCGGTCGGGATGCCCTCGACCACGGTCGTCGCCAGCTCGCGCGGGTTGGCCTTGGCCTTCTTCGCGAGCGCCAGGATGCCGTTGGCCTGGAAGTCGGCCCGGTCGCTTCGTCGCAGCAGCGGGTCGGCGCCACCGGCCTCCGGCAGCGCGGAGGCAAGGGCGTCGGCGACGCGCTGGTTGACGGACGAAGCGAGCGAAGGGACCGAGGCCATGAGCTGCCGTTCCTGTGAGGTTCTGTACGTGGGCTGTACTTGGGTCTTCCGACAAGTGCCGAGTATCCCACGCGGGCGCCATCCGTTTCGCGGGATATCACTGGGCGGAAGCAACCCCGGAGCGGCCCGTTCCGTCTGGGAGAATGGCTGAAGCCAGCATTCGAGATAGAAGGACGTGTCGTGGCTCAGAGCAGCACCGAGACCGACTGGGTCTCCCGTTTCGCGGACGAGGTCATCGCCGAGGCGGAGCGCCGAGCACCCGGCAAACCTGTCGTCGTCGCGTCCGGACTCTCCCCCTCCGGCCCGATCCACCTGGGCAACCTCCGCGAGGTCATGACCCCGCACCTGGTCGCGGACGAGATCCGCCGCCGGGGCATCGAGGTCCGCCACCTCATCTCCTGGGACGACTACGACCGGTACCGGAAGGTCCCGGCCGGCGTGCCCGGCATCGACGAGTCGTGGGCCCGGCACATCGGCAAGCCGCTGACCTCCGTGCCCGCGCCGGCCGGATCGGCGTACCCGAACTGGGCCGAGCACTTCAAGGCCGCGTTCGTCGAGGCGCTGGCCGAGATGGGCGTCGAGTACGACCCCATCAGCCAGACCGAGCAGTACACCACCGGTGTCTACCGCGACCAGGTCCTGTTCGCGATGAAGCACCGCGGCGACATCGACGCCGTCCTCGACCAGTACCGCACCAAGCAGAAGCCGGGCGGGAAGAAGCCCCAGCAGAAGCAGGTCGACGAGGCCGAGCTGGAGGCCGCCGAGGGCTCCGGCGCCGCCGCCGAGGACGACGGCAGCACCGGCGAAGGCGGCTACTTCCCGTACAAGCCGTACTGCGGCGCGTGCGGCAAGGACTTCACCAAGGTCACCTCGTACGACGACGAGACCACCGAGATGACGTACGTCTGCACCGAGGACGAGTTCACCGAGACGGTCAAGCTCAGCGAGTTCAACCGCGGCAAGCTCGTCTGGAAGGTCGACTGGCCCATGCGCTGGGCCTACGAGGGCGTCATCTTCGAGCCCTCCGGCGTCGACCACTCCTCGCCCGGCTCGTCCTTCCAGGTCGGCGGCCAGATCGTGCACATCTTCGGCGGCGAACAGCCGATCGGACCGATGTACGCCTTCGTCGGCATCAGCGGCATGGCCAAGATGTCCTCCAGCAAGGGCGGGGTCCCCACCCCGGCCGACGCGCTGAAGATCATGGAGCCGCAGCTGCTGCGCTGGCTGTACGCCCGCCGCCGCCCCAACCAGTCCTTCAAGATCGCCTTCGACCAGGAGATCCAGCGGCTCTACGACGAGTGGGACAAGCTGGAGGCCAAGGTCGCCGACGGCTCCGTGCTGCCCGCCGACGCCGCCGCGCACACCCGCGCCGTGCGCACCGCCGCCGCCGAGCTGCCGCGCACCCCGCGGCCGATGCCGTACCGGACGCTCGCGTCCGTCGTCGACATCACCGCCGGCCACGACGAGCAGACCCTGCGCATCCTGACCGACCTCGACCCGACGCAGCCGCTCACCTCCCTCGACGAGGTACGGCCGCGCCTGGACCGCGCCGAGAACTGGATCACCACCCAGGTCCCGGCCGACCAGCGCACCCTCGTACGCGAGGAGCCCGACACCGAGCTGCTGTCGTCCCTGGACGACGAGGGCCGCGAGTCGCTGCGCCTGCTCCTGGAGGGCCTGGACTCGCACTGGTCCCTCGACGGGCTGACCACGCTCGTCTACGGAGTCCCGAAGGTCATGGCCGGCCTGGAGCCCGACGCCAAGCCGACGCCCGAGCTCAAGGTCGCGCAGCGGACGTTCTTCGCCCTGCTCTACCGGCTCCTCGTGACCCGCGAGACCGGACCGCGACTGCCCACGCTGCTGCTGGCGGTGGGCGCGGACCGGGTGCGCAAGCTGCTCGCCGTCTGAGACCGCGCGAACCATGTGGAAGGGCCCGCACCCCTCGGGGTGCGGGCCCTTCCGCATGCTCGAACGGCGCGCCGCGCGGGCGGCGCGCAGGCCGCTCAGGCGATGTGCTCGGCCTCGCGGTCCTTGTTGTAGCGCAGCTTGAACGCCGGGATCATCCGGCGCAGCAGGGATCCGCTGCGCGGGTGGGTCACGCCGTAGCCGTCCGAGAGGTGTATGTCGAGCGCCTCGGCCGACGGGTAGTCCTGCTTCTCGTCGGACAGCGCGCAGAACACCTTGTACGCGACCTCGGCGAACTCGGCCTCGTCGGGGGTCTGCGGCCCCTCCTCGGGGGCCTGCTGGCCCTGGAGGTCCTCCGCCTGGCGGGGCGCCGGGACCGGGAGGTCCTGCTGCACCGGCTGCTGCTCCTCCGGCCCCATCGGCGGCAGGACCGGGGTCGGCTCCAGCCCCTCGACGTACTGCGGGTTGTAGCCGCCCTCGTACGCCGCCTGGGGCGCCTTCGGCGCGGCGAACCACGCACTGTTGTGCGCCGCCGGCATGGCCGTCGGCTCCACCGCGAACGGCGGCGGGCCGTGCACGACCCCGGACGGCCCCGGCCCGACGCCCTGCGCCTCGGCGGCCTGCCGGGCCTGCTCCGCCTGCCGGGCCTGCTCAGCCTGCTGCGTCTGCCGGGCCGGCCCCGCCGCGGCGGCCCCGGCCACCCCGGCCACCAGCGCCGGAGCGCCGGCCGCCGCACCCTGCTGATCCAGCGGGGGCAGCACCGCCGGCTCGATGCCCGTCACCGCGAGCGCCTCCGGGGCCGTCTCCTTGAGCGGCACACCGATCCGGGCCAGCTTCAGCGGCATCAGCGCCTCCACCGGCGCCTTGCGCCGCCAGGAGCGCCCGTACCGCGCCTGCAGCCGGGCCTGGTAGATCAGCCGGTCCTGCTCCATGCCGACCGCCTGCTCGTAGGAGCGCAGCTCCCACAGCTTCATCCGGCGCCACAGCTTGAAGGTGGGTATCGGCGACAGCAGCCACCGCGTGATGCGCACGCCCTCCATGTGCCGGTCCGCGGTGATGTCCGCGATCCGGCCCACCGCGTGCCGGGCGGCCTCCACCGTCACCACGAACAGGATCGGGATCACGGCGTGCATGCCGACACCCAGCGGGTCGGGCCAGGAAGCCGCACCGTTGAAGGCGATGGTGGCCGCGGTCAGCAGCCAGGCCGTCTGGCGCAGCAACGGGAAGGGGATCCGCAGCCACGTCAGCAGCAGGTCCAGGGCGAGCAGCACACAGATGCCCGCGTCGATGCCGATCGGGAACACCAGCGAGAAGCTGCCGAACCCTTTCTGCTGGGCGAGGGCGCGCACCGCGGCGTACGAGCCCGCGAAGCCGATCCCCGCGATGACCACGGCTCCCGCGACCACGACGCCGATGAGTATCCGGTGCGTACGAGTCAGCTGCATCGCGGCCACCCGCGATCCCCTCCCCTTGTCGAGCACATACCGAGCACCGAAGTGCTTACGGAGCCTTTACCGAGCTGCGGCAGGCACAGCGTACGGGTGACTGGATGTCAGCGCCCCGGAGGCCCCGCCCCGGGGCCTCCCCGCGACCGCTACTGGGGCTGCGGCGACTGCGGCTGCTCCGGCTGCGGCTGCTCGGCCTGCTGCTTGTTCGCGGCGTCGACCGAGGCCACGGCCTCCTTGGCCGCCGCGACGGCGTCCTGGAGCAGCTTCGCCTGGTCCGGAGCACCGGCACCCTCGTACGCGGCGCCGTTGTAGTCGAGCGTGACCACCACGTTCTGGTTGCGCGCCACGATCGTCGTGTTGAAGAAGTCGACGTCCTTCTTGACGGAGTAGACGACCGACGTGCCCTGCTCGCCGACGCCCTCGGTGGCCTCGGCCTTCAGGTTCTGCGCGCCCTCGGCCGCCTTCGCCTTCTGGACCTGCTTGTTGTACTCCTCCTCGGCGCGCTTGTTGGCGCTGCCGAGCGAGGTGTGGGAGTCGGCGCGGAAGAAGGAGAGCGACAGCCAGCGGTACTGCGAGCCCTTCAGGCCGTCCGACTGCAGGCCGTTCCAGGCGCAGCCGGCCCGGCTGGTCAGGTCGTTCGACTTGGTGCCCGTGCCGTTCTTGTCCTTCGCCTCCGGGACGACCGTGTCGATCGTCGCCGACCCGAGGGCCTTGCAGGGGTCCGGAAGCGTGGCGAAGGCCGCCTTCTCCAACGGGGCGGACGACTTCGCGTTCGGCTTGGCCGACGAGGAGGAACTGGACTTCTTGCCGTCGTTCGAGCCCGAGTCCTTGCCCGAGTCGGACGAGCAGCCGGCGACGGTGAGGATCACCGGGACGGCTGCGCAGGCGAGAACGCGGGTGAGGCGCGAGGCTGATCGGTGCATGGTTCCTTCAGTGCGTGTGAGGGTCTGCGTGTGAGGGTCTGCTTCGGACGCGGGATCCGGGCAACGGTAGCCCGATCGGGTGCCCGCCTGCTGTGCGCGGCGTCACGCCCGGCGGCGGCGGGCGCCGCTCACTCGTTGAAACGCTCCACCAGGGCCTGCGCCAACTGCCTTGCCCTGTCCTGGGTTTCGGCACTCGGCGGCACCGTTCCGGGCAGGGCCGGCTGCACGCTGTACTCGACCTTGACGATGACGTTCGAGGTACGGAACACAATCCGCACGGTGCGCGCCTGCGCGGCCGTGGCCCCGGCGGGGCTCAGCTTGTCCTCGATGAAGGCGTCGCTGCCGAGGCCCTCCAGGACGCGTGAGCCGAGCTCGACCGGGGCGGACGGGCTCGCGGCGGGGGTCGGCGCGCCGGGCGGCGGCGTGGCGGAGGCCGAGGGAGCCGTGGTCTGGGGGACGGCCGGGTTGGGGGCGCCGGGAGTCGCGGGAGCACCGGCGTTGGGGGTCGCGGTCGTGGCCGGCCCGGGGAAGGGCAGGTGCGCGTCGGTCAGCAGGCGTACGTAGACCTGCTTGGCCTTGTCGTCGTCGCTGGCCGTGGCCCGGTCGTACGAGACCACGCGCTCGAATCCGACCGACAGCAGCCGCGTCTCCTCGGGCGACTGCGCGGTCCAGCGGCAGCCGACGTGCCGGTCGCCGTCGTACGAGGCGTCCGCGACGCCCGCGTACACCTGGTCGCGCTGCTCGGGGGTCAGGCTGTCGCCGGCCGGCAGCATGGCCCTGAGCTTCTTGCTGTCGACGCCGGCCTTGCAGGGCGCGGGCAGACTGCGGTACTTCCCCGGCTGGGCGGGCACGGCGGGGTTGGCGCCGGCCTTCGAGTCGCTGGTGCCGCCGCCGCTGCTCCCGCCGGTGCACCCGGTCAGACCGAGCGCGCCGGCCGCGAGCGCGGTGAGCACCGCGATGCCTGGCAGGATCCGCGACCCTCGCCGTACCGCCTTGCGCTGCACGTCCACTGGCTCCCTTCGACCGCCGGGCCCCCGGTGGTCAGGAAAATGCGTTGCCGCTCCTTGGCCACGGCTGGACACAATGTCTATCGCACACGCTGGTGCCGGCGCCGGTCCTCTGTCGTATTTGGGATCAAAAGCGAGGCTTTTTGCGCATTCTGACTTTTCTGTGGTCTTCGGGGGATTGATTCCGTATGTCGTATGTAGAGGTACCCGGGGCGAACGTCCCGATCCGGATGTGGACGGACCCGGCGTCGGTCGAGGACGGCGCGATGCAGCAGCTGCGCAACGTCGCCACCCTCCCGTGGATCAAGGGCCTGGCCGTCATGCCGGACGTCCACTACGGCAAGGGCGCCACGGTCGGCTCGGTCATCGCCATGAAGGACGCGGTCTGCCCGGCGGCGGTGGGCGTGGACATCGGCTGCGGCATGTCGGCGGTGAAGACGTCCCTGACGGCGAACGACCTGCCGGGGGACCTGTCCAAGCTCCGCTCGAAGATCGAGCAGGCGATCCCGGTGGGCAACGCGATGCACCGGGAGGCGGTGGACCCGACACGGCTGTACGGCTTCACGGAAGCCGGCTTCGGAGACCTGTGGGAGCGCTTCGACTACGTCGCGGATGCGGTGAAGTTCCGGCGGGACCGGGCGATGCGGCAAATGGGAAGCCTTGGCCAAGGCAATCACTTTTGCGAAGTTTGCATTGATACATCCGGTTCGGTGTGGCTCATGTTGCACTCGGGGTCGAGGAACATCGGCAACGAGCTGGCCGCGTTCCATATCAACGTGGCCCGGGGTCTTTCTCACAACCAAGGCCTCGTGGACCGGGACCTCGCGGTCTTCCTCGCGGCCACGCCGGAGATGGCGGCGTACCGCAACGACCTCTTCTGGGCGCAGGAGTACGCGAAGTACAACCGCGCCGTGATGATGAGCCTCTTCAAGGAGGTGTTCCGGAAGGAGTTCCGGAAGGCGAAGGTCTCCTTCGACCACGAGATCAGCTGCCACCACAACTACGTGGCGGAGGAGCGGTACGACGGCATGGACCTGCTGGTCACGCGCAAGGGTGCGATCCGCGCCGGCAGCGGCGACTACGGGATCATCCCGGGCTCCATGGGCACGGGCTCGTACATCGTGAAGGGCCTCGGCAACGAGAAGTCCTTCAACTCCGCCTCGCACGGCGCGGGCCGGAAGATGAGCCGGACGGCGGCCAAGAAGAAGTTCTCGGCGCGCGACCTGGTGGAGCAGACCAAGGGCGTGGAGTGCCGCAAGGACTCGGGCGTCGTGGACGAGATCCCGGGCGCGTACAAGTCCATCGAGCAGGTCATCGACCAGCAGACCGACCTGGTCCAGGTCGTGGCCAAGCTCAAGCAGGTCATCTGCATCAAGGGCTGAGGCCCGGGTGCGGAGCTGTCGGGGGAGTGGAGGGGCCCGGACCGATCACGATCGGTCCGGGCCCCTCCGCGTGCGTCAGCCCTCGTCGCCGTCGAGGAGGCGGTCCACCGGGAGGTCGAGGGTGACGCCGAGTGATTCGGGGAGGGGGACGGACGTCCCGCGCTTGAAAGCCTTGCGGGAGCGGTACTCGCCGCCGCGCGGGTCGGTGTGGAGCACGACTTCGTCGTGGCGGCGGTCGGCGACCAGGTACACGGGGATGCCGGCCTGGGCGTAGCAGTCGACCTTGGTGCCGAGGTCGTCGGACCAGTTGGACGAGGTGACTTCCACGACCATGCGGAAGATGTGGGGTGCGAAGCAGTTCTTCTCGACGTGCGCGTCTCGATAGTCGGACTCGACGAGCGAGAGGTCCGGGATGGCGAAGTCCTCTGGGCCGGAGGGTAGCCGCAGGCCGATGGCCTGCAGGTATTTGAGACCCTCCTGGCGGGCCCCGGCGGCGTAGAGGGCGGTGATCAGCCAGGTCAGGACGAGTGCGTGGGTTCCGTCGGCGTGTGGGGTGGCGGTGAGGCGTCCTTGGAGGATCTCCACTCGGTGGCAGGGGAGTTCCCGAGAGAGGCGGTCGGCGGCTTCTGAGATGTTCACGGCTTCCCTCCTTTTCGCGGTTGACGCTGTCGGGGGGTGGTCGCGCACGCCGACATTTCGCGTGGATTCACCCATACGGGCGCGGGGGATCCGGGATGTCAACTTCCGCTTGGTGCACGCGGGTTGACCCGCATCTTGGTCTAGACCAGGGTGTGCGGCTATGGGGAGAACTCGTGTGCTTACGGCCGCGCTCGCGGCGTTGTCGCTCGCCTTGGGGGCCGCCGGGTCCGCGCAGGCGGGGGTGGGGTTGCCGGGAGTCGTGGCGAAGGTGCCGACCCGGGAGAAGGTCGTGTTCATCACGATCGACGACGGGTGGAACCACGATCCGGAGGCGGCCCGGATCCTGCTGGAGAAGCGGGTGCCGGTGACGTTGTTCCTGCTGCCCGGGGCGACCGCGTACGACACCGGGTTCTTCACCCGGCTCACCGAGGAGGGGCGGGCGGGCGTGGAGAACCACACCGTCAGCCATCCGGACCTGACCACGCTCGACGCGGTGGGCAAGGACGCCGAGGTGTGCGGGGCCGGGGAGCGGATCGAGGAGGTCTTCGGGCGGGCGCCGAAGCTGCTGCGGCCGCCGTACGGGGCCGTGAACGACGAGGTGCGGCTCGCGGCGAAGGCGTGCGGGGTGAAGGCGCTCGTGACGTGGACGCACGACTTCACCACCTGGGGCGAGACCCCGCCCACGCCGCGGCTGGCGGCCGGGGACATCGTGCTGCTGCACTTCACGCCGACGCTGGCGGCGGATCTGGAGCGGGCGCTGGGCGCGGCGAAGGCCGCGGGGCTGAAGCCCGCGGCCCTCTTGCCGCACCTCAAGGCGGCCGGGCTCGCGTAGCCGGGGCCTACAGCTCGCGGTGGACCTTCGTGTTCGAGGCCTGGGCGCGGGGGCGGACCACGAGGAGGTCGATGTTGACGTGGCTGGGGCGGGTCACGGCCCAGGTGATGGTGTCGGCCACGTCGTCGGCGGACAGGGGTTCCGCGACGCCCGCGTAGACCTTTTCCGCCTTCTCGGCGTCGCCGCGGAAGCGGGTCTTCGCGAACTCCTCCGTCTTGACCATGCCGGGGGCGATCTCGATGACGCGCACGGGCTGGCCGACGATCTCCAGGCGGAGGGTCTCGGCGAGGACGCGGGCGCCGTTCTTGGCCGCGACGTAGCCGGCGCCGCCCTCGTACGTGGAGTGGCCGGCGGTGGAGGACAGGACCACGACCGTGCCGTCGCCGGAGGCGGTGAGGGCGGGGAGCAGGGCCTGGGTGACGTTGAGGGTGCCGATGACGTTGACCTCGTACATCGTGCGCCAGTCGGCGGGGTCGCCGGTGGCGACGGGCTCGGCCCCGATGGCGCCGCCCGCGTTGTTGACGAGTACGTCGACGGAGGGGTAGCGGTCGAGGGAGGCTGCGAAAGCGTCGACGGCGGCGCGGTCGGTGACGTCGAGGGCGTGGGCGGCCGCGGAGTGGCCGGCGTCGGTGAGCTCGGCGGCGAGGGCCTCGATGCGGTCCTTGCGGCGGGCGGTGAGGACGACGTGGTAGCCGGCTGCGGCGAGCTGCCGGGCGGTGGCCGCGCCGATGCCACTGCTCGCGCCGGTGACGACGGCGGTTCGGGTGGCCGGTGCGGTGGTCATCTGCGGGCTCCTCGGTCGTGCGTCGGTCGTTCGTAGGCCGTGCGTAGGTCGTTCGTACGGGCGATTACCCGCCAGCATAGGCGGGGCCCGGTGGATCAGCGTCCGCGCGGGGCGTACATGATCACGGCCATGCCGCCGAGGCAGACGAGGGCTCCGATGACGTCCCAGCGGTCGGGGCGGTAGCCGTCGGCGACGACGCCCCAGAGGAGGGATCCGGCGACGAAGACCCCGCCGTAGGCGGCGAGGACGCGGGCGAAGTCGCCCTGCGGCTGGAGGGTGGCGACGAAGCCGTACAGCCCGAGGGCGACCACTCCGGCGCCGATCCAGGCCCAGCCCCGGTGTTCGCGGACGCCCTGCCAGACGAGCCAGGCGCCGCCGATCTCCAGGAGGGCGGCGAGGGTGAACAGTGCGGCGGAGCGTGCGATCAGCATGGCTGGAAGCGTACGAGGGCGCGCGGGGGCGGAGCGGAGGCAGATGGGGGTACGGCCCGCCCTCATTCGTGTGATGGTCCGATCGGCCGGGGTCGCCGGTGGCTAGCCTCCGCGCGAGGAGGTGGTGGCGGTGCGCCGTGGTGCCGTACGGAGTGTGGTGGTGGCGGGGTTGCTGGCGCTGGGTGCGGGCGCGGGTGCGCCGCCCGGGTGGGCCGCGCCGCCGGCCGGGCCCGAGGCCGAGGCCGACGTGGCGTACCACGGGCGGGTGCACCTGTCGGGGGCGCTGCTGCGGCTCTGGCTGGTCCCGGAGAACGACGGCCCGGCGGCGCTGGCGAACGCGACGCTGCGGGTGCGGCTGTCGGCCGAGCTCGCGGACCGGCAGCAGCTGGCGGAGGGCTGCGCGCGGGCCGGTCTGCGCGAGGTGGTGTGCGAGACGGGCCCGCTGCCGCTGCACGGGCGTGGCCGGCACATCGGGCTGGCGCTGGCGCTGCGGGAGCGGGCGCCGGAGGTGGTGGTGCGGGTCGACACGTGGTGGAACGGCGGTGCGACGGACCGGAACCACGTGAACAACGAGCACGTGGTGCTGGCACTGGACACGGGTGACGCCTACGCCTTCTAGGCCGTCTCCTCGGGCTCAGGCGGTGCCGAATTCGACGAGGGCGTCCTCGACGATCCGTTCCAGGCGGGCGTGGTGGGCGCCGCGCCAGTAGACGCGCTCGCACGCGGAGCACTGTGCGAACACGTCGTAGGAGCGGTGCGTGCCGTGTTCGAGGCGGTCGCCGACGCTCTCCTTGTCGGCCTCGTGGAGCGGGCCGTTGCACGCGGTGCAGCGGGTCCACGGTGCGAGGACGGGCGCGAACCGGCTGAGGACGTCCCGCAGTTGTTCGTCGGGGTTGTCGCTGTAGACGTAGGCGCCGGCGAACAGCTCGCGGCGGCGCAGCAGTCCGCGGTCGCGGGAGAGCAGGACGCGCTGCTCGGCGGCGGAGCGGGTGGCGAGGGCGGGGTCGCCGATGTCCTCGTTCTCGTAGGCGGCGTCGACGCCGAGCAGGCGCATGCGGCGGGCGAGGGTGCCGAGGTGGACGTCGAGGAGGAAGCGGAGGGGGGCGCCGGTGATCCGTTGGGGGCGTTCGACCCCGAAGACCTCGACGTCCTGGCCGTCTTGGGGCACGTAGGAGACGGGCACCTCGTGGCCGTCGACGAGGAGGCGGCCGACTTCGGTGAGCGGGACGCCGGCCGATTCGACGACGTGGCCGAGGCTGGAGGCGCCGTCGGTCGTGGTCGGTACGCGGTCGGCGCGCCGGCTGGGCGGGGCGAAGAGGCGCAGTTCGGGGGCGAGGGTGAGCTGAATGCCGGGTCCGTTCACCCTGCCAGCATGCCACTGCCGGGGCGGTGGTCGCGGCTGAATTTACGAGGTCACGGTGGCCTGGTCGTACGTGTCGCGATGGGCGCTGACCTCGTCGAAGTGGTTCTCGGCCCAGAGCTTCACGGAGGAGAGGAGGCAGCTGAGGCTGCCGCCGAGGTCGGTGAGCCGGTAGTCGACGCGGACGGGGACGGTGGGGGTGACGGTGCGGTCGACGAGGCCGTCGCGTTCCAGGGAGCGCAGGGTCTGGGTGAGCATCTTCTGGCTGACGCCGGGGATCTTGCGGCCGAGGTCGCTGTAGCGCAGGGACCGGCCTTCGGCCTCGGCGAGGGCGCTGACGATGAGCCCGACCCACTTGTCGCTGATGCGGGCCAGGAGCTGGCCGGTGGGGCACTCCTTGAGGAAGGCGTCGTAGCCGGCGCGGGCTTCCGTGCGTCGGGCCGCGGCGGTGCTGGTGGCCATGGGGTCCCCACTTCCGGGTCGGATACGCACTTTGGAGTGCGTACTTACGGAAAGAGAGTACCTCTCCCTAGGTTAGTGCTCATCAGGAACGCGACGACGAACTGCACTACTCACAAGGGGAGATGGCGACATGAGCGACGAGCGGAACGAGCGGAACGAGCGGACGATGCTGGCGGTCGTGGTCAACGAGTTCGGCGGGCCGGAGCGGGTCGAGCTGGCCGAGGTCCCGGTGCCGCGGCCGGCAGCGGGCCAGGTCCGGATCCGGGTCCGGGCCGCCGGGGTCAACCCGGTGGACGGAGCGGTCCGCGCCGGCGTCTTCGGCGGCGCCGGACAGCGGCTCGGCCTCGGCTGGGAGGTGGCCGGGGAGATCGACGAGGTGGGCGCGGACGTGACCGGCCACAGCCGCGGCGATCGGGTGGTGGGGCTGCACTACGGGGCGGTGAAGCCGCTCGGCACGCACGCGGAGTACGCGGTGCTCGACGCCTCCGCCGTGGTGGCCGCGCCGACCAGCGTGGACGCCGTCACGGCGGCGGGGCTGCCGCTGGCCGGGCTCACCGCGGCCCGCGCGGTGGACCTGTTGGGGCTCGCCCCCGGCGCCTCGGTGCTCGTCACCGGCGCGGCGGGCGTGGTCGGCGGGCTCGCGGTGCAGCTCGCGGTGCGGGCCGGGCTGGTGGTGACGGCCCTGGCGGGCGCCGGGGACGAGGAGTTCGTACGGTCCCTGGGCGCGGCCGGCTTCGTCCCGCGCGGCGCGGCTGCGGCCGGGCCGGTGGACGGGGTCCTGGACACGGCCGTACTGGGGGAGCCCGCGCTGGGCTTCGTCCGCGACGGCGGGGTCTACGTCGGCGTGATCCCCGGCGCGGCCCCGGCCGCGGAGCGCGGGATCCGGGTCGTGGAGCAGGAGGTCGCGGCGGACGGGGAGCACCTGGCCCGCCTGGTGGCCCTGGTGGACGCGGGCGAGCTCACGCTCCGGGTCGCGGACGCCTTCCCGCTGGCCGACGCGCCGAAGGCGCACGAGCGCCTCGCCGCCGCGGGGGTCCGCGGCCGCATCATCCTGACGGCGTGATCCCGGCCTGGGGTGCGGTGCCGGCCTCGGGCGTGGCGCCGGCCTGGGGGGTGGTGCCGGCCTGGGGCGTGGTTCCGGGCCGCCGCCCCACCCGGTAGCGCCAGTCGAGGCTCGGGTGGGGCACCCCGGGCGGGTACTCGAAGTCGACCTGTCCCAGCCTCTCGAACCCCGCCCGTCGGCAGACCGCGTTCGACGCCGGATGGTCCGTCCCCGGGAAGGCGTGGACGCTGTCGCGGGTGCCGTGGACGCGGACGTAGGCCAGCAGTTCCGTGAGCGCCGCCACCGCCAGGCCCCGGCCCCGGAACTCGGGCAGCACGCCCCAGCCGGCCTCGTAGACCGGCTCGCCGCGCCAGTCGCGCTCCCAGAAGCCGACGGAGCCGACGCTCTCGCCGGACGGCTCCCGTACGACCCGGAACATCCGCCCGGCGGACGGTTCCCGCGCGCTCAGGGCCTCGTACCGCCGCTGCCGGTCGACGAGCTTCTCCGGGGTCTCCGGGCCGCCGAGATGCTCGGTCATCGCGGGTTCGTTCTGGCGCTCCAGCAGCCAGAAGTCCCCGTTCCCCCACGGCTCCAGCCGCACCCGTGTCTCCATGGGACCCACGGTATGCGGCCGGGATGCGGGGCGGCCCGGATGCACGGTCGGGTCCCGTCAGCTGCGCTGGAAGAACTCCACCTCCGCCAGGGCGAGATGACGGTCCGGGGCCGACCCGGCGGGCGCGTCGAGGGTCAGCCGGACCGTGACGGCGTCGCTGATGCCGGTGGGGAACGTCTGGGGACCGGGCTTGTCGCTCAGGGTGAGCTTCCGGTGGACCGTGCGGCCGTCCTTCGACGTCACCTCCATGTCGATCTGGAGCGCGCGGGCCTGCTGCGCGTACTCCTCGGGCGAGGAGGAGGCGCCGTTCGTGACGATCACGGCGACCAGGCGGAAGGGCTTGGCGAAGGTGTACGTCACCGAGGCGCCGGGGGCGGGCGCGCCCCAGTAGCGGTTGCTGAGCCCGTCCGTGCTGTTGCCCACCGGATGCCCTTGGACCTCGGCGCTCGCCTCGACGCGCGTGGCGGTCACCTCCTTGGCCTTGCCGAGCTTGTCCCGGGTGTCCTCGATCAGGTGGCGTCCGGCCGGCAGCAGCAGGAAGCCGCCCGCGCACAGGGCCAGTACGACGGCCAGGACCACCAGGAAGCGCACCATGCGGCCGGATCCGGCGCGGGTGCGGCGGCGCAGCGGCCAGACCGTCCGCCACCAGGGCAGCGGCGGCGGTGCGGTGCTGGGCGTGAGCGGAGCCGCGCACCGGCGGCAGAAGCGGCGGTCCGGGGGGTTGGGCGTGCCGCAGGCCGGGCACGGCACGCCGGCGACGTCGTCGCTCACCGCGGCGGGCCGCACGACGGGGCGCGGCGCGACCGCCCTCGCGGGCTGCACGGGCTGCGGGGACGCCGGGGCCTGCGGTGCGACGGGCTCGGGCGCGCCGGGTCGCCTGGCGGCGGGCGAAGCGGCGGCCGGGGCCTCGGGCGGGCCGGGGGCTGCCCTCGGCCCGGGCACGGCCGGTCCGGGCTCCGCCCCGGCGGGTCGCGCGGCGGCGGGCGAAGCGGCGGCGGCAGTCGGGTGGGGCTCCGCGCCGGTGGGCGCGGGCGGGGTGGAGCGGGCGGACCCTCCGCGCTGCCAGGGCCACCGCCGGGCCGTCCCGGCGGGCGCGGCCCCGGCGCTGGCCTGCCGGTCCGCGTCGGGCGCGGCGGCCGCGCCCGCCTGCGCGCGGACGGCCCCGGCCGGACCCGCCGCCTCGGCCCTGGCGGGCGCGGCCGGGGTGGGCTCTGCCCCGGCGGGCGGGGCCGGGTTGGGGCCGGATGGACCGGCCTCGGCCCTGGTGGGGGCGGGTGTGCCGGGGGCGTTGCGCGGCCCGGTGGGGGCCTGCCGGTCTGCGTCGGGCGCGTCGGGCGGGGCCGACTCGGCCCGGGCGGACGCGGACGCGCCGAACTCCGCCCGGGCGGGCCCGGACGGACCCGCCTCGGCCCTGGCGGCCGCGGCCGGGTTGGACTCCGCCCTGGCGGGCGCCGCCGGGTCGGTGCCCGTGGGGCCGGACGGACCGGCCTCGGCCCTGGTGGGGGCGGGTGTGCCGGGGGCGTTGCGCGGCCCGGTGGGGGCCTGCCGGTCGGCGTCGGGCGCGGCGGACGGACCCGCCTCGGCTCGGGCGGACGCGGACGGACCAGCCTCGGTCCTGGTGGGCGCGGCCGGGCCGTTCTCCGCCCCGGCGGGCGGGGCCGACTCCGCACTGGCGGGCGTGGTCGGGCTGGACTCCGGCCCGGCGGGTGGGGCCGGCTCGGCCCGCGTGGGGTCGTTGCCCGACCCGGTGGGGGCCTGCCGGTCTGCGTCGGGCGCGTCGGGCGCGGCCGACTCGGTTCGGGCGGACGCGGACGCGCCCAACTCGGCCCGCGTGGGGTCGTTGCCCGACCCGGTGGGGGCCTGCCGGTCTGCGTCGGGCGCGTCGGGCGCGGCCGACTCGGCCCGGGCGGACGCGGACGCGCCCAACTCGGCCCGGGTGGACGCGGACGGACCCGCCTCGGTCCTGGCGGGCGCTGCGGGCGCGCCGAACTCGGCCCGGGTGGGCCCGGATGGACCGGCCTCGGCCCTGGCGGTCGCGGCCGGGTCGGGGCCGGTGGGGCCGGACGGGCCGTTCTCCGCCCTGGCGGGCGTGGCCGGGTTGGACTCCGCCCCGGCGGGCGGGGTCGGCTCGGCTCGGGTGGGGGTGGGGTCGGACCAGCCGAGGTACGCGCCGCAGTTGCCGCAGAAGTCGTCGGTCGCGCCGTTGGACGCACCGCACACGGGACACGCACGCATCGCCGTCACCTTCCTTCACCCGCGGGCGGCCCGGGCAGGACCTCCACGCGACAGACCGTGTGGACGGGGCACAGGGTGCGGACGAGTGCGCGGACCCGGTCCGCGTCCACCGCGTACGCCTCCCCCTCGCGCCCCGGCCACACCCGGATCAGGACCTCGTCGGCCGGCGCAGGCGGCAGGTCCGCGCCCGCCGTACGGGACCAGGTGGCCCCGCCGTCCCCGCTGACCTCGGCGTTCACGCCCAGGACCAGCCGCAGGGCCTCGGTCAGGCCGCGCCGGGTGCCGCGCCAGCGGTGCAGTTCCACCGCGCGCGCCACCGCCTCGCGCCGCAGCGCGGTCGGCCACCGCGGGTCGTCGACGCCGCCCACCCAGGAGGCCAGCCAGGGCAGGAAGTCGGCCGGGGCGAGCCGGGGGTCGAAGTAGGAGGGCAGGTTGTCGAGGGTGGTGAACACCGGGGCCAGGACCGTGTCGAGGCCCGCCGTGAACCGCTGGGCGAAGTCGTCTTCGGCGTACAGCGCGGGCAGCTGCTCGCCGATCGGGTGCGGGCTGGGCAGGCCCGGGACGGCGGCCCGGCTCATCCGCGCACCCCCGGCTCCGGCTCGGTCACGACGACCTGGTGCTGGTAGGAGAAGACGAGCGCGCCCGCTCCGATGTCGAGCCGGTCGACGGGCGCGCCGCGCCGCCCGGTGATCGGGTCGGCGGCGAACATGCGGATGTCCTCCACCAGGACGTCCCCGATGGCGCGTTGCACCACGCCGAACACCTCGCCGTACTGCACGGGCCGCCCGAACGGCCAGCCGGTGCCGTCGGGTCCGCCGTGCAGCGGGTTGAGGTGGCGGAACAGCGCGGCGAGCGCCGCCTCGCGCACCCGGTCGGCGTCCGCGGCGGGCGCCGACAGCCGGGCGACCACGGTGACGCCCTGGTAGACGGGCGGTTCGACGACGAGGCGGGTGCCGATCAGGCGCCGTTCGTCGAGGCTGGTGGTGATCGCGGCGAGCACCTGGTCCGAGGGGATCAGCTGCTCGAAGCGGAGCCGGTCGTCACCCTCGTCGGCCACCGCGTCCGGCACCACCAGGACGCGGACCGCACCCGCGCCGGCGGAGCCGTCCGCGGCGGGCAGGCAGCGGACCCGGCGGACCGAGGGGGCCGCCTGGCGGGCGATGATCTCGTAGTCCTCGGCGGTCACCGCGCGTTCCTGCATGCGCAGGGTCTCCGGCGCCCGCAGCTTGGCGTTCTCGACGGTCTCCCCGGCGACGCCGCCGCGTGCCGCCTCCCGGTTGGTGACGCGGGCGACGTAGGGGACGGAGCTGCGCAGGACGGAGATCGCACCGCGGGAGACGTTGCCCGCGGGGCCGCCCCCGGTGCGGTAGTGGGCCACGCGGACCTGGGAGCCCTTGGGCGGTACGGCGCCGCAGGCGCGCAGGGTGCCGTCGGCCTCGCGCAGCACCGGCGGGAAGCCGAACTCGCCGGTGGTGGCGTTCACGCGGACGTGCCGGTCGTCGGGGGCGGAGCGGCCGAAGTGGTCCACCACGTCCCAGCGCTGCCATCCGTCGGGTGAGGACACCTCCACCACCGGGGGCTCCCCGTCGAGCAGGACGGGCGGGCGGCCGAGCCGGAAGGTCTGCCCCGCCACCCCCTCCGACTGGCCGAGCGGTACGTCGGTCACGCGCTCGGCGTGTTCCACGGTCATCGTCCCGCCGACGGTGAAGACGGCGGCCTCGCGCACGGTCGGGGACTCCGAGTAGAACGGCTGGCCGGGCTCGGGCTCGGTGACCCGGCAGCGCAGCCAGCCGGCGCGGGTGCCGCTGATCAGCGACGCGGTGTGCCCGGCCGGTACGTACACGATGATCTCACCGGGCCGGTTGAGGCCGCCGGTGCTGTCGGAGTCCGTCTCGCAGCGCTGCCACCGGCCGCCGTCCCACGCCTCCCACACCAGCGGGGGCTGGCGCGGGTCGACGCCGACGCCCTCGACGCGGCTGTCGAGGCGCACCGCGACCACGCAGCGCGGTACCGCCGTCGGCAGCCCGAACAGCAGGGCGTCGCCGGGTTCGGGCGTCGCCTGGAAGCACGGTATGTCGCGGCCCTCGGCGAGGGCACCGGTGCGGTCGGTCTGCTCGCCGGTGCGGGGCGCGGTGACCAGGCGCGTCAACTCGCTGGGCACGATGCGCAGGTCGTCGGTCGTGGCGAAGACCACGGCTTCCTCGGTCTCGCCGGCGGCGGTCGTCACCTCGGTGCCCGCGGGCAGCGTCAGCGTCTCGGGCTGCGGGGCGGACAGCCAGAAGTCGACGTCGGCGACGGCGGCCGACGGCGGGTACAGCCGGATGTCCAACAGGTCGAGGAACGCCAGGTAGTTCTTGTCCGGAACCCGGTTCAGCCGGTAGAGCAGTTGGTCCACGAGGTAGGCGAACGTCTCGATCAGGGTGACGCCCGGGTCGGAGACGTTGTGGTCGGTCCATTCCGGGGCGCGCTGCTGCACGTACCGCTTCGCCTCGTCGACGAGTTGCTGGAACCGGCGGTCGTCCAGGTTGGGGGAGGGCAGGGCCATCAGTCCGCGACCATTTCCTCGGCCCCCTCCTCGGAGGGGATCGTGTAGAAGGGGAAGACCAGGTTGCGCCGGTCGTTGGTGGTGCGCACCGTGTAGTGCACATCGATGTAGAGGGTGCCCGCCTCGACGGCGTCGAAGGCCACGACGACCTCGTCCACCGCGATCCGGGGCTCCCAGCGCTCCAGGGCCTCGCGCACCTGCTGGGCGACCCGCCCGGCGGTGTCGCCGTCGCCGGGGGCGAAGACGTACTCGTGGATGCCGCAGCCGAACTCGGGGCGCATCGGCCGCTCGCCGGGAGCGGTGCCGAGGACGAGCCGGATGGCCTCCTCCAGTTCGCGTTCCCGCTCGACCATGGCGATCCCGCCGGTCGGTCCGACCCGCAGGGGGAAGGCCCAGCCGCGCCCGATGAACCGTTCGCTCATCACACACCGCCGATCAGGACGGTGGGGGCGCCGGTGAGGATCATGGCGCCGCACGAGGTCTGGTCGCGCGCCCGGGCGGCGGGCAGCCCGCCGATGAGCACCGTGCCCGCGGCGAGCGCGGCCGGGTTCGGCATGACCACGTTGCCCGGGCCCAGTGCGGCGTGCGGGGGGACCACGCAGACGTGCAGGCTGCCGACGACGGCGGCGGGCAGGCCGCCGATCAGCACCGTGGCCACCGACGCGGCGGCGCCGGGCGGTGGCGTGGCGATCCGGCCACCGTGGTTGGTGGGGTCGCCGGTCCGGGCTGCGGCTGGCATCGGGTCCTCCTCGGGTAAAGCGGTCGTGGTGCGAGTGGCGGTGGACGGGGGCGGGTCAGTTGATCCGGATGAGCCGGGCCTTGAGGGTGGCGAGCAGGCCGCCGTTGACGGTGACGTCGGCGGTTCCGTTCACCTTCACCGAGCGGCCGCCGATGCTGACCCCGGCGGTGCCGTCGATGTCCACCTGGCGGCCGGACACCTTCACCGTGCCCCGCCGGGCGTCCAGGGTGATGCCGTTCTTGTCGAGGAGGACCGAGGTCAGCGGGCGCCCCCGCCCCGCGTACACGGTGAGCTCGATGCGGTCCCGGCGGTCGTCCATGCGCACTTCGAGCCGTTCGTCCCCGGTCACCAGCCGCAGCCCGGAGGGGCCCGGCGCCGGCGCGTCGAGCAGCTCCACCCGGTGGCCAGAACGCGACACCACCGAACGGCGGTTGACCTTCCCGCTGGTCTTGTCGATCAGGGGTACGTCGTGCGGGGAGGGCTGGTCCACACCGTTGTAGAGGCCGCCGAGGACGTACGGGCTGTCGAGGAGTCCCTGCTCGAACCCGACGAGCACCTCGTCGTTGACCTCGGGGCTCACCACGCCGCCGCCGCCCTTGCCGCCCCACTGGACGGTGCGCACCCAGTCGCTGACGTACGTGTCGTCGAGCCAGGGGAACTTCAGGCGCACCGCCCCGCGCTGGGAGCCGTTCGGTTCGCGGACGTCCGTGACCACGCCGATCGCCAGCCCCGGGATGCGCGGGCCGCGCCCCGGCGCGTTGGCGCCGGTGACCAGGCCGGCCAGGGAGCGGTCGGGGCTGGAGCTGACCCACACGGTGGTGCGGTAGCCGCCGTGCGGCTCCAGGACGTGCTGCACGGCCGTCGCCGTGTACCGGCCGGAGAACGCCTGACCCACGTTGCCGAGCGCGATGGCCTTGCCCGCCCGCAGCAGCGGGTTCCCCTCGGCGACGGCCTCCAGCTCGCCGAAGCCGGAGCTGACCTCGTCCGCCGCCGCCTTCGCGACCGCCGTGGTCTCGGCCTGCGTACGGTACGGGGTGTCGGTGACGGCCACGGTCGACGTGCCGAAGCGTGCGGCGAACTGGGGGCTGAGGCCCGGCACCACCGTGTCGCTGACCACGGACGGCTGCTCGGCGACCAGCGGCCGCTTGGTGGTCACGTCCCAGCCGCGCACCTGCACCTTGGAGGCGCCGTCGGCGGCCGACAGCGCGGCCCGCAGGGCGAGGAGGTTCCTCCCGTACTCCAGGACCATCGGGTTGCGCACGGCCGACGTCGACGGGGCGGGCGCCCCGGACGCCTTCACGGGCCGGGTGAACTGGAGCAGCCCCTGGTCGTCGACGCGCACCTGCGCGCCGCTCTCGCCCGCGAGGAACTGCAGGAAGTCCCAGTCGGAGACGTTCGCCTGGGACAGCTGCTTGTACGTCACCGGAGCCGCCTCCACCTTCCCGACGGCGAGGCCCGCTCCGGCGGCCACCTTGCGGACGATGGCCGCGGCCGTCATGTTCCGGTACGCCACGACCTTGCGGCCGCGCTGGAGCCGGTGCGCCTTGGAGTAGGCGCGCACGACGGTGAACGAGCCGGTGCGGTCGCGGTCGATCTCCAGGGCCGTGACCTCGCCGTTGAACAGCCGTTCCCGCGCCTGGCCCTTCACGGTCATCACCGACACCCTCAGCGGGGAGCCGATGGTGATGCCGGTGGCGCGCAGGAACTCGTGGTCGGGGTCGCGGTAGGTGAGCACCGCGGTGTCCGGCAGGCCCACGTTCTCGTCGACGACGCAGCTCACCAGCTGCGCCGCCCAGATCTGCGGCAGTTCGCCGGGGGCTTCCACGATCGGGTCGGCCGCGAACGACCGGCCTCCGGTTTCGGATCCGCTCACCGCTGCTCCTCCTCGCCGTGCTGGTCCTGCAGGGCCGGCACCACGAGTTCGGTGCCGGGGACGAGCGCCATGGGGTCGTCGATCCGGTTGGCCTCCGCGATGGCCCGCCAGGCCGTCGCGTCGCCGTACTCGCGCCAGGCGAGCATGGCGAGGCTGTCGCCCGCCACCACGATGTGCGTGCTGCGGGCGGTGCGTGCGCCGGAGGTCGGGTTCTGGCCCGGCGGGTCCACGCTCGCCTCCTCGATGGACAGCGAGCAGGTGGCCCGTAGCGGCTTGCCGTCCACGTCGAAGAGCGTGTACGACACCGACAGGTTCGACAGGACCCCGTCGAACGACGTCGTCCGGGCGCTGCCCCACTCGAAGCGCACCCAGGGGCTCGCCGGCTTCTTGCGGCCGAGGCTGGCGGGGGTCGGCACGCACGCCTTCATCAGCTTCTCCACCGCCTGTTCCACGGAGTTGTCGTGGGTGGCGGTGGCGTCCAGGAACACCTCCAGGCTGAGGGTGCGCGGACCGCTGCCCACGAACTCGGGCAGCGCCGACTGGCCCGCCATCCGCGACGGGGAGCGCCGCCACTCGGTGGTCTTGCCCAGTTGCAGGGTCGAGGGGTTGAACTGGAGGTCGAGCTTCGCGATCATGCCGCCCGGCTTGGCCCCGACCGAGGTCGGGGGCTCCTTGAGGGTGAGCTGGGCCCTGGCGCGGCTGGCGCGTGCCGATGAGGCCATGGCGTGGACTCCCTTCCGGAGCGGGGGCGGGGTGGTGCGGGCGGGTGCGGGGTGGTGCCGCCGGGTCAGGAGGGCAGCAGGCCCTGGTGGGCGATCTCCAGCGTCTCCACCGCGGCCGCGGAGTTGGCGGGGTCGAAGGAAGGCCCCTGCCAGCGGACGGGAACGATCCCGAACACCTGCCAGCTGATGATCCGGCTGAGGTCGGGCCGCAGGGCCACGATCTCCCCGTCCTTGGGCTCGACCCGGCGCAGCGTCTCGTCGAGCCAGCGGCCGATCTTCGCGGTGTCGGCGGTGACGGGCCGGCTGAGGGTGATGTTCGACCAGGTCACGCGGCCCGGCAGCTGCCATGTGAAGCCGTTGTTGCCGCCCTCGGCGTAGCTCTCCATCTCGACTTCGGCGCCCATGCCGGAGCAGGTGTGGAAGGCGCCCAGGTCGTTGCCGCCGATCGCCAGCCGGAAGAACACGCTGGTCGCGAAGATGTTGTCCGTCATCGGTCCGTCGTCCGTTTCTCGTGTACGTGGTCTCAGCGACGGCCGTCGAAGGGCCGGCCCGCGCGTTCCCGGCCGCGCCGCAGCTCGGTGCGCAGCAGGCGGGAGACCGGATCCAGCAGACGGCGCGCGAGATCGTCCAGGTCGGCGTCGGGGACCTGCGGGGCCGCGCGCCGGTCGGCCGGGGCGGACCGGGACGTGGCACCACCGCCGCCGCCGGGCCCGCGGCTGGTCGGCCCGGGACCGCTCGGGGTGCCGCCCGGGGCCCGCTGCACCGGAGGCGGGCCCGCCGGCTGGGGAACGCCCGCCGCCGCCGGCGCGGGGGCGGGCGGGCCCGGGGTGCCGAAGGCGGCCGGTGTCCGGGGGCGTACGACGGGTACGGGCCGCGCCGATGACACGGCCGGCGCCGGCTGCACCACGACAGGCGGTGCCTGCGGGCCCGTCACGGGCAGGGGGGTGGCCGCGGCGCGGGCGGGGGCCGACGCGGGCGCGGGACGCGGGCCGGGCGCCGGACGCACGACGTGCGGCGGGCGCGGGCCGTGGCCGCCGCGCGGCCCGTCCACCGCGGCGCGCTGGACCTGCTGCGGTGCGCTCGACGCGGCGGGCCAGCGCGCCGCCACCACGGGACGGCCCGCGGGGCGGGGGGCGGGCGCGGCCGCGCTCCCCATGTCACGGGTGCCGAAGGGCAGCGGCCGCGCCGCCAGGAGCTGGAGGGTGCGGGGCGCCGGAGGCGTCGTCGGGGCGTGGCCCGCGGTCTTGTCGGTGACCGACCGCGCGACGACCAGCGGAACCGGGTGGGCGGAACCGGCGGGCGTGGCGGGCGTGGCGGATGTGCCAGTACGGCGCTGTACGGCGCCCGTCCCCGGCACGGGCGCGTGGCCGGTCGGCGTCGACGCGGCCCCGACCGCGAGTGCGCGCTGGATGTCGGCGTGGGACAGGGGCCGAGCCGCCGCCCGGGCACGGGAGGAGGCGGGAACGGGCGGCGCCGCGCTCGGCGGCAGCGCGGTCAGCGGCGCGCCCAGGCCGGTGCGGACGCGCGGCGCGGCCCGCCCCGCGGGCTCGGCGCCGGCCGACGGCTCGGCCTGGCGCTGCACCATGGGCAAGGCCGGGGCGGGGCGGCCCGCCGGGGTTGCCGTGGGCGGGAGTTCGGTGAGGGGCGCGCCGAGCGGTGCGCGGCTGCGCGCGCGCTGCACGGGTGCGGCGGCGCCGGCGGCGGGCTCGGCCTGGCGCTGCGCGCCGGGCTTCGGCTCCGCGTTGTCGGGCTCGGCCCGCTGGACCATGGGCAGGGCGGGGGTCGCCGCGGGGCGGTCCGCCGGGGTTGCGGTGGGCGGGAGTTCGGTGAGCGGCGCGCCGAGCGGCG
>NZ_JBIAJH010000020.1:0-117269 GCF_042871845.1 Streptomyces sp. NPDC005533 | reverse complement strand
CGGGCGGCTGGCCGCGCGTTGCACGGGCTTGTCCGGCCCGGCGGCGGGCTCGGCCTGGCGCTGCCCGCCGGGCTTCGGCCCTGTGTTGTCGGGCTCTGCCCGCTGGACCATGGGCAGGGCGGGGGTCGCCGCGGGGCGGTCCGCCGGGGTTGCGGTGGGCGGGAGTTCGGTGAGCGGCGCGCCGAGCGGCGGGCGGCTGGCCGCGCGTTGCACGGGCTTGTCCGGCCCGGCGGCGGGCTCGGCCTGGCGCTGCCCGCCGGGCTTCGGCCCTGTGTTGTCGGGCTCGGCCCGCTGGACCATGGGCAGGGCGGGGGTCGCCGCGGGGCGGTCCGCCGGGGTCGCCGTGGGCGGGAGTTCGGTGAGCGGTGCGCCGAGCGGCGGGCGGCTGGTGGCGCGCTGCACGGGTGCGTCGGCGCGGGCGGCCGGCCGCGCCTGGCGCTGCGCGCCGGGCTTCGGCCCCGCCTTGTCGGGCTCGGCCTGGCGCTGCGGGGCGGGCTTCGACCCTGCGCTGTCGGGCTCGGCCCGGCGCTGGACCATGGGCAGGGCCGGGGTGGGCGCCGGGGTCGCTGCGGGGCGGTCCGCCGGGGTGGCCGTGGGTGGGAGTTCGGTGAGGGGCGCGCCGAGCGGCGGCCGGCTTTCCGCACGCTGCACGGGCTTGTCCGGGCCGGCCGTGGGCGCTGCCTGGCGCTGCGGGGTGCGCTCGGGCTCACGACTGGCGGGCGTGGCGGCACGATCGGTCGAGGGCTCGGCTCGGCGCTGCGCGCCGGGCTTCGCCTCCGGGCGGCGGTCCGGGTCGGGCTCGGCCTGGCGCTGGACCATGGGCAGGGCCGGGGTGGGCGCCGGGGTCGCTGCGGGGCGGTCCACCGGGGTGGCCGTGGGCGGGAGTTCGGTGAGGGGCGCGCCGAGCGGCGGCCGGCTTTCCGCACGCTGCACAGGCGCGTCCGGGTCGGCCGTGCGCTCGGGCTCACGACTGGCGGGCGTGGCGGCACGCTGCGCGCCGGGTGCGAGCTTCTCCGGGCGGCGGTCCGGGGCAGGGGTCGGCCCTGTGCTGTCGGGCTCGGCCTGGCGCTGGACCATCGGCATCGCCGGGGCGGGCGCGGGGGCGGCCGACGGGGTGGCCGTGGGCGGGAGTTCGGTGTGCGGGGCGCTGCCGAGCCGTGCGCGGCTTCCCGCGCGCTGTACGGCCGTGTCAGAAGCGGCCGGGACCGGGACCGGGACCGGCGCCGGGATCGTGCGTACGGGCACGCGGCGCCTCGGCGTGGCCGGGACCCGGGCGACGGTCAGCGTGCGGCCGACCGCGCGCGGCCGGACCGCGACGGGCTGCTCCTCGCCGGTGCGGCCGGGGCGGGCCCCCGTGGCCGCCGGGGCGGACCCGGACCGTTGCACGGGCGGACCGGACGGGGACGGGGCGGACGCTCCGGGGGGCGCCGGTGCCGGGGGGACCACCGCGATACGCCGGATGAGCGGGAACCGCGGCGGCGTCGGCGCACGGTCGGGCGCGGCAGGCGCCGCGGCCGCGCCGCTGCCCGTCGCCGCGGCCCGCTGTACGGCGGGAGCGGGCGTGCCGAGTACGGCCGCGGAGGGGCCGCGCGTGCCCGGGCTGCCCGTACGGGACGACGTACCGCCCGACGACGGGGCGTCGGGCCGGACGCGGCGCGGGGTCTGCGGGGTGTCGCCCGCAGGGGGCGGCTGCGTCTCCGGCTGCTGCCGCAGTGCCCGCAGCAGCAGCGGGCCGCCGCCACTGGCGGCGGTGGGCGCGGGGCCGGCTCCGGCGGGGCGGGTGACCCCGCGTACGAGACCGGCCGGGGCGGACGGCAGCACGGCGTGGCCGAGCCCGCTGTCGAACGACGGGTCGCGCCACGCGGCCAGGCCGGACCGGAAGGCCAGCCCGTCGCTGACGCCGATGGCCGCGCGGGCCACGGTCAGTACGGGCTGCGCCGTCATGCGCCAGCCGCCGTCCCAGTCGCCGGGCACACCGGTCCCCGGCCCACCGGTCTGCAGCCCACCGGTCTGCGGTGCGGCGGCCGCGCCGCCGGAGGCCGCGGACGGCTCCGCTCCGCGGCCGTTCGCGGCCTCCGGCACGGCGGTGCGCCGACGCAGCCTGTCCCGCCATGCCATGCGTTCAACCGCCTTCGTTCACACGGGTGTTGATTCGAGCTATCTCGGTGACCCACTCCTGGCGCTCGCCGTGGGTCAGGTCGAGGATCTCGTCGCGCTGCCAGTGGAAGTGGTAGGCGATGTACGCGATCTCCTCCTTGAGCCGGGGGAGGGCGTACGTCACGATTCCCCCAGGCGCCCACCGGACAGGTCGACCTCGAAGCCGCCTTCGCAGTGCGGGCAGGTGACCGCCGCGCGGGTGTGTCCCTCGCTGTTGACGCGCCGGTAGAAGTCCTGGAGGAACGCGACGTCGGTCGCGTACATCCGCTCGACGATCCCGGCGTGCACGTCGGTGATGGTGCCGAGCCGGGTGATCACCTGGCTGAGCAGCACCACGCTCAGGTACGCCGGGTTCTCCTTGACCCGCAGGTCGATCTGCGGGCGCAATTCGTCGCGGGCGGTGGCCAGGCGCATCGAGCCGTGCCGGTGCAGCGTGCCCGCTTCGTCGACGTACCCGCGCGGCAGCTCGAACTCGAACTCCGTCCGCAGGCCGTGGTCCTCGCGTGCCGCCGGAGCGGCGGCGGCCGGGGGCGCCACCGCCTGCTCCGGGGCCGTCGTGGGCGCCGTGACCTGGAGGATCTCCTCCAGGCTTCCTGCCGTCACCGTACGACGTCTCATTCGACGATGATCTCCTCGAACACGATGGTCACGGACTCGGTGGCCGCGGCGGACTCGCCGGCCTTGAGGGAGGGGCCCTCCCACTTGGAGGCCCAGCCCTGCATCAGCTGGATGCGGCGGATGGTCGCGCCCGTGGAGTCCTTGATCTCGATGGTGAGGTTCTGCCGAGCGGTGTCGACGGCCCCGTTGTTCAGGGTCTCCTTGATCCACTTGGTGAACTCGCTGCTCTTGTCGAGTCCCCGGGTGATCGTGACCTCGCCGGCCTGGCGGGCGCCGGGCTGCTTGCGGATGATCTGCTTGCCCTCCGCGCTGACCTGGCGGACCTCGACGACCTCCTCCTCGACGGTCAGGCCGCTGATCTCCTGGATCGATTCGACCAGGTAGCCGCCGAGCTGTACGCCGAAGATATGGGTGGAAAGAGCATCGCCCTCTGCCATGACTGTCCTTCACCTTTCCTTGCTGCTGCCCCGGAGGGTCACTCGTCGATGAGGCTGGTGCTGTCGGAGAACTGGGCCAGCCGGAACACCACGAACTCGGCGGGCTTGACCGGCGACACGCCGATCTCGCAGACCACGCGGCCCTGGTCGATCGACTCCTGCGGGTTGTTGTCCCGGTCGCACTTGACGTAGAACGCCTCGGCGGCCGTGCGGCCGAACAGCGCGCCGCGGCGCCACTCCTCGGTGAGGAACGCGGTGACGTTGCGCCGGATGCTCGACCAGAGCCGGTCGTCGTTGGGCTCGAAGACCACCCACTGGGTACCCAGGAGGATGGACTCCTCCAGGTAGTTGAAGAGGCGGCGCACGTTCAGGTAGCGCCAGGCCGGGTCGGAGGAGAGGGTGCGGGCGCCCCAGATCCGGATGCCCCGGCCGGGGAAGGCCCGTACGCAGTTCACGCCGATCGGGTTGAGCAGGTCCTGCTCGCCCTTGCTCAGGCGCAGTTCCAGGTCCACCGCGCCGCGGATCACCTCGTTGGCGGGGGCCTTGTGGACGCCGCGCTCGGCGTCGCTGCGCGCCCACACGCCGGCGACGTGGCCGCTCGGCGGGACGGTCGTGTTGCGCCCGGCGGCCGGGTCGAAGACCTTCACCCACGGGTAGTAGAGGGTGGCGTAGCGGGAGTCGTAGCCCGCCTCGTCGTTGCGCCAGGTGCGGACCTGCTGGGCGGAGAGCCCGGGCGGGGTGTCCAGGACGGCCACGCGGTCGCCCATCTGCTCGCAGTGCGAGATCACCGCGAGCTGTACGGTGCGCACGCCCTCGGAGTCGATGTCGCCGCGCTGGTAGGCGCTCATCAGGTCCGGGACCGCGACCATGGTGATCTCGTCGATGGTCTCCAGGCCGGCGAACCCGGTGCGGGCGGCGGAGTCGCCCACGTACTCGGCGGGGTCGAGGCGGGCCACGCCGCCGCGGCCGGCCGGGGCGGGCGACGCGACGGCGGCGTCGGGCACGGCGACGATCTGCCCGGCGGGCCGGGTCTGGGCCGCGCCCCGCTGCTCGGTGACCTCGATCAGCTTCGAGGCGCGGGCCTGGGTGACGAGGTAGCCCTTGACGTTCTTGCGGGCGGACACCTCGTAGGTCTCGGCCACCTGCTCGCCCTGGCGGACCAGGACCTTGAAGCGGTCCTCGGGCGGGTTCTCGCCGTCCGAGTCGGCGATCTCCACGGACACGCCGGTGACGCCCGGCCGGGCGGTGATGGCGAAGCCGCCGAGCTCGACGGGCTCCGCGGCACGGGGCTGGGGGGCGGAGCCCGCGGCCGGCGCGGAGGTGTCCTGGGCCTGGCCGCCGACGCGGACGACGTAGGCGGCGCCGCCGCCGTTGGCGAAGTACCCGTAGACGGCGTGGGGCAGGTAGGTGCCCTCGGTGAAGCCGCCGAAGTGCTGGGAGTACTGGTCCCAGCTGGTGACCAGGGTCGGCTCGTGGAACGGGCCGGTCTGGGCGAAGCCCACGAACGCGGCGACGGCGGTGCCGACCCCTTCGATCGGGCGAGCACCGGACTGCACCTCCTCCACGTACACGCCCGGGGTGAGGTACGTCGGCATGCTCGCTCCTTCGGGTTACGGCTCTGTGATCAGGGTTGATCAGGTCTGTCCACAGCCTTTCCGGAGGTCGCCGTCGGGGGCAGAGACGTTCGGCCCTGGCCGGGGGCAAGTGCGCTGCCCTCCTGGTCGCCCCCGCCGGACCGGCCAGGCAGCGCGCTCACACCTCGGTGATCTGCCCCAGGTACGGACCGAACTCGCTCTCCAGGACCAGCCGGCCCAGCTTGCGGTACTCCTGGGCGACCGCCTTCACCACCTGGCCCATGGTCAGGGGTTCGCCCGCCGCGGCCGCGAAGTAGGCGGCCGTCACGGCGCAGGCCCGGATCGAGCCTCCGGCCAGTTCGAAGCGGTCGGCGCAGAAGGCGAGATCGAGGTCGCCGGCCCGGGGCAGCCGCCCGCCCAGGCACCGCTCCCACAGGGCCAGGCGCTGGGCGGCGTCGGGCACGGGGAAGTCCGCGACCACGTCGAGGCGGCGGGTGAACGCCTCGTCGAGGTTGGCCCGCAGGTTGGTGGTCAGGATGGCGAGGCCGTCGAAGGACTCCATCCGCTGGAGCAGGTACGCCGATTCCATGTTGGCGTGCTTGTCGTGGGCGTCCTTCACCTCGGAGCGCTTGCCGAAGATCGCGTCGGCCTCGTCGAACAGCAGGACCGCGTTGACGGCCGACGCCTCGGTGAAGATCCGCTCCAGGTTCTTCTCGGTCTCGCCGACGTACTTGTCCACCACGGTGGACAGGTCCACCACGTACAGGTCCATGCCGAGGTCGGCCGCCACCACCTCGGCGGACATGGTCTTGCCGGTGCCGGACGACCCGGCGAACAGTGCGATCACCCCGCGTCCGCGGCCGCCGCCGGGCCGCATGCCCCACTGGCCGAGGACCTGGTCGCGGTGGCGGGCGCGCACCGCGAGTTCCCGCAGCCGGCGGTGGGTGGGGGCGGGCAGCACCAGGTCGTCCCAGCCCACCGCGGGTTCCACCCGGCGGGCGAGGCGGGCGAGTCCCGCGCCGTTCTGGGCCCGTACGGCGGTGCGCAGGTCGTCGGGGGAGAGCGGGCGGCCGTCGAGTGCGGCGGTGCGCACCGCGGTGTCGGCGGCGCGCCGCAGCTGGCCGGCGTCGAGGCGGTGCGCGGACACGGACCGGGCGAGCGCGTCGGCGTCCCCGGCCGCGCCGTGCTCTCCGGCGGCCCGCTCCAGCGCGTGCCGCCAGCGGGTGGCGTGCCGCTCGGGGGTGGGGGCCGCCACGGTGAGGGTGACGGGGGTGGCGGCCGCCCAGGCGGGTTCCCAGCCGCTGGTCCCGTACGTGAACAGGGGGATGCCGCGCAGCACGGTGCACAGGGTGCGCAGGACGCGGACCCGCTCGTCGGGCTGCTCCGGCAGTTCCTCCAGCGGCCCGAGCAGCACGCCGGCCCCCGTCAGGCGGGCCTCGCGGGCGACGGCGCGGGCGAGTTCGGGCAGCGCGCGGGCGTGCGGGGCCAGTGCCGCCGCGTCCAGGGCGAGGGGAGCGGGCCCGTACGCGTGCAGTGCGGCGACCGCGAGCCCGGCGGGGTCGCCGCCGCGGGCCCGCAGGTGGACGTGGCGGGTGCCGCTGCCGGCCGCGGCGACGGCCCGGGCCAGCTCGGCCGGTTCGACGGCGGGGTCGTCGGTGGCCGCGGCGAGCACGTCGGCCAGCCGCGGGTCGGGCGAGGTGTCGCCCAGGAGGTGGGCGGTGACCCGGTCCGGGACGGCCAGTACCCGTGACAGGGGAGGCCGTTCGGGCTCGGTGACCTCCAGCAGACCGCCCGCGACGAGGGGCGCGGTGGGGGAGAGCCGGAACCGCGCGGCTGCCACGCCGGTGCGGCCGCACAGTTCGAGGGCGAGTCCGACGGTGGGCCGGCGGCGCGTCAGGTCGTCGTTGAGGTAGCCGTAGAGCCGCTCGAAGCGGGCGTCCAGGTCGGGCGCCAGCGCCACCAGGAGCAGGTCCAGGTCGAGCGGCTCCAACGCGAAGCGCGTGGCGAGGACGTCGAGCGGTGAGCCGGGCGGGGGCGCGTCCGGGGCGAGGGCGGGCAGGCCGGGGCCGTTCGGTCCGTCCAGGACGCGGGCCGCGGCCTCGGGCGTGAGGTACTGGCCCCGGTAAGGGTCGTCGGGGTCGGGGTCGACGGCCCGGCGGAGCTCCACCGCGCGGCGTACCCGCTCTTCGACGAGCCGCAGGCGGGTCCACAGGTGGGGGGTGGTGTCGGCCGGGTCCGCGGGCGCGGTCTCCGGCCGGACGGTCTGCGTCACGGCTGCCTCTCCCCCCGTCGGCGGCGCGCGGGGACGTTCGGCCGTGGCCGGGAGCCGCCGAAGCCCTCCGGGCCCGGCTCGCTCAGGCCGACGTAGCGCAGCCGGCGCCGGCTCTCGGCCCCGTCCGGCTCGGCCCCGTCCCGCTCCGCCCCTTCCGTGTCGGCCCCGCCCGCGGCGGACCCGTCCGGATCGACCTGCGGTACGGAGTTCACCACGAGCCCCTCGGTGACCGGCGGGGCCGTGATCGTGCTGATGCCGGCCAGCGGCGCCTTCACGCGCAGCCCGAGGGACGGCTTCAGGTCGCCGCCCAGCGCCGACCACACGTCGGAGGCCGCCGGTGCGTCCATGCCGGTGCCGCCCGCGTCGACGTCCACGATCAGGCCGAGTTCGGCGAGCGTGCCGGTGAGCAGGCGCGGGGGCAGCGTGTCGGTGTTCACGAGGCAGGAGAGCACCTGGGAGAGCAGCCGGTGCTCGTCCTGCGGCCGGCTCGCCCACGCGGTGACCAGGTACGTCAGCTCGAACCAGCGCGGCGGGGTGCGGCGCGCGACGACGAAGCCGTCCGCGTCGTACACCTCGCCGGCGCCGCTGCCGCGCCGGGTGTGGTCCTCGCGGATGTCGTACAGGAACACGCAGACCGTGGGCGCGCTGCGGCGCGCCGCCCAGTCACTCGTCGGAGCGTCGAAGACCACCTCGATGCCCGAGGCCTCCAGGCCGGACTCCGTCAGCAGCCGGCGCAGCCCCTCGTCGACTTCGTGGATCATCGGCGGGTCACCTCGTCGGGCGGCTGCACCGAGCCGCTGACCACCAGGAAGTCGGTCTGCACCGGCGAGAAGCCGGGGCCGCTCGCGGTGATGGTGCGCGGGCCCGTCTGGTCCTTGGCCAGGATCAGCAGCTGCCCGATGAACGTGCCGTCGCGCTGCGGGAACGTCGGTGCCGCGGCCGCCGTGATGCCCGGCTTCCACACGAAGCGCACCGGCACGCCGGGCGGGAAGTCCTCGCCGCGCACGGAGGTGACGAAGCCGGGCCTGCCGATCGGCGGGACGGCGACGATGCGCGGCTGGAGGATGCGCAGTTGCTGCTGGGCGGTGTTGTCGCGGGGGTCGGCGTCCGTGCCCGTCGTGGTCAGGTTGCCGGTCACCCGGGCGGTGAGCGCCTTGTCGGGGGTGAGGACGACCCGCAGGACGTTCCGGGCGCCCGGGGCCAGGTCCGGCAGGGCGCACTCCCCGTTCGTGTCGCAGCCCGGCGGCATTCCGGTGCTCGGTATGCCCTGCGGGAGGCCGATGCGCAGCCGCAGGCCGGTGGCGAGGGCGTTGCGGCCGTTGCGGACGGTGTACGTGACGACGACGCGGCCGCCGACGTAGCCGGGGTTGGGCTGCGCCGTGATGCTCAGCCCGGGGCCGGCCGGGGGTGCGGGCGGCTCGGGCTGCGGCGCGGGCGTCGTCGGCGGGGCGGGCGTCGGCGGCGCCGGGGTCGGGGTCGGCGGGGTCGGGGTCGGCTTCGGGGGTACGGGTGCCTCGCGCACCGGCACCACGGTCCGCCCGGAGTTGTCGCTGGGGCGGGGGTCGATCACGGTGCCGGTGACGGACCAGTCCACCGGCTGGTCCCCGGGGGTGACGCCGGTGAGGGTGACGGTCACCGGGACGGTGGTGCCGGGGCGGACCACGCCCAGGGTGCAGGTCAGCGCGGCCGTGTCACAGGTGGCGCCGGGCGCGGTGAGCCCGGTGACGCCCACGCCGAGCGGGGGCGAGACGGTCAGCCGGGTTCCGGGTGAGGCGGCGGGACCCTGGTTGACGACGTCCACACGGACGGTGGCGGAGCCGCCGACGGTGACCGGCGCGGCCTTCTCGGGGGCCCGTACCGCGAGGTCCACGGACTGCTGCACGCCGGGTTCCTTCTGGCGGCCCGGCAGGCCGCCGACGAGCAGGGTGTGGTTTCCGGAGGCCACGTCGACCAGCTTCAGCTTCTCCGGGCTGTTGGGGGCGCGGGAGCCGCGGGCACTGAGCACCAGACTCTTGCCGTCGGCGGTCCACGCGGCGTCACGGGGCTGGAACGGTCCCTTGGCGGGCGGCTCGGGCAGTTCCCGCCCGCAGGCCCCCGGCACGTCGCGGGCGGCGTCGGGCAGCAGGACCCGGCAGGAACCATCGGTCGCGGAGGCGAGCAGGATGCCGTTGCGCTCGTCGACGCGGCCGCCGCCGTTCTTGCGGTTGAAGGCGATGGTGGCGCCGTCCGGGGAGAACGCCGGGCTGTCGTCGATGACTTCGCACGCACCGGGACAGAGGGTGGCGCTCAGGTCGCGCTGGCGGTCCAGGTGGTCCACGGGCACGGTCCAGACGTGCTTGTTCGCGCCGTTGCCGTTGATCACGAGGTTGCGGGTGAAGGCCAGGGTCGTTCCGTCGGAGGACCACGTCGGCTGGGCGTCGCCCAGCCGGGCCTGACCGGCCGGCGGGGTGACCTCGCCGCGGATCGCGCCGGTGGCGGCGTCCGCGATCAGGATGCGCGCGACGCCCGTGTCACCGCCGACCCCGCCGGGCGAGGTCCGGGTGAAGGCGAGGAGCCTGCCGTCGGGGGAGAACGTCGGGTCGGTGTCCCAGTCCTTGGGGCCGCGGCCGGCGAGCGGCAGGGCGAACGCGTTGGTTCCGTCGGCGTCCGCCAGCCAGATCCGCTGGATCCGGGCGTCGGGCTTGCCCTCGAAGCGGGTCAGCACGATCCTGCGCCCGTCGGGCGTGTAGTTCTGCCGCTCGGTCCACGGGTCGGAGCCGGGAGCGGGCTGGAACAGCGGGTCCTTGGCCGGGTCGGTGTTGGTGTCGGCCGCCGGGTCCTCCTTGAGGATCTCCAGGCCGAGGTCGCGCGGGTCCGAGCCGTCCATCCGGGCGTCCTGCAAGGTCACCACGTGCGGCCCGGCCGCCGAGGTCCGCTCGACGACGACGCCACCGCCGGTCAGCGGGCCGAGCCAGGTGGCCGAACCGACCTCGCGGTCCTCGCTGAGCACCAGCTGGGGGGTGTCCGCCGAGTGCGCGGGCACCCGGAAGACGTGGTCCCAGTCGCCCTTGCAGTCACAGGTGCGGTCCGGGCTGAGGAAGAGCACACCGTCCCCGTCGGGCAGCCACGCTGCCCCGCGGGTACGCCAGTCGGCCTGCGCGCCGGACAGCAGCGGGCCGTCGCCGCGCCCGTCGGTCCAGCGCAGGCGGGGCCCGGGCGAATCAGCGGTGGTCGGGGTGGCGGTGTAGGCGATGACGTCCCGGTTCGCCTTGTCGTCGACCGGGTTCCACACCGGCTCGGTGGCCGTGCCGTTGGCCGGGTCGGTGACGCGGGTGGCGGCGCCGCCGCGCAGGGGCCGTACGTAGACCTGCCGGCCGACGGCCTTGTCACCGTCGGAGGAGTAGGCGAGGCGCCCGCCCTCCGGCGAGACGGTGGGGTGCTCCTCGTTCGCGGGGGAGTCGGTCAGCCGGGTCAGGCCCGTGCCGTCGGTGCGCACCAGCCACAGGTCGCGCTGGATGCCGCCGGCGGGCGCGGGCTGGGCCGCGTCGAAGACGACCGACCGGCCGTCCGGGGTCAGCCGCGGGTTCGCCGCGTCCAGGCCGGAGGTCAGGCGCCGCACCGAGCCGTCCGCGGCGCGCAGGTACACCTGCGGGGTCTTCTCGTCGCGGCGGCCGGCGAACACCAACTGGTCGCCCAGCGCGGCGGGCTGGGTGTCCAGGTGGGCCGGGCCCTCACCGAACAGCGGTGTGCTGGAGGCGTCGCTCGCCACCCGGCCGAGGCTCCGGTGGCGCGTACCGGCGTACACGACCCGGCCGTCACCGGCGTCGGCCGCCAGGGGGCGCGCCTCGGCGTCGCCCGGGCCGGCGGCCGCCGTCACCGCGAGCAAGGGCACCAGCAGCAGCAGCGGCGCGCCGGCCCTCCCCCAGCGGCGTCGACGACTGCCGGAGCCACCCGTGCCCATCACGGTCCACCTCACAGTCAGGTACAGCATTCACGTATGACCTCGCCATCCTTCGGCCGGGCGGGCGCCGCCGGCAGGGCCGCGGGGCCGCACCCGGGGGAAGCACCCGGTGCGCTTTCGGGCAGCGGGGGTGCAGCCCGTCCGGGCCGGCGGGCCGCCGACGGGCCACCGGCGCCTGGTCGTGCGGGTCAGATCAGCCCGTGGCGCAGGGCGTAGCCGACCGCGTGCGTGCGGTTGCGCAGGTGCAGCCGCGTGATGATCTCGTGCAGCACGTTCTTGACGGTCCGTTCGGAGTACGAGGTCTTGCGCGCGATCTCCGAGGTGTCCAGGCCCTCCGACACCAGGCGCAGCATGTCGGCCTCGCGCGAGGTCAGCGTGGACAGGGACACGGCGTGCGGGTCGAGCGTCGAACGCTGGAGGCTGCCCACGTGGTCGAGGAGCTTCGCAAGCAGGTCGCCGGGCAGCACGCCCTCGCCGTTGGCTATCGCCAGGACCAGGCGCAGGAGCCGGTCCTGGTCGGCCTCGGTGCGTCGCAGCACGGCGGTGACCCCGCATTCGATGGCGCGTTGCAGGGCGTCCCCCGATTCGAACGTGCCGACCACGAGCCCGGTGCGGGTGCCGGAGTTGTGCCGCAGCCGGTACAGCAGCGCGGCCGTCTCGTCGTCCACGCTGTCCACGGCGACGAGGGACACCTGTGCGTCATCGGCGTCCGCGAGGTCGACGAGTTCGATCTCGGGTCGCTGGCGCAGCTGGTGGACGACCCCGACGTGCAGGACCGGGTCCGGCGCATACACGGCCACGGTGACCCGTTCGCCGGCGCCGGATGAGGAGACGGGTCGGTTGTTCTCAGGCTGAGGCATGTGGCGTACCTGTTCCGTGATGCGTAGGTGGGGTTACGGATGAAGGGGGGTTCAACGAGTCGGTCTGTGCGGGGAGTTGATGGGCGTCCGCGGGGGCATCGGGGCTGCCCGGGGCCTTGCCCTCGCGTCCGTGGAAGTGGCCGGAGCGGCGCCGTAGCGTCGTGGCGTGATATCCCCAGCAGCCTCTTCCAGCCCTGGCGCGCCCGGCCTCGACATCCCGCCGGTCTCCGTGACGCCGGGCGGTACCGCGTCCACGAGCCTGACCGTCCGCAACGACAGCGACATCGTCGAGGCGTACCGCCTGGAGGTCGTCGGCGACTGCGCTGCCTGGGCCACGGTGGAGCCCGAGCGCGTCTCCCTCTACCCGGGCACCTCGGAAACGGTGACGATCCGGCTGGCGCCGCCCCGTTCGCCGCAGGTACGGGCGGGGGACGTGCCGCTCGCCGTGCGCGTGCTGCCCACCGAGCACCCCGAGGCCGTGCGGGTCCCCGAGACCACCGTGCACGTCGAGGAGTTCCGGGAGCTCAGGGCTGAGAGCGCTCCCAAGCGGCGCCGGGGCTGGCTGCGCGGACGCTATCGCCTGGCCGTGCGCAACGAGGGCAACTGCCCCGTGCAGCTGGGCTTCACGCCCGCCCAGCCGGGTGAGGAGCTGAAGTTCGCCTTCACCCCCGCGACGCAGAAGCTGGAGCCGGGCGAGTCGGCCGAGGTGGGACTGCGGGTCCGCACCGGCAAGCCGGTGTGGTTCGGCACCCCGGTGACCTGGCCGTTCACGGTGGACGTGGCCGAGGTCGAGGCAGCACCCCGTGACACCGGCACCGGCGCCGGCACGGGCGCGGGCGCTGGCGCCGGCGGTGGGCTCGGGCGTGAGGAGGGCGCGGAGCGGCCCGCGTCGGAGCGCGTCCGGGTGCCGCTGGACGCCGAGTTCGTCCAGATCCCGATCTTCCCGCGGTGGCTGCTCGCGGTCCTGGCCGCGCTGCTCGCCCTGCTGCTCGCCTGGTTCCTGCTGGTACGCCCGGCCGTGCGCAGCACGGCGAAGGAGGCCGCCGAGGAGGTCCGCAACAAGCCGACGCCCAGCGCCGACCTGAACGGGCAGACCCCGGTGACCGGCGACGGCAAGCAGCCGGCCGGCGGGGGCAAGGGCACCCAACCCGGTGCGGGCGGAGCCGGTACGGGAACCGGCACCGGCACCGGCACCGGAACGGGTGGAGGCGGTGGCGGTACGGGAGGCGGCGGCCAGCAGAGCTCCGCCACCATCGACCTGCAGACCGGAGCCGGACAGGCCAAGACCGGCACCTACACGGTGCCCGCGGGCAAGACCTTCGGCATCACGGACATCGTCGTCGCGAACTTCCAGGGCGACGAAGGGGTGGTGACCATCGACTTCGGCGACCGCAAGATCACGACGATCGCGCTGGAGACGTTCCGCAACCAGGACTACCACTGGGTCACCCCCATCAGCATCACCGAGAGCCAGACTGTGACCGTGCAGGTGACCTGTGCGAAGCCGGGCACCCCGGCCACCGGCCGTCAGGCGCAGGAGTGCCACGAGGTGCTCAACGTGAGTGGTGTGCTGAGCGACCTCCGGTGACCCGAGCGGCACGGACATAGTCGGTCAGGTTGCACGCCGGGGCAAAGGTGCCCTTTGCCCCGGCGTCCGGAAACCACTACTCCTGAGTAGCGATCAGACGTTCCCCGAACGTCCGTGCACTTTCGTTTTCGTCAGTGCCCGGAACGGTTAACCCCGGTACGGATGGTCACAATTGACGGGTCGCCAAAGATGGCTTGATCGGGACTCTCCCTTTTGCTCCGGTCAGTACCCGGGGACCCCCACCCGCTGACCGGGATACGCGCGCCGCGCGAAGGCGCCGATCATCAGCTGATCCCGGCTCCTGCTCGGTCCGGACATCGGGGACCCATTTTCGGCCACCTTGGCGATCACCGCCGGGTGCCCCCCATCAACCGCCCCAGTAGCTTCCGGGCCCGCCGGACGCGGGGGCGTGCCCGCCGCGCCGCGGCCACACGCCGACGACGGGCGGCCCGTGCGGGGCCGCCCGTCGTCGGCGTGAGCTTCGGCGCGGAGGTTCGGGTCGGGTCAGGGCCAGACCAGGCAGTACGGCTGGTGGCCCGCCTCGTGCAGGCGGTGGGAGAAGTCCTGCCACTCGTGGAGCAGCTGGTAGACGTTGAAGGCGTCGCTCGGGCCGCCGCGGTCCGGGACCGTGGACCAGATGAAGGCCGCCGCGCCCACGGACTCCTCGCCGATGCCGCGCAGCGGGTCGACCACCGTCATGGGGAGCTTGACCACCGCATAGTCGGGGTGGAGGACGACCAGCTCCAGCGGCGGGACCTTGTGGAGGGGTATGCCCTCGATGCCGGTCAGGACCATCGCGGCCACCGTCTCCGGCTTGATCTTGGTGAAGAGGCCGCCCATGCCGAGCTCGTCGCCGCCGAGCTCCTCGGGCCGCATCGTGACCGGCACGCGGGCGGCCGTGGCGCCGTCGGGCGCGCCGAAGTACTTGTACGTCACTCCCATGCCACGACCCTTGGGCAGGTCCTCCGCCGGCGTCGTGGGTTCCGGGACGGCGTCGGCCGCCTCGGTGGCACGCCGGCGGTGCTTGCCCCGGCGCCGGGCCTCGCGGGCTTCGCGGGCGCGCTGCGGATCGAGGCCGTCCGTACCCTCGCCCGGTCCACCACCGCGTTGCATATCTCCACCCGACTGGTCTTGCTCGCCCCGGCTCCGCGGCCCCCGCCACGCAGCCTGATCATCATGGCAGTGACCTCCCCCGCGGCGACGCGGTGAAACGCCCGTCCGCAAGTCTGTCCCGGCCCTCTGAGACCATGGCTGGTGTGAGCTACCCGTACCCGTATGAAGCCCCAGTTTCGCAGACGCTCTTCGAGCGCGCCTCCCTCGTGACCCCCGGCGGCGTGAACTCTCCCGTGCGCGCCTTCCGCGCCGTGGGCGGTACGCCCCGGTTCATGGTGTCCGGGACCGGTCCGTACCTCACCGATGCCGACGGTCGCGAGTACGTCGACCTCGTGTGCTCGTGGGGACCGATGATCCTCGGCCATTCCCACCCCGAGGTGATCGCGGCCGTCCAGGCGGCCGTGGCCCGCGGCACCTCCTTCGGCACGCCCGGCGAAGGCGAGGTGGCGCTCGCCGAGGAGATCGTGGCGCGCATCGAGCCCGTCGAGCAGGTGCGGCTCGTCTCCTCGGGGACGGAGGCCACGATGTCGGCGATCCGGCTGGCGCGCGGTTTCACCGGCCGTGCCAAGGTCGTCAAGTTCGCCGGCTGCTACCACGGCCATGTGGACGCGCTGCTGGCCGCGGCCGGTTCCGGCCTCGCGACCTTCGCGCTGCCGGACACCCCCGGTGTGACGGGCGCGCAGGCCGGCGACACGATCGTGCTCCCCTACAACGACCTCGAAGCGGTCCGGGCGGCCTTCGCCGCGCACCCCGGCGAGATCGCCTGCGTGATCACCGAGGCCGCGCCCGGCAACATGGGCGTCGTGACCCCGGCCGAGGGCTTCAACCAGGGTCTCGCCGACCTGTGCCGCGAGAACGGCGCCCTGTACATCTCCGACGAGGTCATGACCGGCTTCCGTACCTCCCGTGCCGGCTGGTACGGCGTCGACGGGGTCAAGCCCGACCTGATGACCTTCGGCAAGGTCATGGGCGGCGGCTTCCCGGCCGCGGCCTTCGGCGGCCGCGCCGACGTCATGGGCCACCTCGCGCCCGCCGGCCCGGTCTACCAGGCCGGCACCCTCTCCGGTAACCCGGTCGCCACCGCCGCCGGCCTCGCCCAGCTGCGCCTGCTCGACGCGGCCGCGTACGAGAAGGTCGACGCGGTCTCGAAGGAGATCCAGGGCCTGGTCAGCGGGGCGCTGGCCAAGGAGGGCGTGGCGCACCGGCTGCAGACCGCGTCGAACATGTTCTCCGTCTTCTTCACCGAGGACGAGGTGCGCAACTACGACGACGCCAAGAAGCAGGAGAGCTTCCGCTTCAACGGCTTCTTCCACTCGATGCTGGCGCAGGGCGTCTACCTGCCGCCGTCCGCCTTCGAGTCCTGGTTCGTGTCCACCGCCCACGACGAGCGGGCGATCGAGCGCATCGCGGCGGCGCTGCCCGCCGCCGCCCGAGCGGCCGCGGAGGCCACCGCATGAGCAGCAACGAGATCACCGTCGTACACCTGGTGCGCCACGGCGAGGTGCACAACCCGGACGGGGTCCTGTACGGGCGCCGCGAGGGCTACCACCTCTCCGAGCTGGGCCGGCAGATGGCCGACCGGGTCGCCGAGCACCTCAAGGACCGGGACATCTCCTACGTGGTGTCCTCCCCGCTGGAGCGGGCGCAGGAGACGGCGGAGCCGATCGCCAAGGCCCACGGCCTGGGCCTGGCGACCGACGCCCGGCTGCTGGAGGCGGAGAACGTCTTCGAGGGCAAGACCTTCGGCGTCGGGGACGGCGCGCTGCGCAAGCCCGGCAACTGGAAGCACCTGACGAACCCGTTCAAGCCCTCCTGGGGCGAGCCGTACGTCGACCAGGTGGTCCGGATGATGAGCGCGCTGGAGGCGGCGCGCGACGCGGCCCGCGGCCACGAGGCGGTGGCGGTCAGCCACCAGCTGCCGATCTGGATCGTGCGCAGCTTCGCGGAGAAGCGCCGGCTGTGGCACGACCCGCGCCGCCGCCAGTGCACGCTCGCCTCGCTGACGTCCTTCACGTTCCAGGGGGACAAGCTGGTGTCGGTGGGCTACAGCGAGCCGGCCCGGGACCTGGTCCCGGCGCACCTGCTGGCCGGGGCGAAGCCGGTGAAGGGCGCGTCCAAGGCCTTCGGCGCCTGACGGATCGTTACGCCGTTCGCACACCGCTCTTGATCGACGCTCTGTTACGAACCGTTACAGCTTTACCTAAATAAATACAAGTTGCGCCGGGAATCACCGTTCCAGTGCTGCAAGTCGCTCCGAATTGTCCGTTTATATGGATTTCGACGTGGGCTTGCGAGGGACGACGGGGAGGGTGGCGTGCGCGACTTCAGTCGAAGGGGAGTGCTCGGGCTCGGACTTGGGGCCGCCGCAGCGGTGGGGATCGCGGGCTGCGGCGCGCCCGGCAAGGCCGGGCCCGGCACCCCCGGGCCGGTCAAGAACCCCAAGCCCGGCGGGAAGCCGGCGGCCAAGCTGATCGGTGACGGCTCCACGGCCGACACCGGCCCCCAGCCGAACCAGCCGGACCGGCCCGTGCCGCTGCAGCCGGGCGAGACCCCGCCCCAGTTCGTCGTCTTCAGCTGGGACGGCGCGGGCGAGATCGGCAACGGCCTCTTCCCCCGCTTCCTCAAGCTGGCCAAGGACCACGGCGCGGGCATGACCTTCTTCCTCTCCGGCATCTACCTGCTGCCCGAGGCGAAGCGGAGCCTCTACCAGCCGCCGAACAACCCGGTCGGGGCCTCGGACATCGGCTACCTCAAGGACGAGAACGTCCGCTCCACCCTCACGTACGTCCGCGAGGCGTGGCTCGACGGGCACGAGATCGGGACGCACTTCAACGGCCACTTCTGCGGCGGCTCCGGCTCCGTCGACCGGTGGACCCCGGAGGACTGGCAGAGCGAGATCGACCAGGCCGTGTCCTTCGTCACCAACTGGCGCACCCACACCGGTTTCACCGACCTCGACCCCCTGCCCTTCGACTACCGCAAGGAGCTGGCCGGCGCCCGCACCCCCTGCCTCCTGGGCCGGGACGCCCTGCTGCCGACCGCGCAGCGGCTGGGCTGGCGCTACGACTCCAGCTCGCCCGGCGGCCTCCAGGTCTGGCCGGTGCGCCGGTCCGGCGTCTGGGACCTGCCCCTGCAGTCCCTGCCCTTCCCCGGGCACTCCTTCGAGGTGCTGTCGATGGACTACAACATCCTCGCCAACCAGTCGAAGAACACCACGCGGGGCGTGCCCGCCCACTACCCGGCCTGGCGCACCCAGGCCACGGCCACCTACCTCGGCGGCTTCCGGCGGGCCTACGAGACCAACCGCGCGCCGCTGTTCATCGGCAACCACTTCGAGGAGTGGAACGGTGGCATCTACATGGACGCCGTCGAGGAAGCCCTCAAGGGCATGGCAGACAAAAGGGATGTAAGGCTCGTATCCTTCCGGCAGTTCACCGACTGGCTGGACGTCCAGGACCCGAACCTGCTGGCCAGGCTCCGCGGGCTCGGCCCGGGCCAGTCGCCGGCCGGCGGCTGGAACGCGTACCTGACGGCGGCCTGACCGGCGCCCCGGCCGCGCCCCGGCCGCGGCCTGACCGCGGCCGGTCTCCGCCCGTCCATTGCCTGACCAGGGCATTGACATCCCCGCGGGGGGCGCGGTAGATCCGCGAATTGCTCATGCGAAACTTTTCACATGAGCCCTAGCCGCGCCCGTGCCCGCCGAAGTAGCTGCCGCTCGACCGGCGGCCGTGCCACCCTGCTGACCGCGGTGGCCGTAGCGGGCGTCATGACCCTGACGTCCTGCGGCGGCTCGGGCGGCGGCAAGACGACCTCCACCGGCGGCAACTACGTCACGGGCGCGACCGGCATCACCACCGCCGCCAAGGGAGAGCGCGACGAGGCCCCCAAGCTCGACGGGGAGACCGTCGACGGCAAGACCCTCGACACCACCACCCTCAAGGGCAAGGTCGTCGTCCTCAACATCTGGGGCTCCTGGTGCCCGCCGTGCCGCGCCGAGGCCCCCGACTTCGCGAAGGTCTCCAAGGAGCTGGCCGACGCCGGCAAGGACGTCGCCTTCGTCGGCATCAACACCCGCGACACCAGCCCGCAGAACGCGGTCTCCTTCGAGGAGACCTTCGGGATCACCTACCCGAGCCTCTACGACCCCGCCGGGAAGCTGATGCTCCGCTTCCCCAAGGGCACCCTCAACCCGAACGCGATCCCCTCCACGATCGTCCTGGACCGGGAGGGCAGGATCGCCGCCCGCACCCTGGCCCCGCTGGGCGAGGAGCGACTGCGCTCGATGATCGACCCGATCCTCGCGGAGCAGTGACCTCGTGGTCGAGTACGTGCTGGCCGCCGAGGCGACCGGGGTGAACACCACCGTCCTGAACGGGGCGCTGCTGCTGGCGCTGCCCATCTCGGTCCTCGCCGGGCTGGTCTCCTTCTTCTCGCCCTGCGTCCTCCCGCTGGTCCCCGGCTACCTCTCCTACGTGACCGGCGTCAGCGGCGCCGACCTCGCCGAGGCGCGGCGCGGCCGGATGCTGGCGGGCGCGGCCCTGTTCATCGCGGGCTTCACCGTCGTCTTCGTCTCCACGGGGGCGCTCTTCGGCTACTTCGGGGAGACCCTCCGGGAGAACAACGAGATCATCTCCCGGGTCCTGGGCGGCCTGGTGATCGTTCTCGGCCTCTTCTTCATGGGCGCGATCCCGGGTCTGACGATGCGGGAGTTCCGCTTCCACAAGAAGCCGACGGCAGGCCTGATCGGCGCCCCGCTGCTCGGCGTGCTCTTCGGCGTCGGCTGGACCCCCTGCATGGGCCCGACCCTCGCGGCCGTCACCACGCTCTCCCTCGACCAGGCGAGCGCCGGCCGGGGCGCGCTGCTGACCGTCGCCTACTGCCTCGGGCTCGGCCTGCCGTTCATCCTCACCGCGATCGCCTTCCGCAAGGCGCTCGGTGCGTTCGGCTGGGTGAAGAAGCACTATGCGTGGGTGATGCGCATCGGCGGCGGCATGCTGATCCTGACCGGTCTGCTGCTCGTCACAGGAATGTGGGCCGGCATCGTCAGTGACATGCAGAGCTGGACCCAAACCTTCACGGTGGGGATCTGAGGACTACACGGACATGAGTACGACTGACAAGGCACCCACCGGGACGTCGCCGGAGTCCGCCGCGGCGGACGCCACCGACTCCGCCGCGGACGCCGCGGACGCCGTGGCCGGAGCCCAGCTCTCCACCGCGCCGCTGGACGACGCCCCGAGCGGGCCGGCCGTCGGCATCGGGGTGATCGGCTGGGCCCGCTGGTTCTGGCGGCAGCTCACCTCCATGCGGGTGGCGCTGATCCTGCTCTTCCTGCTCTCCCTGGGCGCCATCCCCGGTTCCCTGATCCCGCAGCGCAACGTCGACGAGATGAAGGTCGCCGACTGGAAGCGGACCCACGCCTCCTGGGTGACCGTCGCCGAAAAGCTCCAGCTCTTCGACGTCTACAGCTCGGTGTGGTTCTCCGCGATCTACCTGCTGCTGTTCATCTCGCTGGTCGGCTGCATCCTGCCGCGCTCCTGGCAGTTCGTCGGCCAGCTCCGCGGCCGTCCGCCGGCCGCCCCCAGGCGGCTCGACCGGCTGCCCGCCCACACCACCTGGCGCACCGGCAAGACCCCGGACGAGGTCCTCTCGTACGCCACGACGGTGCTCCGCGGGCGCCGCTTCCGCACCGAGGCCGGCAAGGGGCACGTCGCGGCGGAGAAGGGCTACCTCCGCGAGGCCGGCAACCTGATCTTCCACGTCGCGTTGATCGTGATGCTGGTGGCCTTCGCCTGGGGCCAGTACTTCAAGTCCGAGGGCGGCAAGCTGGTCCTGCGCGGCACCGGCTTCTCGAACACCCTCACCCAGTACGACGACTTCAAGGCGGGCACCCTCTTCCGCCCCGACGACCTGCCGCCGTTCAGCTTCACCCTGGACCGGTTCGACGCGACGTACGAGCTGAGCGGCCCGCAGAAGGGCACCCCGCGCGACTTCAAGGCGTACGTCACCTTCAGCGAGGGCGCCGACGGCAAGCCGGAGCAGCGCGAGATCCAGGTCAACAAGCCGCTCCAGGTCGACGGCTCCAAGGTCTACCTGCTGGGGCACGGGTACGCGCCGATCCTCTCGGTGACCGACCCCACCGGCAAGGTGATCTACAAGGACGCCGTGCCGATGCTCCCGCAGGACTCGAACCTCACCTCCACCGGAGCCGTCAAGGTCACCGACGGCTACAAGGACAAGGACGGCAAGGCGGAGCAGCTCGGCTTCAACGCCGTCTTCGTGCCGAGCTACGCCGGCGAGGGCATGGGCACGATGTTCTCGCAGTTCCCCGCCCTGCTCCAGCCGCGGCTCATGCTCAACGCCTGGCACGGCAGCCTCGGCGTGGACTCGGGCCTGCCGCAGAACGTGTACGTGCTGAAGACGGACAAGATGCAGTCCTTCAAGGACGAGTCCGGCCAGCCGTTCAAGCAGAAGCTGAAGGTCGGCGACACGATGACCCTGCCGAACGGCGCGGGCACCGTGAAGTTCGAGGGCATCGAGCGGTGGGCCACCTTCTCTGTCACCCACCAGCCCGGCAGCGGCCTCGCCCTCGCCGGCGCGATCGCCGCCATCGCGGGCCTTGCCGGGTCCCTGTTCATCCAGCGCCGCCGGATCTGGGTCCGCGCGGTGGCCGGCCCGGACGGCGTGACCGTCGTCGAGATGGCGGGCCTGGGCCGCAGCGAGTCCACCAGGCTCCCGCAGGAGCTGGCGGCCCTGGCCGCCGCGCTGCACCAGCAGGCGCCGTCCGCGCCCGCCGCACTTGCCGAACCACGTGTCGAAGAAACCCCTGAAGGAGAGCGCGGATGACGCCGCTCGCAGCCGCAGCCAATGAGAACCTGGCTCAGATCAGCAACTACCTGATCTATTCGTCGATGGCGGTCTACACGCTCGCCTTCTTCGCGCACATCGCCGAGTGGACCTTCGGCAGCCGCAGCAAGGTGGCCCGTACGGCCGCCGCGCTGACCGGGTCCGCGCAGGACCGGGCCGCCGCCGCGCCCGCCGTGCAGGTCCGCCAAAAGGGGGCGCGAAGCTCCGGTGGAGCCGGTGAGACCGGGGGCAGCACCGCCGTCCTCGACCAGCCGAAGGTCGTCACCCGTTCGGCCGCGGGCACCCGCGACGTACCGGACGGCCCCGGCGCCGGCGGCGGCACCGTCCAGGGCGACCTCTACGGGCGGATCGCGATCTCGCTGACCGCGCTCGCCTTCCTCATCGAGGCGGGCGGCGTCCTCGCCCGCGCGATGTCGGTGCAGCGGGCCCCGTGGGGCAACATGTACGAGTTCTCGATCACCTTCTCCACGGTGGCCGTCGGCACGTACCTCGCCCTGCTCGCGCTGAAGAAGAACGTCCGCTGGCTCGGCCTGATCCTGGTCACCAGCGTGCTGCTGGACCTCGGCATCGCCGTCAAGATCCTCTACACCGACAGCGACCAGCTGGTCCCCGCCCTGCACTCGTACTGGCTGTGGATCCACGTCTCCACCGCGATCTTCTGCGGCGCCGTCTTCTACATCGGCGCGGCCGGCGCGGTCCTCTACCTCTTCCGCGACGCCTACGAGGGCCGGATCGCGAACGGCCGGACCGCGGGGAAGTTCTACGCGTCGGTCATGGAGCGGCTGCCCTCCGCGGCCTCGCTCGACAAGTTCTCGTACCGGATCAACGCGGCCGTGTTCCCGCTGTGGACCTTCACGATCATCGCGGGCGCGATCTGGGCGGGCGACGCCTGGGGCCGCTACTGGAACTGGGACCCCAAGGAGGTCTGGTCCTTCGTGACCTGGGTGGCGTACGCCTGCTACCTGCACGCCCGCGCCACCGCCGGCTGGAAGGGCCGCAAGGCCGCGTACCTCGCGCTCTTCGCCTTCGCCTGCTGGATCTGGAACTACTACGGCGTGAACATGTTCCTCAACGGCCTGCACTCCTACTCGGGCGTCTGACCGGCCGGAGTGGGACGCTGGTGGCATGTCTCTCGTGAGCCACGCCACCAGCGAGCGCCGCGGCGAAGACCGCTGGCTGCTCCGCTTCGAGCTGCACCTGCCGTACTCCTACGCGGCGCTCTGGCCCGCCCTGACCACACCGGAGGGGCTGCGCGGCTGGCTGGCCGCGGCGGACGTCCTGGAGCGCAGGCTCGGCGGGGCGGTCACGCTGCGCTGGCTGAACACCGGGACCGTGGCGACCGGGCGGGTCACCGCCTGGGACGTGGAGCGGGTCGTGGAGTACACGCTCACCGAGCACGGGCGGATCCGCTTCCACCTGGAGGCGGTCGGCACCGATTCGACGGTGATCCGGTTCGTGAACGAGCGGGGCGGGTCGGAGGACGAGCGCCTCGACTGCCTGGCCGGCTGGCACGAACACTTCGAGCTGCTGGAATCCGCCCTGTCCGGGCGGCCGGTGAACTGGGCCGCCTGGACGGACGCCCGCTGGTCGCAGCTGCGCGAGGCCTACGCCTCCTTCACCAGGGCGTAGCCGCCGGCGCCCGACCCACCGGGGCCGCCCTCACCACACCGGGCGCAGGGGCGGCAGTCCGTCGTCCCCGTGGAGGGCGCGTACGAGGTGCGAGAGCTCCCGGCGCAGGACCGTGAGGTCGGCGCTGCCGGCCAGCTCGGCCTCCAGCCCGTGCAGGATCCGGCCCGCGACGGCGAGGTGGGTGTAGGCCGCCGCCGTCAGCACGACCAGCTTGCGGCGGCCGCCCCCCGGATGCGGCTCGCGCCGGACGTAGCCGCGCTTCTCCAGGTCGTCGACGATCTGTCCGGCGGCCTGTTTGGTCACCCCGAGCCGTTCGGCGAGCTCGGTCGCCGTGGCGCCGGGACCCTTCAGGGCCTGGAAGGCCATGCCGTGCAGGGGGCGCAGGTCCGGGTATCCGGCCTCGGCCACGCGCCGGGTGAACTCTCCCAGCATCAGCTGGAAGCCCAGGCCGAGCAGGAAGGTCAGCTCGACGCCCTCGTTCTCTTCTCTCGTCACGCAAATATGGTGACACGGCCGAGTCAAGCTGCTTTACTCAACCCATCGAGTAAAGCAGCTTGACTCAGTTGCCCGAGAAGAAGACGAGGACCCGCCGTGCACGTCATCACCGTTTCGCCCGAGCACGTCACCGCCACCCCGAACGCCACCATGACCGGCCGCGCCGCCCCCAGCCGCGGCAGCTCCGAGCTCAGCACCTGGCACGTCGACATGGCCGCCGGCAACACCGGACCCGAGCACTCCGTCAACCGCGAGCAGGTCTGGCTGCTCACCGCCGGCTCCCTGGAGGTCACCTGCGACGGCCGCACCGAGAAGGTGGCCGCCGGCCAGACCCTGGTCCTGCCGCCCGACGTGCCGCGCCGGATCCACGCCTGCGAGCACTTCGAGGCGTACGTCGCCATGCGCGCCGACGGCGTGGTCACCGTGGCGGGCGCCGAGGACACCCGCGTCCTGCCCTGGGCGCGGTGACGGCCGGGGCCTAGTCCTGGTCCTGGTCCCGTCCCTTGTCCTTCTTGTCCTTGTTCTCCTGCTCCTCGCGCAGGGACTTCAGGAACTCCGGATTGTCGTCCGGCGCGACCCACTGGGTCCGCCCCCTGCCTCCGCGGCCGCCACCTCCGACGGCCGAGCGCTTCTTGCCCGCGAACAGCCACACCACCGGCCCGACGATCGAGAAGAGCAGGATGATGATCACCCAGACCACCTTCGGGAGGTGCTTGACCTCGTCCTCGGGCGTGTTCAGGCAGTCGATGAAGGCGTAGATGGTGAGCGCGAGGACCAGCAGGAACGGCAGATAGCGCAGCACGGTGTGGAACCGACTCCCGGGCAGTGACGGCAGGCCCGCTCGGGGCCCCGGTGACACCTCCAGAGTAGTTGGTGACGGATACTTGCCCCTATGGCTTACGACGATCTCCGCTCGCTGCTCCGGGCTCTGGAGCGGGAGGGCGACCTCAAGCGCATCAAGGCCGAAGTCGACCCGTACCTGGAGGTCGGGGAGATCGTCGACAGAGTGAACAAGGCGGGCGGCCCGGCGCTCCTCTTCGAGAACGTCAAGGGCTCGGCGATGCCGCTGGCCATGAACGTCTTCGGGACCGACCGCCGCCTGCTGAAGGCCCTCGGCCTCAAGTCGTACGGCGAGATCAGCGAGAAGATCGGCGGCCTGCTCAAGCCGGAGCTGCCGCAGGGCTTCATCGGGGTCCGCGAGGCCTTCGGCAAGCTCGGCTCGATGGTGCACGTGCCCCCGAAGAAGGTGAAGGGCGACGCCGCGCCCGTCCAGGAAGTCGTCCTCACCGGCGACGACGTGGACCTGGACCAGCTGCCGGCGCTCTTCACCTGGCCCAAGGACGGCGGGTCCTTCTTCAACCTCGGTCTGACGCACACCAAGCACCCGGAAACGGGCGTGCGCAACCTCGGCCTCTACCGCCTCCAGCGCCACGACAAGCGCACCATCGGCATGCACTGGCAGATCCACAAGGACAGCCGCAACCACTACGCGGTCGCCGCCAAGCGCGGCGAGCGGCTCCCCGTCGCGATCGCCTTCGGCTGCCCGCCCGCGGTGACGTACGCGTCCACCGCGCCGCTGCCGGGCGACATCGACGAGTACCTGTTCGCCGGTTTCGTCGCCGGCAAGCGGATCGAGATGGTCGACTGCAAGACGGTCCCGCTCCAGGTCCCGGCCAACGCGGAGGTCGTGATCGAAGGCTGGCTGGAGCCGGGGGAGATGCTTCCGGAGGGTCCCTTCGGCGACCACACCGGCTTCTACACCCCGCAGGAGCCCTTCCCGGCACTGAAGATCGACTGCGTGACGATGCGCAAGCGTCCGCTGCTCCAGTCGATCGTGGTCGGCCGGCCGCCGACGGAGGACGGGCCGCTCGGCCGCGCGACGGAGCGCTTCTTCCTCCCGCTCCTCAAGATCATCGTGCCGGACATCGTGGACTACCACCTGCCGGAGTCGGGCGGCTTCCACAACTGCGCGATCGTCTCGATCGACAAGAAGTACCCCAAGCACGCGCAGAAGGTCATGCACGCCATCTGGGGCGCGCACATGATGTCGCTGACCAAGCTGATCATCGTGGTGGACGCCGATTGCGACGTCCACGACCTGCACGAAGTGTCCTGGCGGGCCCTCGGCAACACGGACTACTCCCGCGACCTCACGGTCGTGGAAGGCCCGGTGGACCACCTGGACCACGCCTCGTACCAGCAGTTCTGGGGCGGCAAGGCGGGCATCGACGCGACGAGGAAGCTGCCCGAGGAGGGCTACACCCGCGACGGCGGCTGGCCCGACATGGTCGAGTCCGACCCGGCGACCGCCGCCCTCGTGGACAGCCGCTGGAAGGAGTACGGCCTGTGAGCCCGATCGAGGCCGGAGGTCCCGAGCTCTTCCTCGGCACCGGCAGCGCCTACGTGGCCCTGCTGCGCCCGAAGATCGACCCGGCGGACCCCGGCGTCCGGCTGGCCGCCGAGCAGGCGGGCGTCACACCCGAGGAGTTCGCCGGCCCCGGCGACGTCTGGGCGCTGATGTGGGAACAGGAGGACGGCGAGGGCGGCGGCTTCGAGCTGCCCGGCCTGCGCGACGCCGAGGCGGAGGACTTCGCCGAGCGGCTGCGGCTCGCGTTGGGCACGGGTGAGGCCTGCACGGTCGAGGCCGGCGCCGTGCTCCGCGTCGACGCCCGCCCGGCCGGCACCGACGGCTACGCCTTCACCGCCCACGTCACCCCGCCGGAGGGCGAGGACGAGGAGGCGGAGCCCGCGACCCTGGAACTGGAACCGACCCCCACGGCTTCGCTCCTGGCCCACCTGGAAACGTTCCACCGGAGCCTCGCGTGACCCCGAGCCTGCGGATCGGCGGCGACGAGGTCACCGCCTTCGCGGAGGGCCTGCCGGCCCGCACCCGTACGGCCGGATCCGAGGCCTTCCGGGCCGAGGTGAGCGAGGGCCGGGGCAACCCCCTGCGGCTGTCCGGCGTCCCGGTCGGCGACGACGCCGTCGCGTTCACGGTCCGGCTGACCCCGCTGGGGCACGACGAGACCAATCACCTCGACATGGAGACAGGGCCGGTACCCCTCGACGGGCTGAGGGCCGAACTCGAACAGTTCCGGAGGGATCTCGCATGATGACGACCGCCGAGGGTGTCCTCGGACCGGGACCCGCGCCGGAGGCGGGCAACAAGGTCAAGGCGTTCCTTCGGCTCGTGATGATCGAGCACTCGGTCTTCGCGCTGCCCTTCGCCTACATCGCGGCGCTCACCGCCATGTTCCGGCTCGACCGGCACGTGCACTGGGCCGAGCTGCTCCTCGTCACCGTCTGCATGGTGGGGCTGCGGACCTTCGCGATGGCGGCCAACCGGATCATCGACCGCGAGATCGACGCCCGCAACCCGCGCACGGCCGGCCGCGAACTGGTCACCGGCGCGGTGTCGGTCCGCTCGGCCTGGACCGGCGCCGGGATCGCGCTCCTGGTCTTCCTCGGCTCGGCGGCGCTGCTGAACCCGCTCTGCCTGATGCTGGCGCCCGTCGCGGTGATCCCGATGGTGGTGTACCCGTACGGCAAGCGGTTCACGAACTTCCCGCACGCCATCCTGGGCCTGGCCCAGGCCATCGGGCCGATCGGGGCCTGGCTGGCCGTCACCGGCGCGTGGTCCTGGGACGCGGTGATCCTGGGCCTGGCGGTGGGCGTGTGGATCGGCGGCTTCGACCTGATCTTCGCCTCGCAGGACGTGGCCTCGGACCGCGCGGACGGCGTCAAGTCCGTCCCGGCCCGGTTCGGCGTCCCGGCCGCCCTGTGGGGCGCCCGCGGCGCGCACGTCGTGACCACGGCCCTGCTGGCCTGGTACGCCCTCGCCACCGACGCGGGCGCGCTGTTCTGGGTGGGCCTGGTGATCGTCGTGGTGGCCTTCTTCTACGAGCACACCATCGTGACCCCGCACGACCTGTCCCGCCTGAACCGCGCCTTCTTCACGGTCAACGGCTTCATCGGCATGGCGCTGTTCGTGTGCGCCTCGCTGGACCTCGTGGTCCGCGGCCTGACCTTCTGAGCGGCGGCCCGGAGCGGGCCGGCTGACGGTCGACGCCTCCGCGCCGCCCGTGGACCCCTGTGTCGTCAGCCCGTGAGGGCGGGGCGGTGGCGGGGCGGGCGGCGGTGGAAGAGGGCCGTCAGGACGCCGCCGACCAGGCCGCAGAGGTGGCCCTGCCAGCTGACGCCCGCGTCCGTGGGGAGGATGCCCGTCACGATCGTGCCGCCCCAGACGGCGACGATGCCCACGGCGACGGCGACGCCCAGCACCTTGCGTTCCACGAAGCCGCGGACCAGCAGGTAGCCGAAGAGGCCGAAGACGACGCCCGAGGCGCCCAGGGTCATGGTGTTCGGCGGGGAGATCAGCCAGGTGCCGATGCCGTCGGCCAGGATGATCAGCCCGCACACCACGAGGAAGCGCCGGATCCCGGACAGGGCCGCCGTGAAACCGAGGACCAGCAGCGGGACGCTGTTGGCGGCGACGTGGTCGAAGCCGAAGTGGAGGAAGGAACCCGTGACGACGCCCGGCAGGCTGTCCGGGTCACGGGCCACGATCCCGTACGCGTCCAGCGCGTGCCCGGTGGCGTGGTCCACGGCCTCCAGGGCCCACAGGAGCGCGACCCAGCCCAGCATGAGCTTTCCGGCCGCCTTCGCCCGGTCGCTCCGGCGCCACTCGCCCTGACGCACCGTCGTACTGGTCGTGCTCATGGTCTCCGTACCCCCTCGTCGCGCCCCGAGTGCGGAACGTCCGGGCACCTTACCGAGTGCCCGCCCGGGGTGGCCGGATAGTCTCGGAGGTATGACTGAGCGCAAGCGCACCCCGTGGGTGGTCGGGGTTTCGGGGGCGTCCGGGACGCCGTACGCGGCGGCGGTGCTCCGCGGACTGCTCGCGGCGGGGGAGAGTGTCGACCTGGTGGTCAGCCGGGCTTCGCGGCTCACCCTCCTGGACGAGACCGGGATCGCCTTCCGCGACGCGCACTGGCGCGACGATCTGGGGGAGTGGCTGCAGCGGGGAGCCGACGGGAAGCCCGGGACCTTCGCGCGGCCCGCGCTGGACGACGTCCGGTACTGGGGCGCCGGGGACCTGGCCGCGGGCCCGAGTTCGGGCTCGTACCCGGCCCGGGGGATGCTGATCGTCCCCGCGTCCACGGCCTGCGTGGCGGGGGTGGCGCTCGGACTGTCGAAGGACCTGCTCCAGCGCGTGGCGAGCGTGACGCTCAAGGAGCGGCGCCGGCTGGTGGTCGCGGTGCGGGAGACCCCGCTGAGCGGGCAGACGCTCAGGGCCCTGGTGGCGCTGGACGAGGCGGGCGCGGTCGTGCTGCCCGCCTCTCCGGCGTTCTACGCGGGTGCGACGCACATCCAGGATCTGGTGGACTTCGTCGCGGGGCGGGTGCTGGACGCGGCAGGGGTGCCGCACCGGCTGTACCGCCGTTGGGAGGGGGAGCTGGGAGGGTCCCGTGCTCCCCGGGAGGCGAACGGTGGTGACTAGGCCTTCTTGCCGGACAGCGGCTTGCGGGCCTTGTCGACGCGGTAGGCGGCGGCGGGCTGGTGGGCACGGGATCGGTTGGCCAGCTCCTGGAGCTGTCGCATGTGTGCGTGGGCCATCTCGATCGTGAACACGGTGAACCACTCCTGAAGATCGTCATTGATCTGTTGAAAGATTTCACAGGGTGTTGACCCTGTGCGCCTTAGATTCTATACCTAGACTTGCAGGATCGCCGAATAATGGAAGGCTCCACGTAATGGACACGGTGGACAGGCAGCTCATCCAGGCACTCCGGGAGAACGGTCGTGCCTCGTACGCGGAGCTGGGCCGTCTCGTGGGCCTCTCCGGCCCCAGCGTCACCGACCGCATCAACCGTCTGGAGACGGCCGGCGTCATCACCGGCTACCGCGCGACCGTGGACTCGCGGTCGCTCGGCCTCGGCGTCACGGCGCTGATCGGACTCTCCATGTCGGACGCCGCCGACCACGAGGACGTGGCCCGGCGGCTGCGCGACCTCAACGAGATCGAGGACTGCTGGTTCATCGCGGGCGACGACTCGTTCATGCTCAAGGTGCGCGCCAACGACGTGGACGGCCTGGAGAAGATCATCCGCAGGCTCTCCGGAACCAAGGGCGTCTCGCGCACCCGCACCACCATCGTGCTCTCCACGAAGTGGGAGAACCGGGTCGGGGAGCTGCCCGAGGAAGCCTGAGAGTACGGTGGGGCAGGGTTCGCAGGACAGGCAGAGGCATCTAGAGGAGGCGACCGGCACATGGACGCTGGGCTCAAGCGTGAGCTGGAGGAGAAGGTCCGCTCCGGCGAGCGGCTGACCCGTGAGGACGGCATCGCCCTCTACGAGTCGGACGACCTGGCCTGGCTCGGTGGCCTCGCCCACGAGGTGCGCACGCGCAAGAACGGTGACGTCGTCCACTTCAACGTCAACCGGCACCTCAACATGACGAACGTGTGCACCGCCTCGTGCGCGTACTGCTCGTTCCAGCGCAAGCCGGGCGAGAAGGACGCGTACACGATGCGCATCGAGGAGGCCGTGCGCCTGGCCAAGGCCATGGAGAACGACAACCTCACCGAGCTGCACATCGTCAACGGCCTGCACCCGAACCTGCCGTGGCGCTACTACCCGCGCTCGCTCTCGGAGCTGAAGAAGGCGCTGCCGAACGTCTCGCTGAAGGCGTTCACTGCGACCGAGATCCACCACTTCGAGACGATCTCCGGCATGTCGGCCTCCGACATCCTGGACGAGCTGATCGAGGCCGGCCTGGAGTCGCTCACCGGCGGCGGTGCGGAGATCTTCGACTGGGAGGTCCGCCAGCACATCGTCGACCACCGCACCCACTGGGAGGACTGGTCGCGCATCCACCGGCTGGCGCACTCGAAGGGCCTCAAGACCCCCTCGACGATGCTGTACGGGCACATCGAGGAGCCGCGCCACCGCGTGGACCACGTGCTGCGGCTGCGCGAGCTCCAGGACGAGACCGGCGGTTTCCAGGTCTTCATCCCGCTGCGCTACCAGCACGACTTCGTGGACATGCAGGACGGCAAGGTGCGCAACAAGCTCCAGGCGCGCACGACGATGGCGACCGGTGCCGAGGCGCTGAAGACCTTCGCCGTCTCGCGCCTGCTCTTCGACAACGTGCCGCACGTCAAGGTCTTCTGGGTGATGCACGGCGTGCAGACCGCCCAGCTCGCGCTCCAGCACGGCGCGGACGACATGGACGGCTCGGTCGTCGAGTACAAGATCACGCACGACGCGGACAACTACGGCACCCCGAACAAGCTGGGCCGCGAGGACCTGCTGGAGCTGATCCGGGAAGCGGGCTTCCGCCCGGTCGAGCGCAACACGCGCTACGAGATCATCCGTGAGTACCCCGGTCCGGACGCGGGGCTGCGCGAGACCCCGCAGGCCATGCGCGTCTGACGCCCCGTCGGCCTGGTCCGACCCCCTCCCGGCGAGTTAACCCCGGCCCATGGGCCGGGGTTTAACTTTTTCTGGACGGGCCGATGAGGTAATGGGTAAACTTGGAAAATGACCCTTACTTTCACCCTGGACCCGGTCGTCGACCCTTCCCTGCGTGATGGAATCCTCGGGCTGTGGGCCGACGTCTCGAACGCGGGCGGCGCCGTGGGCTTCGTACCGCCGGTCACCTTCGACGACATCCGCCCCGCACTCGACAAGCACCTCGTCGGCGTCGCCGACGGGAGCTGCCGCCTGCTCGTCGGGCACGACGAGGACGGCTCGGTCGCCGCGACCGCCTTCCTCACCCGCAACGCCCACCGGCTGCAGCTCCACTGGCTGTGGGCGTACACGGTCATGGTCCATCCGCGCCATCAGGGCAAGGGCTACGGGCGCGACCTGATGGCCGCGACGGAGGCCGCGGCCCGCTCCCTCGGGGGCGTCGACGCCATCCGCCTCACCTGCCGCGGCGGTCACGGCCTGGAGCACTTCTACGCGGCCTGCGGCTACAAGGAGGTCGGCCGCGTCCCCGGCGCCGTCCGGGTGGCCCCGGGCGACGACCGCGACGACATCACGATGCTGCTGCCGCTGTACTGACGGGCCGGGTGCCGCCCGCCCCGTACCCCGGAGGGCCGCGGTGCGGGCCCGACGTGCTTCACTGGACGGGCACCAGCCGACGTACGACCACGACGAGAGAGAAGGGGTCACCGTGTCCCTCAAGCCGAGCGCAGCGATCCGATACACCGCGATGCGCCTGGGCATCTTCGTCGGATGCCTCGTCGTCGTCGCAGGTCTCGTCCGGCTCGGCTGGGTGCCCGCCGGCCTCGGCGACGCCAACGCCGCCTGGATCGTGCTGCTCGCCCTCGTCCTCTCCGCGCCGCTCTCCTTCGTGCTCCTGCGCAAGCAGCGCGACGAGATGTCCCGGCAGATCTCCGGGCGCGTAGCGGGTGCGAAGGAGAAGCTCGCCGCGAACCGCAGCCAGGAGGACGAGGTCGACGACGCGGCGCGCGTGCGCTCGTAACGCCACAGTCGGGTTCATCACACACCGAACCGCCCCAGCACCGGGAATACCGCCCGTAACGCTGGGGCGGTGGTGTTTTCCGGGTCGGCGCAAGAGGGCCTCGTGCGCCGTTGTCTCAAAGGGCCCCTTTGAGATTCCCAAAGGAGAAGTGTTAGCGTGTTGAACATGTTGACCACAGCTGCGCACCCGATGACCACGAGCCTCCTGCTCGTGACGCGCCTGCACGTCGACCTCTGCCGCCGCGCGCCCGCGGCCTGTTGCTGTTGAGCTGAATCGATACAGCAGCGGTCCCGGCCGGCTCCTTCCGGCTGCTGCCGCACCGCATCACAAACCGCAGCACTTCCCCCCTCGTCTTTGTGCGCCACCTCCGGAGAGTGTCCGTGTCCGCGACCCCCCAGGCCCCTGCCAAGGCCTCGTTCAAGTTCCCCTTCTGGGCCCAGATCGTCGCCGGTCTCGCCCTCGGTGTCCTCTTCGGCTGGATAGCCCGCAGCCAGGACATCAGCTGGCTCGCCACCACGCTGGAGAAGACCGGCGACATCTTCGTCCAGCTGCTGAAGCTGGCCATCGCCCCGCTCGTCTTCTTCGCGATCCTGGTGTCGATCACCAACCTGCGGAAGGTGAACAACGCCGCGCGGCTCGCCACCCGCACGCTGCTCTGGTTCATGATCACCTCGCTGATCGCGGTCGGCATCGGCCTCGCGATCGGCCTGCTCACCGACCCGGGTTCGGGCACCGGCCTCACCGCGGCCGACGGCAAGGAGCCCAAGAAGACCGGCTCCTGGATCGACTTCCTGACCGGGATCGTGCCGACGGACATCGTCACGCCGTTCACCGACCTGAAGGTCCTTCAGATCGTCTTCCTGGCCGTCGTCGCCGGCATCGCCGCCCTCCAGCTGGGCAGCAAGGCGAAGCCCGTCCTCGACCTCGCCGAGTCCGCCCTGGAACTGCTCCAGAAGGCCCTGTGGTGGGTCATCCGCCTCGCCCCGATCGGCACCATCGGCCTCATCGGCACCGCGATCGCCACGTACGGCTGGGACCTGATCGGCAAGTACGCGACCTTCACCGCCGACATCTACATCGGCTGCGCCCTCGTGATGTTCGGCGTCTACCCGCTGCTGCTCGCCACGGTCGCCAAGGTCAACCCCGTCCAGTTCTTCAAGGGCGCCTGGCCCGCGATCCAGCTGGCCTTCGTCTCCCGCTCCTCGGTCGGCACCATGCCGGTCACCCAGAAGGTCACCGAACGCCTCGGCGTCCCGAAGGAATACGCCTCCTTCGCCGTCCCGTTCGGCGCCACCACCAAGATGGACGGCTGCGCCGCGATCTACCCGGCGCTCGCCGCGATCTTCATCGCGCAGATCTTCGACGTACAGCTGGGCATCAAGGAGTACCTGCTCATCGTCTTCGTCTCGGTCATCGGCTCGGCCGCCACGGCCGGTCTGACGGGCGCGACGGTCATGCTGACACTGACCCTCTCCACGCTGGGCCTGCCGCTCGCGGGCGTCGGCCTGCTGATGGCGATCGACCCGATCCTGGACATGATCCGCACCGCCACGAACGTGGCCGGCCAGGCCCTGGTCCCGGTCATCGTCTCGGCCCGCGAGGGGATCCTGGACAAGGAGGCCTACGCCTCCGCCTCGGCCTCCCCGCTGGACGAGGAGCCCGCCCCCGCCCCGACCCAGGTCGCCGTCGCGGCCTGATCACCGCTCTCGCCGCAGCCCCCGCCCCCGTCCGGGCGGGGGCTGCGGCGCGTCCGGAGCGGGTTCCGGATCCTGGTCCCAATCCCTCGTTCCGGTCCCTGGTTCCGGGCCGTCAGACGGTCCGGGCGCGGAAGTACGCGACCGTCGCGAGCAGGAACGGCACGGCGAACCACCACCGGCCCATCGTCCGCCGGAACACCGGGGTGATCGTGATCAGCAGCCCGAGCAGACACAGCACGACGGAGCAGTCGCCCATGAACCGGGCGTCGTCGCGGATCGGGTCGTACGGCGACCCGGGCCGCAGGGCCAGGGCGACGTAGCACGCGAACGCGGCCGGGACGTAGAGCAGTACGAGCGGGACGCCGAGCACCCACTGCAGACAGCCCCGGTCCTCGGGCAGGTCGACGCTCTCGCGGGGGAGCCTCATGACAGCGTCACCATCCGGATCCAGGCGACCGCCCCGAGGACGACCGGCGGGACGAACCACCACGGGCCCAGCATCCGACGGACCGGCGGGACGAGGGTGAGGAGGAACCCGGTCACGCTGAGGCCGAGGGCGAGCAGACACACCGCCGTCGTCCCCGCGTACCCCTGGTCGTCCCACCCGGCCGCAGGCCCGTAACGCACCGCCGTGTAGACGAAGAAGGCGTCGAGCAGGTTGACGAGGGCGAGCGGGACCCCGACGACCCACTTCAGCGGGCCGTGGTCCCCGGGCAGGTCGACGCCCGCGCGCGGGTGCGTCATCGCATCGCTTCCTTCACCTGGCCCAGTCCGTCGGTGAAATCATCGCCGTAGTTCTGGGCCTTCCGCGACTCCCAGTACGGGCCGCCGTTGTAGCGGGCCGCGATCTCGCGCATCTGGGCCCCGGTCAACTGGTCGGCCGGTACGTCCGCGTACGCCGTCTCCGCCTTGATCCTGGCCAGGTGGCCGGCGGCGATGAACGCGTTCTGCCGGTGGTCCTGGAGGGACTCCTCCACCAGGTCGCGCTGGGCGTCCGTGAGGTGCTCGGGGTCGTAGCCGAGTACCTCGGCGCCGCGCCGCAGCTGGATGGCGATCGGCCCGAAGGAGGTCTGGTCGGGCACGCCGCCGAGCCGGTGGGGAAGGTTCTCGGGCGTGAGGGGGCTCAGTGGGAAGGCGGCCGCGCGGCGCAGGTGGTCCGTGACGTCGTCGGCGTAGCCGGGCTGCCCGGATATCTCGTTCCAGGCGATGCCCGCGACCAGCTCCTCGGGCAGTCCCGCGTGCTCGGCGGCGGCCCGCAGGACCTCCTTGTTGCGGGAGATCCACCGGGCCTTCTCCGCGTCTCCCTCCGGCGGGTTCCAGTACATGTCCTCGCCCTGCGGCAGGCCGGCGATGCGCGTGCGGATGTCCTTGAGCTCCGGCGACATGTAGGTGTCCCCGACCGTCCCGTGCACCTCCCGCTTCGGGGCGCCGCCCGGCAGGTGCGTCAGCGGGCTGGTGCGCGCCTCCTCGCCCTCCCGGCGCAGGTCCGCCATGGCGGCGTACAGGTCGGGCCGTTCGCCGCCGCGGATCCGCAGCGCGGGCATCAGCTCGTACGCCTGCTTCAGCGCGTGGACACAGGCCTCGCGCGCCTCCCGTTCCACCGTCCGGGCCAGGTGGAAGCTGCCGCCCGCGTCGTCGTGGAGCCGGTTCGCCTCGTCGCGGATGTCGTCCACGTCCAGGGTGACCTCGGCCAGGAAGTCGAGGACGCCGGTCGTCGCGCGCATGTCCTCCCACTGGCGCATCGGTTCCGCCTCCTGCGCGACCTTGGTGATCGCGACGCCCTTGGTGGCGATGAGCGAGGCGAGCGCCCGCTCCGACCGCGTGCCGTTGCCGTAGTGGGACATGGCGGTGGCGAGGGCCAGGGCGTAGGCGTGCAGGGCGCTCGCGGCCTTGTCGAAGGCCTCGGCCATGTGCGTCACCAACTCCCGGGCGTCGGTGAGGCGCGAGCGGTACGTCTCGCTCCCCTCGCTGTGCCAATGGGTGTGCCGCTCCGCCCGCAGGGCGGGTTCCTCGACCTGTACGAGGAGCTCGCGCAGCCGGCGGAACTCGTCGGCGTTGCGCTCGACGAGCGCGGGACTGCACTCGGCGAGGAAGCGGACGTCCGCGTGGTGGCTCAGGCCGCCGCTCAACGGTCCTTGTCCTCCGGCTTCACGTACACGCCGGCGTCGACGACCATGCGGAGGAACGCGGCGGCGGTGTCGTCGTCGACGCGGGCGAAGCCGGTGCCGGCCGTCTTCAGGCGGGTGGCCAGGCCGGCGAACAGGGCCACCGTGTCCTTGAACTGGTCGTCGGCGAACCGTGCGAAGCGCAGGGCCTGCGCCGCGACATCGGGGTGCGCGCGGGGCGCGCGGGCCATCGTGCTGGCGTCGCCGTCGGGACGGCCCTCGTGCAGCAGTGCGGCGATCTCGATCAGCAGGTTCGCGTTGCCGTTGACGGACGGCGCCCCGACCACCAGGTCCCCGGCGGGCGCAGGTCCGGGGAGGCGCGGGGGAACGGGCTGCTCCCCGGCCTGCGCGGCGGCCTTGCACTCGGCCCACTCCGCGTCGAACGTCATGACTTCCCCCCTGCTGTGGTGGTCATGCGCATGTTAAATCGCAGGGGGGTGCGGGATGGCTCGCACGGGGTCGCGGAGAGCCGCGATGCGGTGGGGGCGGACGTGTGAAGACCCAAAGAACCGGGGGAAAGAACCAACCAACCCCACCAAACCCGGAGCATGTCGCTCGGATGGGTGAAACGTGCCAACAGGGCTGGATTCGGGGAGGGTTGGCGGGCATATGCTCGGCCCGACCACCTCAGACACGAGACGGCCCCCGGCGGGACTGGCATCCCGGCCGAGGGCCTGACCAACAAGGAAGTCGAAACCACTTCCCAATGGCTCCCCAGCACCTTAGCGCGCCGACGCGCGCAGCGGCCCGTGTTCGATCCGGGACCCCCCGATCCGGTGTCATTCACGTCAACACGCCGCACCGGCGTGACTTCACCGTGGTGGGCAACCACCTCCTCCAGCACGCCGATCTGTCGGCGACGGCGATCGGGGTCGGCAGCTACATCCAGTCGCTGCCCGACGGGGCCCCCGTCGGGATCAAGGCGCTCACGGAACGCTTTCGCGAGGGGGAGGTGCGGATCGCTTCCGCCCTGCGGGAGTTGGAGCGGTACGGCTACCTGGAACGGCGGCGCGAGCGGCTGGCCAGCGGGCGGGTGGTGACCCGGACGTTCTCGTACAACAGGCCGGGGGGCGTCGCTGATCCCGACCGCCCGCCGACTCCGGACGGTCCCCCGCCGCCTTCCGGTGACCCGCTGCCCTGCGACGACCCGCCGGGTCCGGTTGCCCCGCCCCCGCCCCCGCTCGCGGCGCCTCCACCGGTCCTGGGGCCTTTGCCGAGTCCGGGGCCGATGCCGGGTCCGGAGCCGGGTGCGGAGCCGGCGTCGGCTCGGAGGGACCGGGCCTTCGATGGTCTGCCCGTGCCGCGGGCGTTGCACCACGGCGCGGCCGATCTGCTCGCCGGGCTGCGACGGCACGACCCGCGGCTCCTGCTGGCCGAGCGCGACGTACGGCGGCTCGTCCCGGGGGTGTCGGCCTGGCTGAAGCGCGGTGCCGACCCGGAGGCGGTGGCCCGAGCGCTGTCCGGCGGCCTCCCCGACCGCATGCGCGACCCCGCGGCCGTCCTCGCGTACCGGCTCACCGAACTGCTCCCGCCGCACCTGCCGCCCACCCCGGTGGTCCGGCGGCCCAGACGGCCGGATCCCCTCCAGAACTGCGACAACTGCGATCGCGCCTTCCGCGCCCCGGCCCCGGGCTGGTGCCGCGACTGTCCGCCGGCCGCCGCCTAGGCCGTCTCCCCACCAGCTGGAGCGGGTGAGCAATATGGTGCCAGCCCTGCGCGACGAAGGGATGCCGGAGTTCCGGCGGGGCGCGGGGTGACCGTGGCCGACGGGGCGCGCCTGGGCTACGGCAAGGACGATCTCATCGAACTGATCAAGGGGGCGCCGTGAGCTGGACGGGCACGGGCAGGGGCGGGGCGTTAGGGCTGGCCGCCTGGGTGGCCGGGGTCGGGGTGGTGCTGGTGGCACTGCCCCTGACGGCGAGCGCACGGCTGCCCGATCGGTTGGCCACCCACTGGGGCGGCGGGGTCGGCGCGTCCGGGGTGCCCGACGGCTCCATGTCGTTCGGGGAGTCGCTGGCCCTCCCGGTGGCGATCTGGGCCGTACTGGCCCTGGGGGTCGCCGTGTTCGCCGTGGCTCGGCCCCGGGCCCGGGTCGTACTGCTGCCCGGCGGTGTGCTCCTGGCCGGCACGCAGGCCGCGATCGTACGGGCCAACCTGGACCACGAGGACTGGCGGCAGGCCGATCCGTTGGACGGCCGGGTGGGGGCGGCGGTGCTCGCCGCGGCGGTCCTGGCGGCCCTTGCCGGCGCGTGGGTCCACCGTCAGGGGCGGGTGGCGCCCGTGAGCCCGTCCGCCGGTGCTCCCGTCATGGACGTCCCCGCGGGCGAGCGGCTCGTATGGCTCGCCCGGACCTCGAACCCGTGGCTCCGGCTCACCGCCGCCGTCCTCGGAGCCGTCGCGGCCGTCGCCGCGGTCGCCGGGGCGGGCGGGCTGCTCGGGCCCGCGTGGCGGCTCGTCGCGCCGTTCGGCGTCGCCGCGGCTCTGACGCTCGCCTTCTCCTCCGTACGGGCACGGGTCACGGGGCGGGGGCTGGAGGTCGGCTTCGGGCCGCTCGGGTGGCCCGTACGGCGCTGGGCCGCCGCGGACATCGAATCGGCCCGCGCCGAGGAACGGACGCCCGCCCAGGTCGGCGGCTGGGGCTACAGGCTCAGCGGGCTCGGCACGACGGTGATGCTGCGCGCCGGGCAATGCCTGGTCGTCCGCTCCCGCGGCAAGGACTTCGCGGTGAGCGTCGACGACGCCGCCCGCGGCGCGGCCCTCCTCAACTCCCTCGTGACCGGCGCCCGTCAGGCACCCCAGGCGAGACACCCGCGCGCCACGTGACGGGTTCGGCGGTGATCTCCACGTGTGCACACAGATCGGTGGCAGTGGCACCGATCGGTGTCAGTGGGGTGGAGCGTCCGTGAAGAAGGGCTCCGGGGGCTGGTCGGACCGGGTTACCGCTCCGTAAATTACCCGCGGTAACGCTCGTGCCGAGCCAAGGAGAGTGCGCCATGGGAGCCGAGCTGAAGCCCGCCAGCCCCGTCAGCCCCGCTGGTACCGCCAGCCGCGTCAGCCCCGTCGAACCCGTCAAGACCGTCATCGACGGGGTGGTGCGCGAGGTACGGGTCCCCGCGCTCGTGGGACCGCCGCAGCAGGGATCCCTCGGGGACATCCCCTTCGACAACGCCCACCAGGCCCCCCGCGAAGCGGTCCTCGCCCGCAAGGAGCGGGACGGGTCCTGGCGCGACGTCTCGGCCGCCGAGTTCGCGGCCGAGGTGCTCGCCGTCGCCAAGGGCCTGATCGCCGAGGGACTGCGCGAGGGTGACCGGCTGGCGATCATGGCCCGCACGACCTACGAGTGGACCCTGCTCGACTTCGCCGGATGGGCCGCCGGGCTGGTCACCGTACCGATCTACCCCACGTCCTCCGCCCTCCAGGCCCGCTGGATCATCCAGGACTCCGGAGCCGCGGCCTGCGCCGTCGAGGACACGACACAGGCCCGGCTCATCAGCAACGAGCGGGCCCACCTGCCCTGGCTCGCGCACCTGTGGGAATTCGACACCGGCGCCGTGGCCCGGCTGATCAAGGCCGGGGAACGCATCCCCGACGCCGTGGTGCACAACCGGCGGGCCGCCCGTACCCCCGACAGCGTCGCCACCCTCATCTACACCTCCGGCACCACCGGGCAGCCCAAGGGATGCGTGATCACCCACGCCAACTTCTTCGCCCAGGTCGACAACGCGGTCGAACTGCTGCACCCCGTCTTCAAGTCCGTCAGCAGGGACCCGGCCTCCACCCTCCTCTTCCTCCCGCTCAGCCACGTCTTCGGACGCATGGTCGCCGTCGGCTGCCTGCGGGCCCGCGTCAAGCTCGGACACGCGCCCAGCATCAGCACCGACGACCTCCTCGCCGACCTCGCCGGCTTCCGGCCGACCTTCCTCCTGGCCATCCCGTACGTGCTGGAGAAGGTCTACAACACCGCCCGGGCCACCGCCGAGAGCATGGGCCGGGCCTCCTCCTTCGACCGGGCCGCCCGCATCGCACAGCGCCTCGGCGAGCTGGCCAAGGGCAAGGCCCCCGGGCTCGCGCTGCGCGCCGGCCGCGCCCTGTACGACCCGCTCGTCTACCGACGGATCCGGGCCGCGCTCGGCGGCCGCGTCCGCTACATCCTGAGCGGCGGCTCCCCGCTCGGCCGGCGGCTCGCCGCGTTCTACACCGGCGCCGGCATCGAGGTCTTCGAGGGCTACGGACTGACGGAGACCACCGGCGCGAGCACCGTGACCCCGCCCCAGCACCCCCGACTCGGCACGGTGGGCTGGCCGCTCCCGGGCACGGCCGTACACATCGCGGAAGACGGCGAGGTGCTGCTGGCCGGCGGACACGTCTTCGCCGGCTACTGGAACAGCGGGCACGCCCTCCCGTACGGCAGCTGGCTGGCCACCGGCGACATCGGGGAGCTCGACGCCGACGGGTACCTCACCATCACCGGCCGCAAGAAGGACCTGATCATCACCTCCGGCGGCAAGAACGTGGCCCCCGCCCCCCTGGAGGACTGGCTGCGCGCCCACCCGCTGGTCGGCCAGTGCATGGTGGTCGGCGACAACCGCCCGTACATCACCGCGCTGATCACCCTGGAGCCGGACGGACTGCAGCACTGGCGCCAGATGCACAAGAAGCAGGGCGTGCCGATGCGCGAGCTGGTGCGGGACGAGGCACTGCTGGCGGACCTCCAGCGGGCGGTCGACGAGGCGAACCGGCTGGTGTCGCGGGCCGAGTCGATCCGCCGCTTCGCCGTCCTGCCCGGCGACTTCACGGAGGCGCGCGGCCACCTGACCCCGTCGATGAAACTCAAGCGGGGCGCGGTCGCCCGCGACTACGCGGACCGGATCGAGGAGCTGTACCGCGGACCGCGGAACGCCTAGCGGCGGGCCGGGCGGGTGTGGCCGGGCTCTGCTGCCCCCGCCCCGTGGGGGAGTGATCCCCCCGACGGGGCGTCGTGCGGCGTGCCGGATCAGCAGTTGGCGTGCGTGGTACGGCCGGCGAAGCGGTCCGCCAGCCAGTCCCCCGCCGCCAGCGAGTGCGTGATCACGCCGCTGACGTGTTCACCGACCCAGACGGTGTCGAATTCGAGGTTCGCGCCGCGGGCGCACCAGTCGGAGCGCAGCCGCCGGCCCACCCCGTACGGGATCAACTCGTCGCCGAGCGCGTGGTACTGGTACACCGGCGCGGCCGGGGCCGTCCGCCCGAGGCGGCTCTGGTTCAGCCGGGCCCGCCAGTCCGGCTGGGCGAGCGGGTCACGCGTGGTCAGGTCGGAGATCCGCTTGAAGGAGCCGGCGACGGCGTCGATCGCCACGCAGTTCTCCTTCATCCCGGCGACCAGCAGCCGGCCCGCCGGGTTGAGGTAGGAGTCCAGCTTCAGCTCCGGGAAGGCCGCGTCCTGGCCGGCGGCCGCCATGAAGATGAGCCCGGCGCCGTAGGAGCCGTTGTTGAAGTCGGCGACCTCCAGCAGGTCGGCGGGGACACCGCCGGTGGCCGTGCCCTTCACCTGGAGCTCGGGGGCGTACGCGCCCTGCAGCTCGGCGGCCCAGCTGCTGGCCTGCCCGCCCTGGGAGTAGCCCATGATGCCGACCGGGTCGGTCGGCGACAGGCCCGTCCCGGGCAGCCGCTGGGCGGCGCGGGCCGCGTCGAGGACGGCGTGCCCGGCGGAGCGGCCGACCGTGTAGGTGTGGACGCCCGGCGTGCCGAGGCCCTCGTAGTCGGTGACGACCACGGCCCAGCCGCGGAGGGTGAGCTGCTGGATGAGGTTGGCTTCCATGGCGGTGCCGCGCGGGAGGTTGTCGCTCGGCGCGCAGGAGTCGCCGAGGCCGACCGTGCCGACGGCGTACGTGATCAGGGGGCGCGGGCCGGTCCGGCCGTCCTGCGGGACGATGACGGTGCCGGAGACGACGTTCGGGGCCCCGTCGGCCGTGGTCGAGCGGTAGTGGATCTTCCAGGCCCGGGTGTTGGTGGGCTGGCCGGGCAACGGGTGGAAGGCGGACGGGGCGCTGGCGACGATGTCACCGGGGGCGGAGGCGGAGGCGGGGGCGGAGGCGGGGGCGGCGCCGGCGGTGGGGATCGCGGCCGGAACCGCCGAGACGGCCAGGGCGGCCACGGCGGCGAGGGCGGTGCTGCGCAAACGCATGGGGGGCTCCCGGAGGCTCGTTCCGTGCGGGGATCGGTGAGCCGAAGGTAGTGACCGACCAGCAGGAAGGTCGCTGACCGCGCAGCTCAGCTTTCCTGGCCCGAAAACGCACGGGGCCGAGGCCGCACCCCGCCTGGGCTGCCGTCTCAGGCGGCCCTCGCCTGCGCCGTCCCCTCGGCGGAATCGGGCCCGGTGCGGGCGGGCCTCATGGGGATGAGGGTCCCGGTGGAGGGGATGGCCGGGGTGGAGTCGCCGATGGCACTGGGGGCCACGCGTATGGCTCCCACGGCGATGGCGGCCCTGAGGAGAGCGAGGCGATGGATGCTGGTCATGACGTTCTCCTTCAGGCGATGCCGATGGCGATGCCGATGGCGGTGGCGAGCGGGTAGCGGGTAGAGGGGCCCGAGCCGGTGCATCCATTGCGCTCCACCCGGGACCCGGCGTCACGCCACTGAATCCCGGGACTTGACAGCAGCCCGGAGCTGCCCAAATCGCCCCGAGCCCGGCCTCCCGGGCTCCCCGGCCTCCCGGGCTCCCCGGCCTCCCGGCCTCCCGGCCTCCCGGGCTCCCCGGCCTCCCGGCCTCCCGGGCTCCCCGGCCTCCCGGGCTCCCCGGCCTCCCGGCCTCCCGGCCTCCCGGCCTCCCGGCCTCCCGGCCTCCCGGCCTCCCGGGTTCCCGGGCTCCCGGGCTCCCGGGCTCCCGGCCTCCCGGGTTCCCGGCCTCCCGGCCTCCCGGCCTCCCGGGTTCCCGGCCTCCCGGCCTCCCGGCCTCCCGGCCTCCCGGCCTCCCGGCCTCCCGGCCTCCCGGCCTCCCGGCCTCTCGGGTTCCCGGGTTCCCGGCCTCCCGGGTTCCCGGCCTCCCGGGTTCCCGGGTTCCCGGGTTCCCGGGTTCCCGGCCTCCCGGCCTCCCGGCCTCCCGGCCTCCCGGGTTCCCGGCCTCCCGGCCTCCCGGCCTCCCGGCCTCCCGGCCTCCCGGGTTCCCGGCCTCCCGGGTTCCCGGCCTCCCGGGTTCCCGGCCTCCCGGGTTCCCGGCCTCCCGGGTTCCCGGCCTCCCGGCCTCCCGGCCTCTCGGGTTCCCGGCCTCCCGGCCTCTCGGGTTCCCGGCCTCCCGGCCTCTCGGGTTCCCGGGCTCTCGGGTTCCCGGGTTCCCGGGTTCCCGGGCTCTCGGGTTCCCGGCCCGGAGGGCCCCGGCCTTTGGGCGGGGCGGCTCCGGCTAGCCGCTCGACGCGATGCGGTAGGCGCCCGGGGTCGTGCCCGTCCAGCGGCGGAAGGCGCGGTGGAAGGCCGTGTCCTCCGAGAAGCCCAGCCGCGCCGCGAGTTCCGCGATCGGCTCGCCGCTCTCCGCCAGGCCCGCGATCGCCGCGTCCCGCCGCACGTGGTCCTTCAGCTGCTGGAACGAGGTCCCCTCCTGCTGGAGCCGGCGCCGCAACGTCGCCGGGGACACCGCGAGCCGCGCCGCCACCTCGCCGAGCGCGGGCAGCCGCGGCGACGTCCGCAGCCGCTGCGTCAGGGTCCGGCGTACCTGCTCCGCGACCGTGGTCCCGTACTCGGGGCGCGACAGCAGGTCGAACGGCGCGCGCCGGAGCATCGCGTCCAGCGCGGGCTCGTCCCGTACGAGCGGCGCGGTCAGCCAGTGCGCGTCGAAGGCGGCGCCCGTACGGTCCGCGCGGAAACGGACCGGGCAGTCGAAGAGGACCTCGTACTCCTCCTCGTGCGGCGGCGGGGGATAGGCGAACGCGGCGTACGCCAGCGGGATGCGCCGCCCCACCAGCCAGCTGCTCAGCCGGTGCCAGATCGCGAGCACGCACTCGGTGAGGAAACGGTCCTCGTCCCGCGCGAAGTCGTTGCGCACCGTGAAGCGGGCCTCGCCGCCCGCCACTTCGAGCGCCAGCTCCGGCCCGCCCGGGAACAGCCCGTAGAAGGCCGCCGCCCGCTCCGTCGCCGCGCCCAGGTCACCACAGCCGAGCGAGGCGTGACACATCATGGCGAAGGTGCCGGGACGGCTCGGCACCGCGCTCAGCGCGAGGAACTCGTCCTGCGTGGTCCGGTACAGCGCCCGGAACAGCCGGGCGAACTGCGCGGGTGTGATCCGTGCCCGGTCGTCGCCCAGCAGCAGCGGCGGGATCTGCGCCTCCTGGAGCAGCGGCACGGTGTCGATGCCGCTGCCGCGCGCCCCCGCGAGCAGGGCGCGTACGTGGTGCACGGTGATCGTCCGCCTCCCCATGCTTCGACGGTAGCCCGCGGCGGCGCGGGGCGATACGGACGTGCGCGGACCGGTGAGCGCTCGGGTCAGCGGGGGTGACGCTTCCGGTCATGCCGTGGCGGCCGTGCGCCTGCCTAGCGTCGGGGGTCACCAACTCCCCGGAGGGCATGCGATGGACGGTCGGCCGAGCACGCTGGCGGTGTTCACCCAGTGGACCGAGGCGCGGTACGGGCCGGAGACGGCCCTGCGGTTCCGGTCGCCGGAGGGCGGGTGGCAGACCCGTACGTACGGGGAACTGGCCGCGGAGGTACGGGCCGTCGGGTGCGCGCTGCTCGGCCTGGGCGTCGCCGCCGGGGAGCGGGTCGCCGTACTGGCGGAGACCCGGCCGCAGTGGACGTACACGCACTTCGGGGTGCTCGCGGCGGGCGCGGCCCTCGTACCGGTCTACCCGACGGCGGGGGAGGAGGAACTCGCCTGGGTCCTCTCGGACTCGGAAGCCGTCGTCGTGGTCTGCGACGACGGGCGACAAGCGGAACGCGTCGGGGCGCTCCGGGCGAAACTGCCCGCGCTGCGGTCGGTGGTGCTGATGGACGAACTGCCGGGGGTGGGGCGTGGGTTGGTCGAGGTGGAGGGGGTGGTTGGGGTCGAGGGGGTGGTTGGGGACGAGGGGGTGGCTGGGGTCGAGGGGGTGGAGAGAGTGGAGTGTGCCGAGGCCGTGCTGCGGGCCCGCGCGGAGGCCGTGACCCCCGCCGCGGACGCGTCGATCGTCTACACCTCGGGCACGACGGGCCTGCCCAAGGGCTGCCGCCTCACCCACGGGAACCTGGGCGCCATCCAGGACGCCACCGTCCCCCTCACCCACGGGAACCTGGGCGCCATCCAGGACGCCACCGTCCCCCTCATCAAGGGCGGGCCGGGCGACTCCACGTACCTGTACCTGCCCCTCGCGCACATGCTCGCCCAGCTGATCCAGTACACGACCCTGCTGGAGGGCGGGGAGCTGTGCTACTTCGGCGGCCGGATCGAGGACGTGCTCACGGAGATCGCGGAGGTCGCGCCGACCCATCTCCCCTCCGTCCCGCGGCTGTTCGAGAAGCTGCACTCGGTGGTGCTCGCGCTGGCGGAGTCCCGGGAGGGCGGCCGCGAACGCTTCGAGGAGGCGGTACGGGTGGGCGTGCTCGCGGCGGACGGCCGGCTGCCGGAGGACCGGCGGGCGGCGTACGAGGCGGCGGAGAAGTCCCTCTACTCCCTGGTCAGGGCCGCCTTCGGAGGCCGGCTGAAGTGGGCGCTCACCGGCGGCGCCCCGATCGCCCCGGCGACCCTGGACTTCCTGCGCGCCTGCGGGATCACCGTCTTCGAGGGGTACGGGATGACGGAGTCGGGCGGGGTCATCTCCCTCAACCACCCGGAGGCGGTGCGCCACGGGACGGTCGGGCGCCCGATCGCGGGCTGCGAGGTACGGATAGCGCAGGACGGTGAGGTGCTGGCGCGCGGGGTGATGGTGTTCCCGGGCTACCACGCGAACGCCGCCGCGACGGCGCGCGCACTGGACGGGGAGGGCTGGCTGCACACCGGTGACCTGGGGGAACTCGACGCGGACGGCTACCTGCGCATCACGGGCCGGAAGAAGGAGCTGATCATCACCTCCGCCGGGAAGAACCTCACCCCGACAGAGGTCGAGTTCGCCGTCCAGCGCTCGCGCTACGTCTCCCGCGCGGTCCTGATCGGCGACCGCCGCCCCTACCCGGTCGCCCTGATCACCCTGGACGCGGAGGAGATCGCGGCCTGGGCGACGCGCGAGGGCCTCGACCCGGGGCCCACCCCGGCCACGCACCCGGCGGTCCGCGCCCTGATCGAAGCGGCGGTGGCCGAAGCCAACGCCACGGTCTCCCGCCCGGCCCGCATCCGCGCCTTCCACATCCTCCCGGAGGACTTCACCACCGCCGCGGGCACCTTGACCCCGACCCTGAAACTCCGCCGCGCGGCGGTGGCGGAACGCTACGCGGAGGTGATCGAGGGGCTGTACGGGGGGTGAGGGGGCGGGCGTTGGGGGTGCGGTGCGGTGCGGTGCGGGTGCGGGTGGGTTTCCCGTCGGTCTCATCGTCCTTCCGTGGCGGGTCGGTCCCTCAAGGGCGCTCCTTCGTCGCGTCGCTGCGCGATGGCCTGCGGCCACCCTTGACCGACCGACCCGCCACGAAAACACGAAGACAGCCGGGAAACCCCTGAAGGAACGGGCCGGGCGGGCGGGAGGGAGGCGGGCACGTCCGTGACCTCCGGCCGGGGTGGGGTCCGGGTGCGCCCCGGATCGCTACGCGCTTCGGCCGTCTTGGCGGCTGGCTGCCTTCCTGGGTTGGGCATAAGCCGCCTTCGATCGCTACGCGCTTCGGTCGGCTTGGCGTCTGCCGGCCTTCCTGGGCTGGGCATAAGTCGCCGTCGATCGCTACGCGCTTCGGTCGGCTCGGCGGCTGGCTGTCTTCCTGGGTTGGGCATAAGCCGCCGTCGATCGCTAACCGCTTCGGTCGGCTCGGCGGCTGGCCGCCGGCCTGGGTTGGGCACACGTTTCTGGGGCGAGGAACCGGCACGGGGAGGGGTGGCGTCCACTGGTGCACAAGATCGATCACGGCGGGGGAGTTCGGAATGACGGGCACGGCCACGCGGTACCTCCATCTCGTCCGGCACGGCGAGGCGCTGCCGGACGAGAGCGGGCTGACGGCGGACGGGCGTCGGCAGGCCACGCTGCTCGGCCGACGACTTCGAGACGTCCCGCTCGTTGCCGTGCATCACGGTCCGCTGCCCCGGGCCGAGCAGACGGCGCAGCTGATCGTCGACCAGCTGGAGGACGTTCCCCTGCACCGGTCGGAGGCTGCCGGGGACTACGTCCCGTACGTGCCGCAGAGGGAGGAGTTCCCCCCGGAATCCGCCGACCTCTACCTCCGCTTTCTCGAAGGCGCCTCGGACGAGGAGCGGGAGCGGGGACCTGGGCTGGTGCGGGAGGCGATGGAGCTGTTCACCGGTCCGGTGGACGGCGAAGAGGACCGCCACGAACTGGTCGTCACCCACAACTTCCTGATCGCCTGGCTCGTCCGCGAGGCCATGCACGCGCCGAAGTGGCGCTGGCTCGGCCTCAACCACGCCAACGCCGCCCTGACGGTCATCCGGTACGTGCCCGATCGGCCCGCCTCCGTCCTCTTCTCCAACGACATGCGGCACCTCCCCGCCGAACTCCGCTGGACCGGCTTCCCGCCCGAGCTGCACTTCTAAGGCGGTCCGGACTCGTCACCGCTCGACTTCGACCCGGCCGCGCGCCGCGCGTTACGCGCCGCCCCGCGCGGGTATCGCCCCGGGGGAGAGGGAGGGCGTTGTGCGCGCTGGCGTGCGGAGGTGGGGGCGGGGGGCGGCCGGGGTCGGGGTCGTCGGGACGCTCGCGGTGGCCGGGTGGTTGGTGTGGCTGCTGCCCGGGCCGCAGATGGCCGCCGTACTCGGCTTCGGGCCGGTGGACGGGGTCGTCTCGATCCACCGGTGCGAGGAGGCCACCGACGCGGAGGGCTACACGACGGGCACCGACTGCACGGGGTGGTACACCCCCCGGGACCCCGGGGAGCAGGGGCGCGAGATCGTGCTGGACACGGCCGATGAGAAGTATCGGTTCGGCACCGACGTGGAGGTCAGGACGGCCCGGGGGAAGGCCTACGAGCTCTCGGGCAGCGCCGTGTTCGACTTCGGCACCGCCACCGGGCTGCTCCTCGTGCCGTTCCTGACGCTTGCGTCCTGGTTGTTCTCCTGTGCCCGCCGCGGCAGGGTCGAGGACGGAGAGGTGTACTTCCTCGCGGGCATGGTCGGCCTGTTCGGCGCCATGGTGCTCGGTGCGGTGGCCGGGATGCTGGTCGGGATCGCCACGTTCCTCTTCTGACGGTCCCCCTGCCGGAGCGAGCTGTTCCGGCAGGCGGGCCGGTGCGGCGCGACCCGGTCTACGGAGCGGGCGCGGGGAGGGTGACCGGGCCGGTCGGCGGCCGGGTGGGAGCGGGTTGCGGACGGTGCCCGGCGGGCGGGCGTTCGATCGCGAACGCCTCGGTGGTGCCCGAGTCCAGGGTGCTGTCGACGAAGCCGGCGACGGCGTACACGCAGCTGCTCTTCGGCCGCTTGGGGCACGGCGCCGTGGCGGCGGCCGTCTGCCGGTGGCCCGTGGGGATCGAGGGCAGGGTCACCCAGGTGTTGGAGACGGGGCTGTAGGCCTCGAAGTTGTTCAGCAGGCCGCCGGCGCCGGCGCCTCCCAGGACGTACACGCAGCCGTCGCTGATGCCTTCGGGGCAGGGCGCGGTGGTCGCGCCGGGCCCGTCGTCGCGGCCCGTCGGGATGTCGGGGAGGTGCCGCCAGCCGTTCAGGACCGGGCTGTAGACCTCCACCGAGGAGCGGGCGTTGGCGGGCACTCCGCCGATGGCGTACACGCAGGTGCCCCGCAGGCCCAGATCGGCGGGGCAGGGGGCGGCGGCGCCGGCATGGTTGGCACGGCCGATCTGCAGGGACGTGACCGTGGCCCAGTGGTTGGTGGCCGGGCTGTACGCCTCCACCGTGGTGAGACCCGTGCCGGCGGCGACGCTCCCGCCGAAGACGTACACGCAGGTGCCCCCCAGACCCAGCCCCTCGGTGCAGGGTGCGGTGGCCGCGGCCGGTGCGATACGGGCGGTCGGCACGGGGGGCAGGCTCAGCCAGACACCGGTCTCCGTGCTGTACGCCTCCGTGGTCCTCGAAGGGGCGCCCAGGGGGCCGGTGCCGCCGATGGCGTACACGCAGTCGCCCTTCACCCCGCCGGGGCAGGGCGCCGTCGTGGCCGAGAGGAAGGAGCGGGGGGTCTTCAGCGGTGGCAGCGTGGCCCAGGTGTTGGTGGCGGGGCTGTACGCCTCGGCCTTGCCGCTGTCAAGGCCGGCTTCGCTGCCGCCGACGGCGTACACGCAGGTGCCGCGCAGCCCCTCCGGGCAGTGCGCCGACGTAGCGGCGTGGGCGACGCGGACCGTCGGCAGGGGCGCGACGGTCACCCAGACGCCCTGGGCGGTCGCGGTCGTCGCGGTCAGGGCCAGCAAGGGGGCCAGGGCGGCGACGGCGAGGCGTCGCCAGGTGGGGCGGCGTCTGCTCCGGCCGGGCGGGGAGTCCTGTCGGTCGCTTCGCTGCATGCGCCTCATGGGGTACCTCTCGTGGCGGCCTCGGCACGGTCTGCCGCGGCGGAAAGGGGGCATCGCGACGTTACATAGGATCATGTGATGGTTGCTGAGCGTGACGAGTGAAATGCCGGAGTCCTACCCGGTCGGCCGTACGACGCGCAGGGCCGGCGCCGTGGCGGCGCCGGCCCAGGGGGGAGGGGTGTGACTAGCGGACGTCTTCCGTCTCGTCAGTTGGAAGGTCGAGCTCCGGGTCGAGGTCCGGGTCGAGACCCGTGTCCGGGTCGGCGGCCGGGGGCCTGGGCGCCGGCTTGGCGTCGGGCTTGGGCTCGGGCCTCTGCCAGGGCTTCCCGTCGGGCTGCGGCTTCGCGTCCGGCTTGCGCGGCGGGGCTTGTGCGGGGTCCGGTCGCGGGCCGTTCGCGGTCGTGGGCGCGGGGAGGGGCTCCGGCCTCGTCTGGGGCCGGGCGTTCTCCCGCTCGATCGCGAAGGCCTCGGTCGTGCTCGTGCCGGACTCGGCGAGGACGCCGCCGACGGCGTACACGCAGTGGTTCCTGGTGTCCTTGGGGCACGGCGCCGCAGCCACGCCGTGTTCCGTGTGACCCGTCGGTGTGGAGGGCAGCGTCACCCAGACGTTGGTCACCGGGGTGTAGGCCTCGACCGTGGTGAGAGCGGGCGCGTTCCCGCCCACGGTGTAGATGCAGCCGTTGCTCATGCCGTCGGGGCAGGGCGCCGTCGCCGCCCTTCCGGAGACACGGGCGGTCGGGATCTCGGCCGCGGGCCCCCACTGGTTGTTGACGGGGTCGTAGAAGTCCACCGAGAGGGGGTTGGCGTTGGTCCCGCTGATGGCGTACACGCAGAGGTGCCGGGGGTTCGTGTCGCCGGGGCAGCGCGCGGACGCGCCGGCGTGGTCGCTGCGGGGGGTCGGCAGGGTCGCCACGGAGGCCCAGGTGTTGGTGGCCGGGTTGTACGCCTCCGCCGAGCCGGTGTCGTTGCCGCCGTAGGCGTAGACGCACGTGCCCTGCAGTCCTTCGGGGCACGGCGCCGTGGCCGCCGCCGCGTTGGTGCGGGCGTCGTTCATGTCCCTCAGGGACAGCCAGACGTTGGTCTCGGTGCTGTAGGCCTCGGCGACGTCGAGCGCCGGACCCCCGCCTGCACCCCCGAGGACGTAGACGCAGTCGCCGCGCACCCCGTTGGGGCAGGGCGCCGTCGTCGCCGCGGCGTGGTGGCGGGGGGTCTTCAGGGCCGGCAGCGTGGCCCAGGTGCCGCTGGCGGGGCTGTACGCCTCGAACTTCTCCGGAGCCTGGTTGCCGCCGGCGGCGTACACGCAGGTGCCGCGCAGCCCTTCCGGGCAGTCCGCCCCGGTGCTCGCCAGCCCGGAACGCGCCGTCGGCATGTTCGGGACGTGCACCCACACGCCCTGGGCCGTCGCCGTGGTCGCCGAGAGGGCCAGCAGCGGGGCCAGGGCGGCGACGGCGAGCCGCCGCCAGCCGCGATGCCCGGTCCGGCGGGCCGGACCGGCCGGAGCGGCCCGACCGGGCGGCGATTCGTCTTGGTCACTTCGCGCAATGCGCCTCATGGGGCACCTCTCGGGCATGCCTCGGCACGGTCTGCCGAGGTGGAAGGCTGGGCATTCGCGAAATTACATAGGGTCATATGATGTCGCGCGCCGTGACGGTCATCTGCCTCAACGCCCCGGCGACGACCTAACCCCGGGTCACCGGCCGGTAGGTGCACACGTGGACGCCCGCCGGGCTGATGGTGGTGGAGGCCAGTTCGAGGGTGCGCAGCCCGCCGTCGGCCGGGAAGATCGACTTACCGCCGCCCAGGAGCACCGGCATGATCATGAGCCGGAGCTCGTCGACCAGGCCCTCGCCCAGCAGGGTGCGCACGAGGGTGGGGCTGCCCATGACCACCAGGTCGCCGCCGTCCCCCGTGCGCAGCTCGCGGATGCGGTCCACCGCCTCGGCGCCGGCGATGAGCGTGGTGTTGTTCCAGGTCAGCTCGTCCTCGCCCAGGGTCGCGGACACCACGTACTTCGGGATGGCGTTCATCTGGTCGGCGAACGGGTCGCCGGCGCGGTCGGGCCACGCCGCGGCCATCGTCTGCCAGGTGCGGCGGCCGAAGAGCAGTGCCTCGGCCTTCGCCACGGCCTCGGCGAAGGCGCCGCCCACCACCTCCGCGTCGAAGAAGGGGTGCGACCAGCCGCCGTGGGCGAAGCCGCCGTCGTCGTCCTCGCCCTGACCGCCGGGGGCCTGGACGACGCCGTCGAGGCTCATGAATTCGGTGACGACGACGCGCATGGCGGTTCCTCTTCTACGAGCTCTTCACGCCGGTCGGCGGGTACGCGGTCGGTGCGTACGAAGGAGAGACTGCCGCGCTCGCCGGAATTCATCGCGTCCCACGCGCTCGCGGCGGTGACGTGGGTCACGCCGACACCTGCCGACCGTGGCCGAAAACGGTGACAGTGGCCGGTTCGGCGAGGGATGATGATCGATGTCTGTCCGAGCTCGCGCGCGCCCGACTGACGCTGGGGGAACAGAACGTCTACCAGTCGTGCGGCGCCGCGACCGGCGTGACCCCACGTCACTTCTGGCCTGAAGGAAACCCCCTGGTGCGTCCCACTCGTGCGACGGTCCTGCTCACCGCAGGTCTCGTCCCCCTTCTCGGTGTTCCGTCCGCCGCGGCCGCCGAGGCCCCGCCCGCGCTCTACGTCAACAACTCCGCCGGCTCCTCCTGCGCGGACAGCGGCCCCGGCTCGCAGGCCGTGCCCTTCTGCACCATCTCGGCGGCGGCCAAGGCCGTGGCTCCCGGTCAGACCGTGCGGATCAAGACGGGCAGGACCTACGACGAGGCCCTCACCATCGGCAGCTCCGGCGCACCGGGCAAGCCGGTCAGCTTCGTGGCCGACGGGCCGGTGGGCAGCGCGGTGAGCCTGGGCCCGCACGCCCTCACCCTCAGCGGTGCCGCGCACGTGGTCCTCCGCGACCTGAACGCCAACGGCGGCCTCAAGGTCAGCCGCTCCACCGACGTCGAGCTGGAGCGGATCAGGACGATCGCCCCGACGGGCGCGGCGTCCCTCGTGGTCGGCGACGCGAGCACGGACGTGCGCGTCAGCCGGGCCGTGCTGTACGGCCACGTCCGGATCGAGGGCGGCGCCCAGCGCACCGTACTCAGCCGCAACGAGATCCAGGGCGACAAGCCGGATCCGCTCGCCGTGGTGGACGCCCCCGGCACGGTCGTCACGAACAACTCCGTCTCCCTGGGCTGCGGCACGGCCGTCTCGCTCAGCGGCGGTTCGTCCGGCTCCGCCGTGTTCAACAACCTGATCAACGCCAAGACCCTGTCCGGTCCGTGCGACCCGGCCCTGGGACGCGGCGGTATCACGGTGTCGCAGAGCGCCGCGGACGGCACCCGATCCGACTACAACCTGGTCGCGGGCGATTTCCGGGCCGGACAGGTCTACAAGTGGGGCGGGGCCGCCCACCAGGACCAGGCGGCGTTCCACGCCGCGACCGGCCAGGGCGGCCGGGACATCGTGGTCCCGTCGGCCGAGGAAGTCGGCACGAAGGCCGTCGACTCCGCGGACGCGACGGCACCCGGCGTGCTGCTCACCGACTCCAAGGGATACCCGGTCGTCGACGACCCCCGGGTGCCCAACACCGGCAAGGACGGCGGATACCTCGACCGCGGTGCGCGCGAGGCCCAGGACTGGCTGCAGAGCGTCCGGCTGGAGCTCGACCAGCCGTGGGCGCCGGCCGGCACCACCGTGAAGGCGACGGCCACCGCGGTCAGCGCGTGGTCCGGTCCGCTCACCTACCACTTCGACTTCGGTGACGGGTCCGCCCCGGTCGTCACCAAGGAGCGCACCGCCACGCACGTGTACGGCGCGCCCTGCGCGTGCACGGCGACCGTGACCGCGTACAACGACGCCAACCAGAAGGTCGGCGCCGGGTCCCCGGCCAAGGTGACCGCGCCCGGTCCGCTGACGGCCGCCCTCACCTCCAAGCCGTTCCTGCCCACCGCCGAGGACCCGCGGGCGTACGTCGCCCCGCTGACGGTCGAGGTCGACCCGCGGACCTCCGCCGCACCGTGGCCGGTCCAGCAGGTCGACGTGGACTTCGGCGACGGAGCCAAGGAGCGGGTGTCCGCGCTGGAACCCGTCCGGCACGCCTACGCGCAGCCCGGCGACTACCAGGTGACCGTGACCCTCAAGGACGCCCAGGGCGCCACCTCCACGGTCGGCCGGACCGTGCCGGTCGCGTACGCCGCGTCCGGTTACGTGCCCCTGCACCCGTTCCGCGTCCTGGACACCCGTACCGCGGGCACCCCGGTGCAGGCCGGCACCGCGACCCCGGTGACCCTGCCGATCGTCTACTACAGCTCGGGCCCCCACCACACGGGCGGGGCGACCGCGGCCGTCCTGAACGTGACCGTGACCGGCGCCGCCCAGGACACCCACCTGAACGTCTGGCCCTCGGGCCAGCCGCGCCCGGCCACCTCGAACGTGAACGTCCGCGCGGGCGGCACCTCGTCCAACACCGTCACCGTGCCCATCGGCGCCGACGGCAAGGTCCTCGCCCAGCTCAACTCCGGCCAGGGGCACGTCGTCGTCGACTTCGTCGGCTACTACCAGCCCAACACCGGGCACCGGTTCACCCCGCTCACCCCGACCCGGCTCGCCGACACCCGTACCGCGGGCGGCGCGCTGGGCGGCGGCCAGACCCGGACCGTGAAGGTCGCGGGCGTGCGGAGCATTCCGCCGGACGCCACCGCCGTCGCGCTCAACCTGACCAGCACCGGTGCCACGGCCCCCACGCACGTGATCGCCTACGCGGACCCGGCGAAGCGGCCCGCCACCTCGAACCTGAACCCGGAGCCGGGCAAGGACAAGTCCAACCAGGTCATCGTCCCGGTCGGCCCCGACGGCACCATCACCCTCTACAACAACGCCGGTTCCACCGACCTGATCGTCGACGCGGTCGGCTACTACCTCGACGGCGGCGGCGGCGCCTTCTTCACCCCCGTCGTCCCCAAGCGGCTGGCCGACACCCGCACCACCGGCAAGCTCGCCCCCGGCGCGACCACCACCGTCGCCGGTCTGCCGGCCGACGCCGTCGGCGCGGCCCTGAACGTCACCGCGACCGACACGAGCGACGCCGGCTTCCTCACCGTCCACGGGTACGGGACCGCCCGCACGGACGCGAGCAGCCTCAACACCCGGCCCGGCGAGACCGTTCCCAACCACGTCATCACCCCCGTCGGGGACGGCAAGGTCAGCATCTGGAACAGCTGGGGCGGCAGCAACCACGTGATCACCGACCTGCTCGGCTACTTCACCTACAGTCGGCCGTAAGCGGTGCACACCGGAGCCCCGATCGGAAACCACTTCCGATCGGGGCAATCCGGTCAGGGGAGTTGAGGTGTCGGACCGTTCGGCCGCGAGAGCCCGGTGAAGCCGAGACGAATGGTGCGTCACATCTGTCGGCGTGACGGCGAGTCGGGTTCTAATACCTGATAGACAGTGGATATTCACGGCTAGACCTGCCGTACACCTTTGACGGCTCCTGGGGGGATCGCCGCACTGTGAAGCCGCTTCACCGTCACCTCGTCAACACCTCGCGCAAGGTCCTGTGCACGGCCGCCCTCGCGGCCAGCCTGACCACCGCCGCGGTCGTGACCAATCCGTCGACCGCCGACGCGGGCGAGTCCGAGCCGACTCCGGACAGCCCGCAGGCCACCGACCGCGGTGACGCCCGGCTGGACCTGCCCGACATCGTCGCGGACCCGCCGCCCACCGGCGCGGGCGCGCAGGAGGGGGCCAGCGGGATACCCGCGACCGCCCTCGACGCCTATCACCGCGCCGAACTCTCGGTGGCGGCCGCGCTCCCCGGCTGCAAGCTGCCCTGGCAGCTGCTCGCCGGCATCGGACGGGTCGAGTCCGTCCACGCGTCCGGCTACGGGCTCAAGGCCGACGGCTACACCGAGAAGCCGATCCGCGGCCCCCGCCTCGACGGCAACGGCTTCGCCGAGATCCGGGACACCGACAAGGGCGAGTTCGACGGGGACACCGTCTACGACCGCGCCGTCGGCCCGCTCCAGTTCATCCCGTCCACCTGGGCCACCTGGGGCGCCGACGGCAACGGCGACGCCAAGCGCGACCCGAACAACATCTACGACGCCGCGCTCGGCGCCGGGCTCTACCTGTGCGCGGGCGACCGGGACCTGTCGAACCAGGCCAAGCTCGACGCGGCCATCCTCAGCTACAACAACTCCCGCGAGTACGTGAACACCGTGCTCGGCTACATGCGGCAGTACCAGAACGGCGGCGCCGCCGAAGTCCCGAACCCGCCGGCGGGGAACTACCCGCCCGTGCAGCCGGGCACCCTGCCGACCCCGCCGCACACCCCGATCACGCCGAGCCCGACGCCCAAGCCGACGCCGACCCCGACGCCGACCCCCACCCCGACGCCCACGCCCACGCCGACCCCGACTCCGACCCCGGAGAAGCCGGCCCCGCACCTGCAGGACCTGACGGTGCTCGACGGGCCCGGGCTGACGGCCGAGGCCGGCGCGGCCTTCACCGTGGTCCCGAAGGTCAAGCTGCTCCTGAGCGACGGCAAGCCCGCCGCCGACCGCGAAGTGATCTTCGCGGTCGAGGAGGACACCACCGGCGGCACCCTCTTCGGGACGGAGAAGTCCCGGGTGATCAAGACGGACGCGGACGGCATCGCCGCCGCACCCGGCCTGAAAGCGGGCCCCAGGGCGGGCACCTTCACGCTGCGCGCCTCCGCCTACGACACCACCACCAGGCTCACGAAGAACTTCGAGGGCCGCGTCACGGTGACGGTCGCCGACAAGCTGTCGCGCCCGGAGGGTTCGAAGCCGCTGGAGGTGGTCGCCGGTACGAGCCTCAAGGGCGTGGAGGTCCTCGCCACGGCCGCGGGCAAGGCCGTCGCGGGCACGGAGACGGTCGCCGACCTGGTCGTGAAGGACGCGGACGGCAGGTGGGTGCCGGTGGACGCGGCGACCGCGAAGGCCCCGTACTTCAAGGACGAGGACGGCAAGAAGGTCTTCGGCCGCGTGCTCCCCAAGACGGTCGCCGACGGCAAGATCGTCCTGCCGGAGCTCTTCACCACGGATGTGGCCCCGGGCACGTACTCCTTGCGCCTGACCACCAAGGAGAACGTGACCCTGATCCTGGACATCAAGATCACCGCCCCCACCACGCCCCAGCCCCCGGCCTAGACCGACCGCGCGCCCCAAGGCCGCGCACCGGTCCCCGGGGCACCCGGCAGCAAGGGGGCCCGCGGCGCCGACCGGCCCGGGCCCCGGCCCGTACGGCAAGTGGCCCCCGGCACCGTCAAGGTGCCGGGGGCCACTGCCGTACCCGCCCCCCACCCCGGGAGGGAAAAGGCAGGAGCCCTGCCGCTCCGCTCGCGCAGAGGTGACAGGGCTCCTTGGGTACTGCTTTTCCAACCCGCGACAGGTTGGCCCAGGCGACTAGGCCGGGGTGACGTTCTCCGCCTGCGGGCCCTTCGGACCCTGCGTGACGTCGAAGTTCACCATCTGGTTCTCCTCGAGGGAGCGGAAGCCAGAGGCGTTGATCGCGGAGTAGTGGACGAAGACATCCGGGCCGCCGCCGTCCTGGGCGATGAAGCCGAAGCCCTTTTCAGCGTTGAACCACTTCACGGTTCCGGTAGCCATGAGCCCTCCTATGGGCCAAAGGGTCGCCCTGCTCCAGAACCTGCTAAGAAGTCTGAAAACTACAAAAGCCTGCGGGTCACATTCTCCGCAGGCCTCGTACTGCAAGGGAAACCAAACTGCAACTTGCGTCGAGCCTAGCACGCACCCTGCGGCGGAGACCAGAGGGAAAGATCACGTCACCCGGACGTTTGAGACCCGCCCGAAGGCTGACGCGGATGCGGGGGCTAGTCTCGCGATGTGGACGTCTACCGCAGCCGGCCCCGCGTCGGCCACATTCAGTTCCTGAACTGCCTTCCCCTCTACTGGGGCCTGGCCAGAACCGGCACGCTGCTGGACCTGGAGCTGAGCAAGGACTCCCCCGAGAAGCTCAGTGAGCGCCTCGTCCAGGGCGACCTGGACATGGGTCCGATCACCCTCGTGGAGTTCCTCCGCAACGCCGACCAGCTCGTCGCCTTCCCCGACATCGCGGTCGGCTGCGACGGCCCCGTGATGTCCTGCGTGATCGTCTCGCAGGTGCCCCTGGAGCAGCTCGACGGAGCCCGCGTCGCCCTCGGCTCCACCTCGCGTACGTCCGTACGACTCGCTCAGCTGCTGCTTTCCGAGCAGTACGGGGTACGTCCCGACTACTACACCTGCCCGCCCGACCTGAGCGTGATGATGCAGGAGGCGGACGCGGCCGTGCTGATCGGCGACGCCGCGCTGCGCGCCTCGCTCCACGACGCGCCCCGGCTCGGGCTGACCGTGCACGACCTGGGACACATGTGGAAGGAGTGGACCGGACTGCCGTTCGTCTTCGCGGTCTGGGCCGCCCGCAAGGACTACCTCGCCCGTGAGCCCGGCGTCGTGCGCGAGGTCCACGAGGCCTTCCTCGCCTCCCGCGACGTCTCCCTGGAAGAGGTCACCAAGGTCGCCGAGCAGGCGGCCCGCTGGGAGGCCTTCGACGCGGATCTGCTGGAGCGGTACTTCACGACGCTCGACTTCCGTTTCGGCCCCGATCAGCTGGCCGGCGTACGGGAATTCGCGCGCCGCACCGGAGCCACGACGGGGTATGCCGCCGACGTGGCCGTGGAGCTGCTGAGCTCGGTGGTCCAGGAGTGCTGATCCGGTTTACCGAGCGGTAGACCGCGGGTTCGGTCGGGCGAATGCGAAGTTTCCCGGGAATTCACGCCTTTTTGCATTTCTGATCGCGGACGGGAAATGCAAAAGGGTGACGGGGCCCTTCCCCCCTGCCCGCACGGCCTAGGCTGCTGCTCGGCCGGGTGGCACAAGGCGCCCGCGATCACGGGGGATTGGGGGACGCGATGCAGCCGCTCGAAGCCGGCGAGCCGCGGACCATCGGCGCGTACCGGCTGCTCGGCCGGCTCGGCGCGGGTGGCATGGGCCGGGTCTACCTGGGGCGCAGTGCGGGCGGCCGGACCGTCGCCGTCAAGATCGTGCACCCGCACTTCGCCTCCGACGAGGAGTTCCGCGCCCGGTTCCGCCGCGAGGTGGAGGCGGCCCGGCGGGTGGGCGGCGAGTGGACCGCGCCGGTGCTGGACGCGGACCCGGAGGCACCGGTGCCGTGGGTGGCCACCGGATACGTGGCCGGGCCCTCCCTGGACCGGGCGCTGGCCGCGCACGGGCCGCTCCCGGAGTCCTCGGTACGGGCCGTCGGCGCGGGTCTGGCCCGCGCCCTGGTGGCCGTGCACGGGCTGGGCCTCGTCCACCGGGACGTGAAGCCGTCGAACGTGATGCTCACCCTCGACGGCCCGCGCCTGATCGACTTCGGGATCGCGCGGGCCACGGACGGCACGGCCTCGCTCACCTCCACCGGGGTCTCCGTCGGCTCGCCCGGCTACATGTCGCCCGAGCAGATCCTCGGCAAGGGCGTCACCGGCGCGGCCGACGTGTTCTCGCTCGGCGCGGTCCTGGCCTTCGCGGCGACCGGGCGGCCGCCCTTCACCGGGGACAACTCGGCGACCCTCCTCTACAAGGTGGTGCACGAGCCGCCCGAGCTCGGCGCGCTGGCCGCCGGCGAACTGCGCGAGCTGATCGCGGCCTGCCTGGCCAAGGCGCCGGCCGACCGCCCGTCCCCCGAGGCGGTCGCGGCGGCCCTCGGCGGTGCGCTGGGCGCCCCCGGCTGGCTTCCCGCGCCCCTGGTCGAGGAGGCCAGCCGGGCCGCGGTGGCCCTGCTGGACCTCGACGCCGACTCCACCGGGGGCGGGACCGGGCAGGTGGCCGGCTTCGGGGCGCCCGACCCGTCGTACGGCGGCGGCGCCGCGCCGGACGCCCCGTCGGGTCCGGTGCCGTTCACGGCCGCCTCGTACGGGGGCCCGGCGGGCGCCGGCTTCGCCGCGCCCGGCCCGTACCAGTCGTACGGGAGCCAGGGGAGCCACGGCAGCCAGGGCTCGGCGCCCGGGGTGTTCGGGGCGCCGACCGAGACCGCGGGCTCGGGGTCGGGCGCCGGCGGCGCCGGCCCGTACGGCCTGCCAGGGCAGCGGACCGCCGCGGAGGGGACGGGGGGCCGGCAGGTCAGCGTCAGGGCGGCCGGCCGTCGCTTCAGCTGCACCCTCGTCCTCGCCGCGGCCGCCGTGCTCGCTGGGCTGTCCGGCGGGCTGTACGGGATGGGCCTGCTGCCCGGCCAGGGGGACAAGGGGCGGGACGTCGCCTCGGACGGCGGCCCGCGCCCCTCCGGCTCCGCGGCCCCCGGCGCCACCCAGCCCCCGGGGGCGCCGAGCGCGAGTTCCGGGGCCCCCACCGGGACCCGCACCGACGTCCCCAAGGAGCTCGTCGGCACCTGGAAGGGCACCGTCACCACCGCCCGGCTCGGGGCCTCCACCGAGTTCGAGATCACCATCAAGGGCGGCAGGACCGGTGAGGTCGTCGCCCGGGACAAGTCGGTCCTGGCGGTCCTCGGCACCGACTGCAGCGGTGACTGGAAGCTGTCCTCCGCCACCGACCGCTCGCTCGTCCTGGACACGTCGGGCAACCGCAACCCGGCTCCCGGGATCTGCTCCAACGGCTCCGCCGACGAACGCTTCACCCTCAACGCCAACGGGACGCTGCACTACAAGTCCGGCGACACCCCCGCGGGAAACCCCGAGGGCGACCTGACCCGAAGCCCGTGACGGGGCGCCGGAACCCCTGGCGTAGGCTGGATCGGTCCGGACCTTGACACAGACACACCGCCGAAAGGTGACGCACCGGTGACCGACCAGGCCGTTCTCCAGTCTGTCCTCGACCGCGCCGCCGCGGGGGGCCGGATCACCAAGGAAGAGGCGCTCGACCTCTACCGCCACGCGCCGCTGCACGCGCTCGGCCAGGCGGCCGACGCGGTGCGCCGCCGCCGCTACGCCGGTACCGAGCACATCGCGACGTACATCATCGAGCGGAACATCAACTACACGAACGTGTGTGTCACGGCGTGCAAGTTCTGTGCCTTCTACGCGGCCCCCAAGGACGCCAAGAAGGGCTGGTCCCGCGACCTCGACGACATCCTGCGCCGCTGCGCGGAGACCGTGGAGCTCGGCGGCACGCAGATCATGTTCCAGGGCGGTCACCACCCGGACTACGGCGTCGAGTACTACGAGCACCACTTCTCCGCCATCAAGAAGGACTTCCCGCAGCTGGTCATCCACTCCCTCGGCGCGTCCGAGGTCGAGCACATGGCCCGCATCTCGGGCGTCTCGGCGGAGGAGGCCATCCAGCGGATCCACGCGGCCGGCCTCGACTCCTTCGCGGGCGCCGGCGCCGAACTGCTGCCGGAGCGGCCGCGCAAGGCGATCGCCCCGCTCAAGGAGTCCGGCGAGCGCTGGCTGGAGATCATGGAGATCGCCCACAAGCTGGGCGTGGAGTCCACCTCCACCATGCTGATGGGCACCGGCGAGACCAATGCCGAGCGCATCGAGCACATCGCGATGATCCGGGACACGCAGGACCGTACGGGCGGCTTCCGCGCCTTCATCCCGTACACCTACCAGCCCGAGAACAACCACCTCAAGGGCCGCACCCATGCGACGATCTTCGAGTACCTGCGCATGATCGCCATCGCGCGGCTCTTCCTCGACAACATCGCCCACATCCAGGGCTCCTGGCTGACCGTCGGCAAGGAGGCGGGCCAGCTCTCGCTGCACTACGGCGCCGACGACCTCGGCTCGATCATGCTGGAGGAGAACGTCGTCTCCTCGGCCGGTGCCAAGCACCGCTCCAACCGCCAGGAGATCATCGACCTGATCCGCAAGGCGGGCCGGACCCCGGCGCAGCGCGCGACGACCTACGAGCACCTCCTGGTGCACGACGACCCGGCGAACGACCCGGTCGACGACCGCGTCGTCTCGCACATCTCCTCCACCGCCATCGAAGGCGGCACGGCGCACCCCGAACTGAAGCTCATCTCCACGAACTGACGCGTCCGACACGATGCTGACGCTCCACACCGCCGAACTCCTCGTGCCCGGGCCGGGCGGCGCACCGCTGCCCGGCGGGGCGGTCCTCGTCGAGGGCGACCGCATCGCCCGCGTGGGACCGTACGACGACCTCGCCGCGGCCTTTCCGCACGCCCGCACCCGCCGCTGGCCCGGGGTCCTCACCCCGGGGCTGCGGGCGCCCGGCGCGGACGAACTGCTGGAGCGGACGTACTACCCGGACGACCCGTACGAGGTTCCCGAGCTCGGCGCCGACCCGATCAGCGGTGCGGACGCGCTGGAGGCGCTGAAGATGACCGAGGCGCGCTGGGGCAACAGTGCCCGGCGCGGCACGCAGAAGCTCCTCGCGCGCGGGGTGGTCGCCGTGTGCGGCCGCTTCACGGTCGCCTCGGTGCGCACGGCGGTGAGCCGCTCGGGGCTCGTGATCCTGCCGCCGGCCGCCTCCGAGGGGCCGCCCGGCCTGGATCCCCTCGCCGGCCGGGACACGGCCGGAGAGGCCTTCCACGGGCTGCTGGAGCCGGGCGTCGCGGCCCGCTTCGCGGTCTTCGCGGTGGCGGACGAGGGGGAGCTGCTCGCCCGGGGCGCGACCACCTGCGTGGCCACGGTCATCGGCGGGCGACTGCTCCACCGTCGCCGCTGAGGCGTTCGACCTCGGCGCGCCGGGTGTCCTCGCGGGCGAGGGCCGCGAGCAGGCAGGCCTGCAGGCGGCTGATGCCGCCGAGCTTGGCTCTTATGTTGACCACGTGGAACTTGACCGTGCTGACGGACAGTTGCAGCTCGACGGCGAGTTCCCGGTTGGAGGCGCCGGTGGCCAGGCACAGGAACACGGCCGACTCCTGCTCGGTCAGCTGCGCCTCGGCGGAGTGCGGGGCCTCGGGCAGGGCCTCGCCCGTCGTCCTCGGCCCGGCCGGTTCCCCGTACGACGCGTACGAGGGGAACCACGAGGGGACGCTGAAGCTGACGACGCGCACGAAATCCACTCCCCCCGAACCGCCCTCCTGCGGGCGACTCTCCCCCTTATGGGACGCGTGGACCGGACAGGTAGGTTCCCTTCGGGTCGAACGGCCACGCGTTCGCCTTGCAGCCGAGCAAGCCCTTGATCTGCTGCATCATCGCAGGTGCGGGCTGGCCGGGACCCGGGCAGCTCTCGTGGTCGCGGCCGATCTCGTGCCCGACCTCGTGGTTGACGATCAGCGCCCGGTACTCCTCCACCGGGCCGTCGAACTGCGGTGAACCCTCCTGCCAGCGCTTGAGGTTCACCACGACGGTGTGTCCGGCCCGGCAGTTGGTCTCGCCGATGAGCTCGGGCGTCACCACGTCGCACAGCAGGTCGGTGGTCTTGGGCGTCGCGATCTTGACGGTGAAGTCCACCGGCTGGCCCGCTGCGACGAGTTGGAAGCCGTACGCCGGGTCCCGGGTCCAGCCGCGCGGATCCGAGAGGATCGCCTCGACCGAGCGGGCGGCCGACTCCGGGTCGACCCCGCTGCCCTCCTCGACCTCGATCCGCCAGCGCAGCGCGGGACCCTTGCCCTTCGGCGCGCCGGCGGTGCTGGAGGCGGTGAAGGCGCCCGGTCGGGCGGGCGTCGCGGCGCCCGTCGGCGGGTCCGACGGCTTCTGGGAGGGTGCGGCGGCGGACGGGGACGGTGCGGGGGACGGCTTGCCGCCGTTGGGGACCGCGTTCCCGGCTTCGTCGGCGGACTCCCCGTCCGTCGGCTCCGGCTGGACCGCCGTCCGGCCCGCGGCGGCCGTGGTGGCCTCGTCCTGCGGGATCAGCGCGTACGCGGTCGCCGAGACCGCGACGAGCGCGGCCGAGCCGAGGAGGATGGTGCGCCGCAGCCGCTTGCGCCGCTCGGCCCGGCGCCTGGCGCGCGGGCCGTTGCGGCGGGAACGACCGGTGGAATGGCCTGCCGGCATCGTGGAGCCCTCTGTTCGCGGCGGCCACTGCCGGACCGGCCGCGACTGGGCTCTGATCCGGTGGGTGACCCTCACCGGGCCGCACCGTGGCAGTCAACGCGTCCGCGGGGGCACGGCGCAACTGGCCTTCGGACCAGTTCTACGGTGGGGAGCGGTTCCGCCACCGCCCGGTACGGGCGGAGCCCCGGCCGTCGGCGGCGGCGCGGCCTGAGAGGATGGGGCCGTACCCGCCGATCCGCATCGCACACCGAGGGGCGAACGCCAGTGACAAGGGCCTCCCTGGACAAGCAGCCGCACGAAGTCGCCTCCATGTTCGACAGGGTCGCGGCGAACTACGACCTGACCAACGACGTCCTCTCCCTCGGCCAGGACCGGGTGTGGCGCAAGGAGGTCGCCAAGGCGGTCGGCGCGCGCCCCGGGCACCGGGTCCTCGACCTGGCCGCCGGGACCGCGACCTCCTCGCTGCCGTTCGCCGCGACCGGCGCGTACGTCGTCCCCTGCGACTTCTCCCTGGGCATGCTCCAGGAGGGCAAGAAGAAGCACGCCTGGCTGCCGCTGACCGCCGGCGACGCGACGAGGCTGCCGTTCAAGGACGACGTCTTCGACACCGTGACGATCTCCTTCGGCCTGCGCAACGTGCAGGACACCGACGCCGCCCTGCGCGAGCTGTACCGGGTGACCAAGCCCGGCGGGCAGGTCGTCATCTGCGAGTTCTCGGAGCCCACCTGGGCGCCCTTCCGGACGCTCTACATGGAGTACCTGATGCGCGCGCTGCCGCCGGTGGCCCGCGCCGTGTCGTCCAACCCCGACGCGTACGTGTACCTCGCCGAGTCCATCCGCGAATGGCCCGACCAGCCGACGCTCGCCGGGCTGCTGCAGAAGGCCGGCTGGTCCAAGGTCGCCTGGCGCAACCTGACGGGCGGCATCGTGGCCCTGCACCGGGGCACCAAGGCCTGAGGGTGGACACCGCGCCCTTTGACTACGGCGGGCTGCTGGAGCGGATCGCGGCGGACATCGCCCCGCTGCTGGGCAGCGGCACGCCGGCCGAGTACATCCCGGCGCTCGCCTCCGTGGACCCGGGGCAGTTCGGGATGGCGGTCGCCGACCTCGACGGCAACGTCTTCGGGGTGGGCGACTGGCAGGTGCCCTTCTCCGCGCAGTCCATCACCAAGGTCTTCGCGCTCGCCCTCGCCCTGGCCGAGGGCGGCGACAGCCTGTGGGAGCGGGTCGGCCGGGAGCCCTCGGGCAACCCGTTCAACTCGCTCGTACAGCTGGAGTACGAAAACGGCATTCCACGCAATCCATTCATCAACGCGGGCGCCCTCGTGGTCACCGACGTGCTCCAGACCCTGACGGGCGACGCGAGCAGCGAACTGCTGGAGTTCCTCCGGCAGGAGAGCCAGAACCCCGACATAGGCTTCGACGCCGAGGTCGCGGCCTCCGAGCAGTCGCACGGCGACCGCAACGCCGCCGTCGCCCACTTCATGGCCTCGTACGGCAACATCGTCAACCCGGTGCCCGCGCTGCTGGAGCACTACTTCTGGCAGTGCTCCATCGAGATGAGCTGCGCCGACCTGGCCCGCGCCGGCCGCTTCCTGGCCCGGCACGGGCTGCGGGCGGACGGCTCGCGGCTGCTGACGCGCAGCGAGGCGAAGCAGGTCAACGCCGTGATGCTGACCTGTGGGACGTACGACGCGGCGGGCGAGTTCGCGTACCGCGTCGGCCTGCCGGGCAAGAGCGGGGTCGGCGGCGGGATCGTGGCGGTGGTCCCGGGCCGGTGCGTCCTGGCCGTCTGGAGCCCCGGCCTCGACGCCCGCGGCAACTCGGTCGCGGGCGTTGCCGCCCTCGACCGCTTCACCACCCTGACGGGCCTCTCGGTCTTCTGACGCACGCCCCCACGCCTCGAACGCACATCCGGCTCCGCCGGCGTCCGAGGCGCGGGGGCCGGCGGAGCCCGGTCACTCGCCCCGCAGGGAGAGGGCGTAGCGCCGGCCCGGGTTGCCACCCGGAGTGGTGAACTCCGCGGACAGATCCATCCCGAGCCGCTCCGCCACGGCCACGGACCGCGCGTTGCGGGCGTCGATCATCGCCACCACGTGCGGGACACCGGCCGCCCGGACCCGGTCCAGCGTGGCCAGCGCAGCGGCGTACGCGTAGCCCCGCCCCCACGCGGCGCGCCCCAGCCGCCAGCCGATCTCGATCTCGCCGACCGGCCCCCATGATTTTTCCGCGGGCCACGGCTGCGCGCCGGTGAAGCCGATCACCGCGCCCTCCCCGTCCAGCAGGGTCCACAGGCAGTAGCCGAGCTGTGCGTCGTGCATGCGCTGGCGCGCGGACAGCTCCTCGTACGCGGACAGCTCCGCGGGACCACCGAGGAACTCCATGACGTCGGGGTCGGCGAAGACCGCGTGCCAGGCGTGCGCGTCCTCGTCCGTGGGCACGCGGAGCTGTACGGCGGGAAGCGGCCGGGTCGGCGAGGTGGTCATCGGAGGCACCCTTCGGATCGCGATCTCTCTCGCTGCATAGACTGCACATGTCCGGTGCCGTTGGGCACCCTTTATCGAGCCTTCGGGAGACCCCGCAGTGACCGAGCTCCTCTCCGAACACTCCGCGGACGTGATCGTCGTCGGGGCCGGGCCCGCCGGCTCGACCACCGCCTACTACCTCGCCAAGGCCGGATTGGACGTCCTGCTGCTGGAGAAGACGGCGTTCCCGCGCGAGAAGGTCTGCGGTGACGGCCTCACCCCGCGCGCCACCAAGCAGCTGGTGGCGATGGGCATCGACATCTCCGAAGAGGCCGGCTGGCTGCGGAACAAGGGTCTGCGCATCATCGGCGGCGGGCAGCGGCTGCAGCTGGACTGGCCGGAACTCGCCTCCTACCCGGACTACGGACTCGTCCGCAAGCGCGACGACTTCGACGAGACCCTGGCCCGCCAGGCGCAGAAGGCCGGCGCCCGGCTGTACGAGCGCTGCAACGTCGGCGAGCCCGTGCGCGACCCGCGCACCGGCCACATCACCGGCGTGCAGGCGAAGCTGGGCGAGGAGAAGACCCCGGTCACCTTCCGCGCCCCGCTCGTCGTCGCGGCCGACGGCAACTCCTCGCGGCTGTCCCTCGCGATGGGCCTGCACCGGCGCGAGGACCGCCCGATGGGCGTCGCCGTCCGCACGTACTTCACCTCGCCCCGGCACGACGACGACTACCTGGAGTCCTGGCTGGAGCTGTGGGACCGGCGCGGCGCGCAGGACCGGCTGCTGCCCGGCTACGGCTGGATCTTCGGCATGGGCGACGGCACCTCCAACGTCGGCCTCGGCATCCTCAACTCGTCCTCCGCCTTCAAGGAGCTGGACTGGCGCGAGGTCCTCAAGGCCTGGTGCGCGTCCATGCCCGAGGACTGGGGCTACACCCCCGAGAACATGACGCAGCCGATCCGCGGCGCGGCCCTGCCGATGGCCTTCAACCGGCAGCCGCACTACACCAAGGGCCTGCTGCTGGTCGGCGACGCGGGCGGGCTCGTCAACCCGTTCAACGGCGAGGGCATCGCGTACGCCATGGAGTCCGGCCAGATCGCGGCCGACGCCATCGTGCAGGCGCACGCCCGGGCCACCCCGGCCCAGCGCGAACTGGCGCTGCACAACTACCCGAAGGTGCTCAAGGAGACCTACGGCGGCTACTACACGCTGGGCCGCGCCTTCGTGAAGCTGATCGGCAACCCGAAGGTGATGAAGATCGCCGCGCAGCGCGGCCTGACCCACCCGGTCCTGATGCGGTTCACGCTGAAGATGCTGGCCAACCTGACCGACCCGACGGGCGGCGACGCGATGGACCGCATCATCAACGGCCTCTCGAAGGTGGCCCCGAAGGCCTGAACCGGGCGGTGGACGGCGGCGCCCGCGCGGGCGCCGCTCGTTCAGTCCTCCGCGTGCGTGTGCGGGCGCGGGTGCGGGTCCGCGGTCGTGGCTTCGGCGACAGCCGTGTCGGCGTCGGTGTCGGGGCGGCCGTGCACCGTACGGACGCACCTCGCCAACAGCACCAGCCCGCACACCAGCAGCGCGGCCGAGGCGGTCCAGCCGAGCCCCAGCGTGATCGGATGCCCCGGCTTCTGCCAGGGGCGGGCGGTCGTCAGCAGCCAGCCCCCCACGGCGAGCAGGCCGAGCCCGAGCGCGGCCGGAACGGACGTGGGGTCGCCGGTGCCGTGGGACTCGTAGGGCTTCGGATGCACGGGACCACCACCTCCGGGGCGGGTCGCTCTGACGGTCAGGGCGCCGTCGCTATCTTCGCAGGGCCTCGGCCGGTTCGACACGGGCCGCCCGCCAGGCGGGATAGAGGCCGGCCAGCAGCCCCGTGACCAGGCCGACGAGCGGGGCCGCGGCGACGGTGACCGGATGGATCACCGGGGTCCAGTCGCGGGCGAGGGAGACGGCGACGACGGTCAGTTCGCCCAGCGAGGTGCCGACCAGCCCGCCCAGGGCGCCGAGGGCCGCGGACTCCGTGAGGAACTGCGCCGAGACGTGCCGGCCGCGGGCGCCCAGCGCCCGCCGCAGCCCGATCTCCCCGGTCCGCTCCAGCACGGCGACGAGCGTGGTGTTGGCGATCCCGACGGCCCCGATGACCAGGCAGATCCCGGCGAGCAGCAGGAACAGCGCGCTCAGGTCGGAGGTGACGCCGGAGCGCAGGGTGCGCGGGTCCGGCGGCGGGACGGCCTTGAGGTACTCGGGGTGGTCGGGCCGCAGCGCGAGCGGGGCCAGCTCGGCGACCTGCCGGGCGGCCCCGAGCTCGGTGGAGACCAGCATGCTCGCGGAGCCGGGCGACGGCGGACCCCACAGCTGCTCCGCGGTGCTGCGCGGGACGAGGACCGACATCAGGTGCTCGGGCCGGCGTTCCAGGTCGGCGACGATGCCGCCCACGGTGAAGGGCTCCTGGCCGATGTAGAGGGCGGGCCGGGTGGCCAGGGTGGTGATCCCGAGGCGGGCGGCGAGCCCGCTGCCGATGACGACGACGCGCTCGTGGCCGCGCTCGGCGAAGTCGTCGTAGAGCCGCCCCTGCTGGAGGGTCGGGACGAGCGCGGCGACGGCCCCCGGGGAGGCGGCGACGACGGCCGCGCCGGTGGTGGCCTCGCCGGCGCCGGACGGCAGCGGGCCGACGGAGGTCCGCGAGTCCAGCCGTACGGTCCACATCACCCCGGCGTGCTCGATGCCGGCGACGGCTTGCAGCCGCCGTTCGGCATCGGCGGGGAGGCCGGGCCCGGCGAACTCGTCCTGCTGCCCGGCGACGTCCTCGATGCTCACCTCGGTGGCGGTCAGGACGTTGAACCGGCCGTCGATCTGCGAGGAGATGGTGGCGGTGAGGCCCAGTACGGCCACGAAGCTGCCGACGCCGAGGACCGTGCCGAGGGCGGTGAGCGCGGCCCGGCCGGGGCGGCGCAGCATGCCGGCGACGGCCTCGGACAGGGCGTCGCGCAGGGACAGCCGGGTCGGTGCGACGGTGCTCACAGGTGCAGCCGCCCGTCGCGGATGGTGACGGTCCGGCGACCGCGCCGGGCCACTTCGAGGTCGTGCGTGATGACGAGGACGGTCATCCCGCACTGGTGGAGGTCGTCCAGCAGCCCGAGGACGGAGGCGGCGTTGGCCGAGTCGAGGTTGCCGGTCGGCTCGTCGCACAGCAACAGCGAGGGCCGTCCGACGAGCGCGCGGGCGATGGCCACGCGCTGTCGTTCGCCGCCCGACAGCCGCCCGGGCACGGCGCCGGCCCGGTGCCCGAGACCGACCTGGTCCAGGGCCTCGCGGGCCCGTACGAGGCGCTGGGCGCGCGGAATTCCGGTGTAGAGCATGGCGAGGTTGACGTTCTCCAGGGCGGACCGGTGGGGCAGCAGGTGGAAGGACTGGAAGACGAAGCCGATGCGGCGGCCGCGCAGGGCGGTGCGCTCCCGGTCGGGCAGGGCCGCGGTGTCGATCCCGTCGAGGAGGTACCGGCCGCTGGTGGGGGAGTCGAGCAGTCCGGCGACGTTGAGGAAGGTGGACTTCCCGGAGCCGGAGGGGCCGACGACGGTGAGGAACTCGCCGCGCCGGACGACCAGCTCGCAGGGGTGGAGGGCCTCGACGGGCGGCGGTCCGGGGTAGGTCAGGCCGACCCCGCGGAACTCGATCACGGGGGCGGCCTCGCAGTCGTCGACGCGGGACGCCCCGGGGTCGGCCTCGGGCGGCCCGGCAGCCGGGGAGCCGGCCCGGGAGCGCCGGGGCAGGAGCCTCACTTGGCCGTCCCGCGGTGCTCGCGGGTCCCGCCGGGCGCGACCCCGATCACCACCCGCGTGCCGGCCACGAGGGAGCCCGCCCGGGCCGGGGTGACGGCCACGAAGCCGTCGCCGCTGGTGCCGGTGCGTACCTCGATGCGCCGCTGGGTGCCCTCGGCGGACACGGCGGTGACGACCGTACGCCCGTCCGCGCCGGCCGACACGGCGGTGACCGGGACCACGAGCGCCTCGCCGTCGGTGGCGGCGGACTCGATGGTCAGCCGGACGTCCTGACCGGCGAAGCCGGCGGGCAGCGGCTGGTCCGCGCGGACCACCATCCGGTAACCGAGATCGGCCCCGCCGCCCGCGCCGGGGCCGTCCCCACCGCCGCCCTTGGCGCTCTGGCCCTGGTCCTGCTGCCGGGGCAGGCCCACGGGCTGCCCGGCGGACCGCTCGGCGGCGACCAGCGCCACCTTCCCGCGGACGTCGGTGCCGGAGACCTCGGAGGAGACCACCACCGCCATGCCGGGGCGCAGCAGCTGCTTCTTGTCGTCCTTGAGGTAGGCCTCGACGACGAGTTCCCCGGCGGAGAGCGTGAGCACCGGGCCCGAGACCGGGGAGCCGACGCGGGCGCCGACGGAGCTGACGCGGGCGGGGAAGGAGCCCAGGAACACGGTCTCGGCTGCGGGCAGCATCGGCCCGTCGGCGGCCTCGGCGGCCGCGAGCGCGGCCTGCGCCTCCGTGAGGGCCTGCCGGGCCCGCGCCAGCTCCCGCCCGGAGCCGGAGCCGGAGCCCGCAATGCGGCCGGCGCCGCCGCCCGCTCCCGGACCCGCCGTCGTCCCGCCCTTGCCGGAGCCGGCGGGGGCGGGGGTGTCCGAGGGGCCCGGCCCGGGGGTGGGCCCGCTGCCCTGACCGGCGGAGCCGGCGGAGCCACTCGCGTCCTCGACGGCCCACGTCGCCGCCCGGACCGCCTCCCGCGCCGACTTGAGCGCCGCGCCGCCGTCCGCGACCGCGGGCAGCGGCTCGTACCCGATGGCGCGGTAGCGGGCGGCGAGCGCGGCCTTCGTACCGGCCCCGAAGACGCCCTTCGGGTCGGCGCCGGTGCCGTGCCCGAGCTCGCGCAGCGCCTCCTGCACCTGTGCGACGTCGTCCCCGGTGGCCCCCGGCCTGAGGTCCCGGTACATCGGCTGCGTGCCGTGCAGGGTGAACACCGGCCGCCCGGAGACCTCGGCGATCAGCCGGCCCGCCGTGACCGGGTCCCCGGCCTTCGACGGCAGCTTGGTCACCATGGCCGCCCCCGACCCCGCGCCGTCACCGGAGCGGATTCCCTGCGGGGACACCTCGACGCTCTGGTCGGCGACGACGGAGCCGCGCATCACCAGGGTCCGGGCGAGGACCCGCCGTTCGACCTCCGCCGTCAGGGCGCCCTGCGCGGGCGGGCCGGTCTCCGCGGCCACCTGCGCGGGGGACTTCACGAGCGTGGTGGCCAGCAGCCCCCCGACGGCCATCAGCGCGGCCCCGCCGACGACTGCGAGCACCACGCGCCGCCCCCGGGCGAGCCCGCTGCGGTCGTCGTCCGGGACCTCGGTGTGCTCCACGACGTGATCGAGCTCGCTCACCTCGGCGTCCGGCACTTCTTCAACGCGTCCACGTGGTCGCGCTTGAGCGCGGACCACTGCTCGGGAGTGCCCTTGGTCTGGTCGGTCTCACCGGTGACCGGGTCCGGGTCCGGGTACCAGGACACGCCCTCGGCGCGCAGGCAGGCGGCCTCCCTCTGCGCGGCGGCGAGCTGCTCCGGCTCGGCCGGCCGGGGCTTGGCCGGGGGCGGCAGCACCGCCTCGCAGGCCTTGTGCGCCTCTTCGTTCCAAGGCTTCGACTTGTCCTCGCGGGGCGCGCCGTAATCGGTGTGGACGATGGCCACGCCGTGGTTCTTCAGGCAGTCGTAGTAGGCGATTTCCGCGGCGGTGGGCGGCGGACTGTCGCTCGCCCCGGGTTCCTTGTCCCCGCCGCCGCATCCCGTCAGTGAAATGCATATGAGGAGCAGTGGAGCGAAATAGCGTGCGTGCACGACGGGAGTTCCCTTGCGGCGGTAGAAGTGGGATCGGCGCGCCCGTGCGAGAAGTGCGAGGAGTGCGCGCCGGGCGATAGTAGAGAGCGGAAAGTGCGCGCACAAGTTCCTGGTCGGTAACCAGACATGACTGTCCATCAGGTGAGAAGGACTTGGTTTTCGGGCGCCGTGACCTGTTGAATCCCGGCCGACGGAGAGTCGTGATCATGTCCGGCTCGAAGTCGCCATTCCACCTGCAGAGGAGCAGATCATGAACAAGGTATTCCGCGCGCTGACCACGGGCGGCGTCGCCGCCGTATCGCTGGGCGCGATTCTCCTGGGGGCGGCCGGACCGGCGGCGGCCATGGGCAAGGACGGAAATCTGGAAGTCGACGAGTTCGGCCTTTTCTACTACCAGAATCAGTCCGGTTGTGTCTTCGACCTGTACGGCGAGGACCTGAACTTCAACGACAACTACTTCAAGAGCGGGTGCACGGGTGCCGGGGGCCTCGTGAACGACAACACCGAGTCGTACAGGAACCGCGACGTCTACGCCTGGAAGGTCGCCACCGACGCGAACATCGACGGCAATGTCGGCGAGGTCCCGTCGAACTACTCCGGCAACGCCTCGACCACCTTCAAGAACAAGATCAGCTCGGCCACCTACACCCTCCACCCCTGATCCGGACGAAGGAGTTCCGCGCTATGCGCACCGCCCGGCGCCTGCGTCTCGTCGCCCCGGCCGTCCTGCTGGCCACGGCGCTGGCCGGATGCTCCGGCGCCGGCGGTGCGGAGGGCGGCGAACCGGAGCTCGGCCCCGTCGCGTCCAATCCGGTGACGGCCGCGCTGTCCTTCCCGATGGACGCGTACACGGACACCGAAGCCGAGCGGATCCGCATGGGCCAGGTCCAGCAGATGCTGGTCTCCCGGTGCATGGCCCGGTACGGGTTCACGTACGAGGGGGTGAGGGCGGCCGCCCCGTCCGGCGGCGGGGCGCCCGAGGACCGGCACCGGTACCTCTTCGGCCTGGCCGATGCGGCGTACGCGGCGGCCCACGGGTACGACAAGACCGCGGGGGAGGGGATCGCGGCCAAGCCCCCGGCGCCCCCGCTGAGCGACAGCGCCTACGTCGTGATGAACGGCGAACAGCCGGGCGCCCAGGGCGGCAGGACCCCCGACGCGAACACCGAGGAGGAGGCCGCGCAACTGGACAGCGGCCTCACGGCGGGCGGGCAGAAGGTGCCGCCCGGCGGATGCGCGCGGGAGGGTTACCGGAAGCTGTACGCGCCGACGAAGGACAGCGTGGACCTGCTCTTCACGTTCGGGCTGGCATCGGAGGCGCACGAGCGGTCCCGGCAGGACTCCCGGGTCGTCGGCATGTTGAAGAACTGGGCGGCATGCATGGACAAATCGGGATACGGCGGGGTCGCCACGCCGTACGAGGTCATCGAGAAGCTGGGCCTGCAGGACGACAAGGGCGGCGCGAAGGCCGTCACGGCCGCCAAGGCCGATGTCGCCTGCAAGCGCGAGGTGAACCTCGTCGGGATCTGGGCCGCGGTCGAGAAGGCCTACCAGGAGCGGCTCGTCGAGGAGCACGCCGAGACGCTGGCGCTCTACAAGAAGCAGCGCGACGCACGCTTCAAGCTGGCGGCGAGCCTCGTCTGAGGCGGGCCGAAGGGCCGGTGCTCCACCCCCGAGCGGGGGAGCACCGGCCCTTTCGCGCCTTGGTGACGATCCGGAGGATCAGAGGACGCGGACGGCGCCCGTCGGCTTGTCGTAGCTCAGGTTGCGCTCGACGATGCCCGTGCTGGGGTTCTGCGCGCCGACGAACTTGCCGCCGCCGACGTAGATGGCGACGTGGTACGCGCTGCCCTTGGAGCCCCAGTACAGGATGTCGCCCGGCTGAAGGGCGTTCAGGGACACCGAGGTGCCGGCCGAGGACTGCGCCTGGGACATGCGCGGCAGGGAGATGCCGGCCTGGCGGTAGGCGGCCTGGACGAGGCCGGAGCAGTCGAACGAGGACGGGCCGGTGCCGCCCATGACGTACGCCTTGCCGACCTGCGCGCGGGCGAAGTTGACGATCGCGGCGGCGGAGCCGGTGGCCGGGGCGGTGACGGTACCGGTGCCCAGGGAGCTGCCGGAGCCGGAGCCGGACGCCGAGGTGCTGTTGAGGGAAGTGCGGGCGGAGGAGCGGGTGGCGCGCTCGGCAGCGGCCTTGCGGTCCGCCTCCTCCTGCTCCTTCTTCTCCTCGTCGGCCTTCTTCTGGGCCTCTTCCTTGGCCTGCTTCGCCTCGGCGGCGGCGCCGGTGCGGGCGCTCTCCTCCTGGGCGGTCAGTTCGCCCTCGACGGCGGCGAGACGGGTGTTCTCGGCGGCCGTGGTGACGGCGGAGGCGACCTCGGCGGCCAGATCCAGGTTGAGGACCGGCATTTCGAGCGTCGTCTCGGCCACGGGCTCGGACGGCGACGCGCTCGCGGTGCCGGCCATGGCCAGGGTGCTGAGGACGCCACCGGCAACTCCGGCGCGGACCGCGAGCTTCGAGGCGCTACGACGGGGCTTCCGGTGGCTGGGTATGTGAGCGGTGTGGGACATGAGGACAACCGCTATCAGGGCGTCCGGGGTCCCTTCAAGAAACGTGGGTTGCGCCACAGTTGCCCGCGAACGGCGCTAACCGGGCGCGTCCGACTCCTTATTGACGCCGTAACGGGCGAAACGGACAGGCCTTCACAAGGCTGTGATCATGGGGTTTCTGAAATAAGTCCGAAATGATCCACGACCTACCATCCCTCCGCACAGATGGCCAAGCCCTCTTTCGGAAGGACGGATTCATAGTGGCGCAGGTCACAGGAGTGTCACGCCATGCGGACGCTGTGCCCCGTCCGTGACCTTCCTGTGAAGAGCCCGAGGGGTTCGTGAACGGATGCACGCGCACGGGCGCCCTCCGCCCCCCTCCTCTGCCCCGCGTCCACCTCCGTACGCGCCCCTCCCCCGACCGGGCGACGCCTCCCTTTATCACCACCACGCGTGTGGTGCCAATTTGCCTGCACCGGACATCGTTTGATAGTGCTGCGCGCTCTCTACCTGCGGTAACGCGGTCGGATGTCACCTTTGGTGATCATGTGGATGCTTCCCGTATGAAGATCACCACTCGGTGAGCTTCATGATCGTTCGTCAGGTGGTGGAGATCACAAACTCGGTGTTGTAACCCGTGTCGCAGATCACAGACGAGCGGGCATAAGATGCGCACCAGTCCGGCTTGTGAACTGCCTCACATGCAAGCGCTCGATTGAAGCGTGATCTTCGCGAGGCGGCGCACGCGGTGCCGGCGGCGGTCCAACGGTCAAGGACGACTGGAAGGAGCGAGGAGCGTGAATGCGTACGCACCCATCCTCGTGCTCGGCGCCCTCGGCGCAGGGTTTGCGATCTTCTCCGTGGTCATGGCCACGCTGATCGGCCCAAAACGGTACAACCGGGCGAAGCTCGAAGCGTACGAGTGCGGCATCGAGCCGACACCGATGCCGGCCGGCGGCGGCCGCTTCCCCATCAAGTACTACCTGACGGCGATGCTCTTCATCGTCTTCGACATCGAGGTTGTCTTCCTCTACCCCTGGGCCGTCACCTTCGACTCCCTGGGGATCTTCGGGCTCGTCGAGATGCTGCTCTTCGTGCTCACCGTCTTCGTCGCCTACGCCTACGTGTGGCGCCGCGGCGGCCTGGAATGGGACTGAGGGGCTGAATTTTCCATGGGACTGGAAGAGAAGCTGCCGAGCGGCTTCCTGCTGACCACCGTCGAACAGGCCGCGGGCTGGGTGCGCAAGTCGTCCGTCTTCCCGGCGACCTTCGGCCTGGCCTGCTGCGCCATCGAGATGATGACCACCGGAGCGGGCCGGTACGACCTGGCCCGCTTCGGCATGGAGGTCTTCCGCGGCTCCCCGCGCCAGGCCGACCTGATGATCGTGGCCGGCCGGGTCAGCCAGAAGATGGCGCCGGTGCTGCGGCAGGTGTACGACCAGATGCCCGCTCCGAAATGGGTCATCTCCATGGGCGTCTGCGCCTCTTCGGGCGGCATGTTCAACAACTACGCCATCGTCCAGGGCGTCGACCACATCGTCCCGGTGGACATCTACCTGCCCGGCTGCCCGCCGCGCCCCGAGATGCTGATGGACGCGATCCTCAAGCTCCACCAGAAGATCCAGGGCGGAAAGCTCGGCGTGAACCGGGAAGAGGCGGCACGTGAGGCGGAGGAGGCGGCCCTCAAGGCCCTCCCCACCATCGAGATGAAGGGGCTGCTCCGGTGAGCGAGACCCAAGAGCCGGAGAACGGCACCCCGGCCGAGAACGGCGGCAACGGCGGCAACGTCCCCGCGCCCCGCGATCAGGGACCCGAGGTCATCGGCGTCCGCAAGGGCATGTTCGGCGCCAGGAACGGCGGTGACACCAGCGGCTACGGCGGCCTGGTGCGGACCGTGGCCCTGCCCGGCGCGACCAGCCGCCCCTACGGCTCCTACTTCGACGAGGTGGCCGACGAACTCGAAGGCGCCCTGGAGGAGCAGGACCTGCTTCCCGAGAACGCCATCGAGAAGACGGTGGTCGACCGGGGCGAGATCACCTTCCACATCGCCCGCGAGCACCTCGTCCGGGTCGCGCGCACCCTGCGCGACGACCCGGCCCTGCGCTTCGAACTCTGCACCGGCGTCTCCGGGGTGCACTTCCCCGAGGACAAGGGCCGCGAGCTGCACGCCGTCTACCACCTGCGCTCGCTCACCCACGGCCGGATCGTGCGGCTGGAGGTGTCCGTACCGGACAGCGACCCGCACGTCCCCTCGCTCGTCCCGGTCTACCCGACCAACGACTGGCACGAGCGCGAGACGTACGACTTCTTCGGCCTGGTCTTCGACGGGCACCCGGCCCTCACCCGGATCATGATGCCGGACGACTGGCAGGGCTTCCCGCAGCGCAAGGACTACCCGCTCGGCGGCATCCCCATCGAGTACAAGGGCGCCCAGATCCCGGCTCCCGACCAGCGGAGGTCGTACAGCTGATGTCCACTTCGAACCACGCCTCCGCGCGAGAGACCACCGAGGGCACCGTCTACACCGTCACCGGCGGCGACTGGGACGAGATCGTCCAGTCCGCGGCCAGGGCCGACGACGAGCGGATCGTCGTCAACATGGGCCCCCAGCACCCGTCCACCCACGGGGTGCTCCGGCTGATCCTGGAGATCGACGGCGAGACGGTCACCGAGGCCCGCTGCGGCATCGGCTACCTGCACACCGGCATCGAGAAGAACCTCGAATACCGGAACTGGACGCAGGGCACCACCTTCGTGACGCGTATGGACTACCTGACGCCGTTCTTCAACGAGACGGCGTACTGCCTCGGCGTCGAGAAGCTGCTCGGCATCACCGACCAGATCCCGGACCGGGCCACCGTCATCCGCGTCCTGCTGATGGAGCTCAACCGGCTCTCCTCCCACCTGGTGTGCATCGCCACCGGCGGCATGGAGCTGGGCGCGACCACGATCATGATCTACGGCTTCCGCGACCGCGAGCTGATCCTCGACATCTTCGAGCTGATCACCGGACTGCGCATGAACCACGCGTTCATCCGCCCCGGCGGCCTCGCGCAGGACCTGCCCCCGGGCGCCGTCGACCAGCTGCGCGAGTTCGTCAAGACGATGAAGAAGAACCTGCCGGAATACGACAAGCTCGCCACCGGCAACCCCATCTTCAAGGCCCGCATGCAGGACGTCGGCTACCTCGACCTCACCGGCTGCATGGCGCTCGGCGCCACCGGCCCGATCCTGCGCTCCGCCGGCCTGCCGCACGACCTGCGCAAGTCCGAGCCGTACTGCGGGTACGAGAACTACGAGTTCGACGTGCCGACCACCGAGAGCTGCGACTCCTACGGACGCTTCCTGATCCGCCTGGAGGAGATGCGCCAGTCGCTGCGGATCGTCGAGCAGTGCCTGGAGCGCCTGGAGCCGGGCCCGGTGATGGTCGCCGACAAGAAGATCGCCTGGCCGGCGCAGCTGGCGATGGGCCCGGACGGCCTCGGCAACTCGCTCGACCACATCAGGAACATCATGGGCACCTCCATGGAGGCCCTCATCCACCACTTCAAGCTGGTGACCGAGGGCTTCCGGGTACCGGCCGGACAGGCGTACGCGGCCGTCGAATCGCCCAAGGGCGAGCTCGGCGTGCACGTCGTCTCCGACGGCGGCACCCGCCCCTACCGGGTCCACTTCCGCGACCCGTCCTTCACCAACCTGCAGGCCATGGCCGCGATGTGCGAGGGCGGCCAGGTCGCCGACGTCATCGTCGCCGTCGCCTCCATCGACCCCGTGATGGGAGGCGTCGACCGATGACCGCCAGTCCTCAGAACCAAGGGGTCCCGCTGGGCATGCCCCAGCTGCCGGCTCCCGACTTTCCGGCGGAGGTACGCGAGCGCCTCGAAGCGGACGCGAAGGAGGTCATCGCCCGCTACCCCGACAGCCGCTCGGCCCTGCTGCCGCTGCTGCACCTGTGCCAGGCGCAGGAGGGCCACGTCTCGCGCACAGGCGTCCGCTTCTGCGCCGAGGTGCTGGGCCTGACCACCGCCGAGGTGACGGCCGTCGCGACCTTCTACACCATGTACCGGCGCAAGCCCTCCGGCGACTACCAGGTCGGCGTGTGCACGAACACGCTGTGCGCGGTGATGGGCGGCGACGCCATCTTCGAGCAGCTCAAGGAGCACCTCGGGGTCGGCAACAACGAGACCACCCCCGACGGCAAGGTCACCCTCGAACACATCGAGTGCAACGCGGCCTGCGACTTCGCCCCCGTCGTGATGGTCAACTGGGAGTTCTTCGACAACCAGACGCCCGAGTCCGCCACGGCGCTGGTGGACGACCTGCTGGCCGGCCGCGAGGTCTCGCCGACCCGGGGCGCGCCGCTGTGCACGTACAAGGAGACCGCCCGGATCCTGGCCGGGTTCCCGGACGAGCGCGCGGGCGCGGTCGAGGCGACCGGCGGCGCCGGTCCCGCCTCCCTGATCGGGCTGCGCATCGCCCGCGGCGAGTCCCCGCACGCCTCGATCGTGCACCCGAGGTCCGAGGCGCGCGGCGAGACCCGTGGCGACACCACCACCGAGGGAGGGGAGGGATGACCGTGTCCTCCGAACTGAGCAATGGGGGCAGCACCTCCCGGCCCGAGGCCGGCGGCGGCACGAGCCCGGAGAAGCTCCTCGCGCCCGTACTGTCGGCCTTCTGGGACGAGCCGCAGTCGTGGACGCTGGAGACCTACCGGCGCCACGAGGGCTACGAGGGCCTGCGCAAGGCGCTCGCGATGACCCCGGACGACCTCATCGCCTACGTCAAGGACTCCGGGCTGCGCGGACGCGGCGGCGCCGGCTTCCCCACCGGGATGAAGTGGCAGTTCATCCCGCAGGGCGACGGCAAGCCGCACTACCTCGTCGTGAACGCGGACGAGTCGGAGCCGGGAACCTGCAAGGACATCCCCCTCCTCTTCGCCAACCCGCACTCCCTCATCGAGGGAATGATCATCGCGTGCTACGCGATCCGCTCGCAGCACGCCTTCATCTACCTGCGCGGCGAGGTGGTGCCGGTCCTGCGGCGCCTGCACGAGGCGGTGCGCGAGGCGTACGAGGCCGGTTACCTCGGGAAGGACATCCTGGGGAGCGGGCTCGACCTCGACATCACGGTGCACGCGGGCGCGGGCGCGTACATCTGCGGCGAGGAGACGGCGCTGCTCGACTCCCTCGAAGGCCGGCGCGGTCAGCCCCGGCTGCGTCCCCCCTTCCCTGCCGTCGAGGGCCTCTACGCGTGCCCCACCGTCGTGAACAACGTCGAGTCCATCGCCTCGGTTCCCGCGATCCTGCACAGGGGCAAGGACTGGTTCAAGTCGATGGGGACCGAGAAGTCCCCCGGCTTCACGCTGTACTCGCTCTCCGGGCACGTCGCCGGCCCCGGCCAGTACGAGGCCCCGCTCGGCATCACCCTGCGCCAGCTCCTCGACATGAGCGGCGGCATGCGGCCCGGGCACCGGCTGAAGTTCTGGACCCCGGGCGGCTCCTCCACCCCGATGTTCACCGACGAGCACCTCGACGTCCCCCTCGACTACGAGGGCGTCGGCGCGGCCGGCTCCATGCTCGGCACCAAGGCGCTCCAGTGCTTCGACGAGACCACCTGCGTGGTGCGGGCCGTGACCCGGTGGACGGAGTTCTACGCCCACGAGTCCTGCGGCAAGTGCACGCCGTGCCGTGAAGGCACGTACTGGCTGGTCCAGCTGCTGCGCGACATCGAGGCCGGCAAGGGCGTCATGTCCGACCTCGACAAGCTGAACGACATCGCCGACAACATCAACGGCAAGTCCTTCTGCGCGCTCGGCGACGGCGCGGCCAGCCCGATCTTCTCCTCGCTCAAGTACTTCCGCGAGGAGTACGAGCAGCACATCACGGGCAAGGGCTGCCCCTTCGACCCCAGGAAGTCGACCCTCTGGGCCGACACGGAGGTGAACGCATGACCGTCACCACTACGGCCGCCTCCGGAGGGGACGCGGCCGTTCCGCCCGCGGATCTGGTGTCGCTGACCATCGACGGCGCCGAACTGTCCGTGCCCAAGGGCACCCTCGTCATCCGGGCCGCCGAACAGCTCGGCATCGAGATCCCCCGGTTCTGCGACCACCCCCTCCTGTCCCCGGCCGGCGCCTGCCGCCAGTGCATCGTCGAGGTCGAGGGCCAGCGCAAGCCGATGGCCTCCTGCACCATCACCTGCACCGACGGGATGGTCGTCAAGACCCAGCTGACCTCCGAGGTCGCCGACAAGGCCCAGCGCGGGGTGATGGAGCTGCTGCTCATCAACCACCCGCTGGACTGCCCGGTCTGCGACAAGGGCGGCGAGTGCCCGCTGCAGAACCAGGCGATGTCGCACGGCAACGCCGAATCGCGGTTCGAGGGCAGGAAGCGCACCTACGAGAAGCCGGTCCCGATCTCCACGCAGGTGCTGCTGGACCGCGAGCGCTGCGTGCTGTGCGCCCGCTGCACCCGCTTCTCCAACGAGATCGCCGGCGACCCGATGATCGAGCTGCTGGAACGCGGCGCGCTCCAGCAGGTCGGCACCGGCGAAGGCGACCCCTTCGAGTCCTACTTCTCCGGCAACACCATCCAGATCTGCCCGGTCGGCGCCCTCACCTCGGCCGCGTACCGGTTCCGCTCCCGCCCGTTCGACCTCGTCTCCTCCCCGAGCGTGTGCGAGCACTGCGCGGGCGGCTGCGCGACCCGCACCGACCACCGCCGCGGCAAGGTGCTGCGCCGCCTCGCCGCCGAGGACCCCGAGGTCAACGAGGAGTGGATCTGCGACAAGGGCCGCTTCGGGTTCCGCTACGCGCAGCGCCCGGACCGCCTCACCACCCCGCTGGTGCGCAGCGCCGCCGGCGTGCTGGAGCCGGCGAGCTGGCCCGAGGCCCTGGAGGCCGCCGCGAACGGGCTCGCCGCCGCGCGCGGCCGGGCCGGGGTGCTCACCGGCGGCCGGCTCACCGTCGAGGACGCCTACGCGTACGCCAAGTTCGCCCGGGTGGTCCTCGACACCAACGACATCGACTTCCGGGCCCGCGTGCACAGCGCGGAGGAGGCCGAGTTCCTGGCCGCCACCGTCGCCGGCACCGGCAAGGACCTCGACGGTACGGGCGTCACCAACGCCTCGCTGGAGGCGGCCCCGGCCGTCCTCCTCGTCGGCATCGAGGCGGAGGAGGAGGCCCCCGGCGTCTTCCTGCGGCTGCGCAAGGCCCACCGCAAGCACAAGCAGCGGACCTTCGCCCTCGCCCCGTTCGCCACCCGCGGCCTGGAGAAGGCGGGCGGCACGCTGCTGGCCGCCGCCCCCGGCACCGAGCCGGAGTGGCTCGACGCACTGGCCTCCCGGACCGGCCTGGAGGCCGGCGGGGCCGCGGCCGCCGAGGCGCTGCGCGCGCCCGGCGCCGTCATCGTCGTGGGGGAGCGGCTCGCCGGCGTCCCCGGCGCGCTGACCGCCGCCGTACGGGCGGCCGCCGCGACCGGCGCGAAGCTGGTGTGGATCCCGCGCCGGGCCGGTGAGCGGGCCGCCGTCGAGGCGGGCGCGCTGCCGTCCCTGCTGCCGGGCGGCCGCCCGGCCACCGACCCGCGGGCCCGCGACGAGGTCGCCACCGCGTGGGGCCTGGACGAGCTGCCGCACCGCTACGGCCGTGACACCGGCCAGATCGTCGAGGCCGCGGCCTCCCGCGAGCTCTCGGCCCTGCTGGTCGCGGGCGTCGAGGTGGGCGACCTGCCCGATCCGATCCGCGCGCGGATCGCCCTCCAGGAGGCCTTCGTGGTCTCCCTGGAGCTGCGGCCCGGCGAGGTCACCGCCCATGCGGACGTGGTCCTCCCGGTCGCCGCGGTGGCCGAGAAGGCCGGCGCGTTCATCAACTGGGAGGGCAGGCTCCGCCCGTTCGAGGCGGCGCTCAAGCCCGATCAGATGACCCGCCGGCTCGCCCCGGCCGACGCCCGCGTGCTCCACATGCTGGCCGACGCCGCCGACCGGCCGATCGCGCTGCCCGACGTGCACGCCGTACGCCGGGAGCTCGACGCGCTCGGCCCGTGGGCCGGGGAGCGCGCCGCCGAACAGTCCGCCGACACCGCGCCGCTGCCCCGCCCGGGCGTCGGCGAGGCGGTCCTCGCGGGCCACCGGCTCCTCCTCGACCTGGGCCGGCTCCAGGAGGGCGACGAGGCCCTGGCCGGCACCCGGCACGAGGCGAACGCCCGGCTGTCGGCCGCCACGGCCGCCGAGACGGGCGTCAAGGACGGCGACGTCCTCGCGGTGACCGGCCCGGCCGGCTCCGTGGAACTCCCGCTGCGGATCACCGAGATGCCCGACCGCGTGGTCTGGCTCCCGCTGAACTCCACCGGCTCCGGCGTCCTCGCCGACGCCGGTGCCCGCCCGGGCAGCCTCGTACGCATCGGCCCGGCGACCCCGGCCGGCGCCGGCGACACCACTGCGGAGGTGGACGCGTGAACGCGGTACACGGTGACTTCGTACAACTGGCCGCCGAGGACCTGTCCCTGTTCGGCCGGGACGTCTGGTGGCTCGTCGTCCTCAAGGCGGTGTTCTGCTTCGCCTTCCTGATGGTGACCGTGCTCTTCTCCATCGTGTGGGAGCGCAAGGTCGTCGCCTGGATGCAGCTGCGTATCGGCCCCAACCGGCACGGCCCCTGGGGCATGCTCCAGTCGCTCGCCGACGGCGTGAAGCTGATGCTCAAGGAAGACCTCGTCGTCAAGCGGGCCGACAAGGTGGTCTACGTCCTGGCCCCGATCATCGCGGCGATCCCGGCCTTCATGGCCATCGCGGTGATCCCCTTCGGGCCCGCGGACGACCAGGTCTCCATCTTCGGCCAGCGCACCAGCATGCAGCTGACCGACCTGCCCATCGCGATGCTCTACATCCTTGCGGTGGCCTCGGTCGGCATCTACGGCATCGTGCTGGCGGGCTGGTCCTCCGGCTCCACCTATCCGCTCCTCGGCGGACTGCGCTCCTGCGCGCAGATGATCTCCTACGAGATCGCGATGGGCGCGGCCTTCGCGTCGGTCTTCCTCTACTCCGGGTCGATGTCGACCTCGGCGATCGTCGAGGCGCAGCAGGACCGCTGGTTCATCGTCCTGCTGCCCGTGTCCTTCATCATCTACGTCATCACGATGGTCGGCGAGACGAACCGCGCCCCCTTCGACATGCCGGAGTCCGAGGGCGACCTCGTCGGCGGCTTCAACACCGAGTACTCGTCGATCAAGTTCGCGCTGTTCATGCTGGCCGAGTACGTCAACATGGTCACCGTCTCGGCGGTCTCGGTCACCCTCTTCCTGGGCGGCTGGCGGGCCCCGTACCCGATCAGCACCTTCTGGGAGGGCGCGAACCACGGCTGGTGGCCGATGCTCTGGTTCGTCATCAAGGTGCAGCTGCTGCTGTTCTTCTTCATCTGGCTGCGCGGCACGCTGCCGCGCGTGCGCTACGACCAGCTGATGAAGCTCGGCTGGAAGGTCCTGATCCCGGTCTCCGTGGTCTGGCTGATGCTGGTCGCGACCGTGCGCGCGCTGCGCAACGAGGCCTACGACTTCAGCGAGATCGTCCTCTACGTCGGCGGCGGAGTCGTGGCGATCCTGCTGCTCTCCTTCGTCGCGGACCTCTTCCGTGACAAGCGCGAGAAGGCCCAGGCCGCCGACGCCGTCGACGACGCCGCGCCCTTCGACCCGCTGGCGGGCGGGTTCCCCGTACCGCCCAAGCCCGGCCAGCACCTGGCACCCGTACCCCGCAGGCGGTCCCGCAGCGAGCGGGAGCTGATTGTCAGTGGTGGGACGAATACTGAGAGTGACCGAGAGGAGGCTTGAGAGATGTCCGACGACGACAAGTGGCAGAACCCGGTGGCGGGCTTCGGCGTGACCTTCAAGGCCATGTTCAAGAAGCGCCTCACCGAGCAGTACCCGGAGCAGCAGAAGACGACCGCCCCGCGCTTCCACGGACGGCATCAGCTCAACCGGCACCCCGACGGTCTGGAGAAGTGCATCGGGTGCGAGCTGTGCGCCTGGGCCTGTCCCGCCGACGCGATCTACGTGGAGGGCGCGGACAACACCGAGGAGGAGCGCTACTCCCCGGGCGAGCGGTACGGCGCCGTCTACCAGATCAACTACGCCCGCTGCATCCTGTGCGGGCTGTGCGTCGAGGCGTGCCCGACCCGGGCCCTGACCATGACGAACGAGTTCGAACTGGCCGACGCGAGCCGTGAGTCGCTCATCTACACCAAGGAGCAGCTGCTCGCCGGCCTCACCGAGGGCATGGTCGAGGCGCCGCACGCGATGTACCCCGGCACGGAGGACACCGACTACTACCGCGGGCAGGTGACGGGGGCCGCCCCCGGCACGGTCCGGCAGGTCGCGGTCACCAAGGGCGAGAAGCCCGACGAGTCGGTGGCGGCGCCCGCGTCCGAGGAGGTGCAGGCGTGAGCACCACCGCGGCAAGCCTCACCTCCACCGGCGAGGCCGTGCAGTTCTGGGTCCTCGGCACGGTCGCCGTCATCGGCGCCCTGGCCACGATCCTCATGAAGAAGGCCGTGCACAGCGCCCTCAGCCTGGCCGGGACGATGATCATCCTGGCGGTCTTCTACCTCGCGAACGGGGCGTACTTCCTGGGCGTCGTCCAGGTCATCGTCTACACCGGCGCGATCATGATGCTCTTCCTCTTCGTGGTCATGCTCGTCGGCGTCACCGCCGCCGACTCCCTGAAGGAGACCATCAAGGGGCAGCGCTGGCTGGCCGCCCTGTGCGGGCTCGGCTTCGGCATCCTGCTGATCGCCGGCATCGGCAACGCCAAGCTCACCCACTTCAACGGGCTCGGCCGGATCAACTCCGCCGGACACGTCGAGGGCCTGGCGCAGCTGATCTTCACCAAGTACGTCTTCGCCTTCGAGATCACCGGCGCCCTGCTGATCACCGCGGCCGTCGGCGCGATGGTGCTCACCCACCGCGAGCGCACCGAACGGGCCGCCACCCAGCGCGAGCTGGCCGAGAAGCGCGTCCGCGAGGGCGTGCAGCTCCCGCCGCTGCCCGCGCCCGGCGTCTACGCCCGGCACAACGCCGTGGACGTGGCCGGTCTGCTGCCGGACGGCACCCCGTCCGAGCTGACGGTCAGCAAGACGCTGCGCGCCCGCGGTCAGATCCGTGACGTGTCGAGCGAGGCGCTGAACGACCTGAAGGCGCTGGAGCAGGCGTCGGCGGAGCGCCTCGGCCGCGAGGAGGCATCCAAGTGAATCCGGTCAACTACCTGTACCTGGCGGCCCTGCTGTTCACCATCGGCGCGACCGGCGTGCTGATCCGCAAGAACGCGATCGTGCTGTTCATGTGCGTCGAGCTGATGCTCAACGCCTGCAACCTCGCCTTCGTCGCCTTCTCGCGGATGCACGGCAACCTCGACGGCCAGATCATCGCGTTCTTCACGATGGTCGTCGCCGCCGCGGAGGTCGTGGTCGGCCTCGCGATCATCGTGTCGCTGTTCCGTACCCGCCACTCGGCCTCGGTCGACGACGCCAGCCTGATGAAGCTGTAAGGGGTCGCTGTGGAGAACCTGATTGCGCTGCTGGTGGCAGCGCCCCTGTTCGGAGCGGTGGTGCTGCTCTGCGGCGGCCGGCGCCTCGACAAGGTCGGTCACTGGATCGGCACCCTGCTCGCGGCCGTCTCCTTCGGGATCGGCGTCGCCCTCTTCGCCGACATGCTGTCGCGCGGCGGTGACGACCGGACCCTGTACCAGCGGCTGTACACCTGGATCCCCGTCGAGGGCTTCCAGGCGGACATGGCCTTCCAGCTGGACCAGCTGTCGATGACGTTCGTCCTGCTGATCTCCGGGGTGGGCACGCTCATCCACGTGTACTCGATCGGGTACATGGAGCACGACGAGCGCCGCCGCCGCTTCTTCGGCTACCTCAACCTGTTCGTCGCGGCCATGCTGCTGCTGGTCCTCGCCGACAACTACCTGCTGCTGTACTTCGGCTGGGAGGGCGTGGGCCTCGCCTCGTACCTCCTGATCGGCTTCTGGCAGCACAAGCCCAGCGCGGCCACCGCCGCGAAGAAGGCCTTCATCGTCAACCGCGTCGGCGACATGGGCCTGTCGATCGCGATCATGCTGATGTTCACCACCTTCGGCACCTTCACCTTCGGGCCGGTGCTCGCGTCGGTGGGCGAGACCTCCGAGGGCACGCTGACGGCGATCGGCCTGATGCTGCTGCTGGCCGCCTGCGGCAAGTCCGCGCAGGTCCCCCTGCAGTCCTGGCTCGGTGACGCGATGGAGGGCCCGACCCCGGTCTCGGCCCTCATCCACGCCGCCACCATGGTGACCGCGGGCGTGTACCTGATCGTCCGCTCGGGCGCCATCTTCAACGGGGCGCCGGACGCGCAGCTGGTGGTCACCATCGTGGGCGCGGTCACGCTGCTCTTCGGTGCGATCGTCGGTTGCGCGAAGGACGACATCAAGAAGGCCCTGGCGGGCTCGACGATGTCGCAGATCGGCTACATGATCCTCGCCGCCGGCCTCGGCCCGATCGGCTACGTCTTCGCGATCATGCACCTGGTGACGCACGGCTTCTTCAAGGCAGGCCTCTTCCTCGGCGCGGGTTCCGTGATGCACGGGATGAACGACGAGGTGGACATGCGCAAGTACGGCGGCCTGCGGAAGTACATGCCGGTCACCTTCGTCACCTTCGGACTCGGCTACCTGGCGATCATCGGCTTCCCCGGTCTGTCCGGCTTCTTCTCCAAGGACATGATCATCGAGGCGGCCTTCGCGAAGGGCGGCACCCAGGGCTGGATCCTCGGCGGGGTGGCCCTGCTGGGCGCCGGCATCACCGCCTTCTACATGACCCGGGTCATGCTCCTCACCTTCTTCGGCGAGAAGCGCTGGCAGCCCACGGCGTCCGACAGCGGCTCCGCCGCGGGCGCCGGGCACGAGCCGCACCCGCACGAGTCCCCGAAGTCCATGACCATCCCGATGATCATCCTGGCCTTCGGTTCGGTCTTCGCCGGCGCCTTCTTCGAGATCGGCGAGCGCTTCCTCAAGTGGCTGGAGCCCGTCACCGGTTACGAGCACGGCAACCCGCCGGTCAGCGCCCTGACGGTGACCGCTTCGACCATGGTCGTCCTGGTCGTCGGCGTCGCCCTCGCCTGGGCGATGTACGGCCGGCGGCCCGTCCCGGTCGTCGCCCCGCGCGGCTCGCTCCTCACCCGGGCGGCCCGCCGGGACCTGTACCAGGACGACTTCAACCACGTCGTGCTGGTGCGCGGCGGGGAGCACCTGACCCGCTCGCTCGTGTACGTCGACCACAGCCTGGTCGACGGTGTGGTCAACGGGACGGCCGCCTCGGTCGGCGGGCTCTCGGGCCGGCTCCGCAAGCTGCAGAACGGCTACGCCCGCAGCTACGCGGTCTCGATGTTCGGGGGCACGGTGGTCCTGATCGCCGCGACCCTGCTGATGAGGGCGGTGTGAAATGAGTTTCCCGCTTCTGACGGTGACGGCCGCGGTCCCCGCGGCCGGCGCGATCCTGACGGCGGCCGTCCCGGCCGCCCGCAGGACCGCCGCCAAGTGGCTCGCGCTGTTCTTCTCGCTGGCGACACTGGCCCTGGCCGTGCTCGTCGCGGTCCGCTTCGACCCCGGTGGCGACCGCTACCAGCTCACCGAATCCCGCCCCTGGATCGCCGACTTCGGCGTCCGCTACGAACTGGGCGTCGACGGGATCGGGGTGGTCCTCATCGGGCTCACCGCGCTCCTGATCCCCTTCGTGATCGCGGCCGGCTGGCACGACGCCGACCCGCTGGAGACCAAGAGCTCCCGGTGGCGGCCGACCCAGGGCTTCTTCGCCCTGATCCTGCTGGTCGAGGCGATGGTGATCATCTCCTTCGAGGCCACCGACGTCTTCCTCTTCTACATCTTCTTCGAAGCCATGCTGATCCCGATGTACTTCCTCATCGGCGGCTTCGGGGACCGGGCGCACTCCGGCACCGACGAGAACGCGGCCGCGCAGCGCTCGTACGCGGCGGTCAAGTTCCTCCTCTACAACCTGGTCGGCGGCCTGATCATGCTGGCCGCCGTCATCGGGCTGTACGTGGTCGCCGGGAACTTCTCGCTCCAGGAGATCACCGCCGCCCGCGCCGCGGGCACGCTCGACATGGCGACCAACACCGAGCGGCTGCTCTTCCTCGGCTTCTTCTTCGCCTTCGCGGTGAAGGCCCCGCTGTGGCCGCTGCACACCTGGCTGCCGAACGCGATGGGCGAGTCCACCGCCCCGGTGGCCGTCCTGATCACCGCGGTCGTCGACAAGGTCGGCACCTTCGCGATGCTCCGCTTCTGCCTCGGGCTCTTCCCGGACGCCAGCAAGTGGGCCACGCCGGTGATCCTGGTCCTGGCCCTGATCAGCATCGTCTACGGGGCGCTGGTCGCGGTCGGCCAGCGGGACATCAAGCGGCTGGTCGCCTACGCCTCGATCTCGCACTTCGGCTTCATCATCCTGGGTATCTTCGCGATGACCTCCCAGGGCCAGTCCGGCGCCACGCTCTACATGGTCAACCACGGCCTGTCGACGGCGGCGCTGATGCTGGTGGCCGGCTTCCTGATCTCGCGGCGCGGCTCGCGGCTCATCGCCGACTACGGCGGCGTCCAGAAGGTGGCCCCGGTCCTCGCCGGCACCTTCCTGATCGGCGGCCTCGCCACCCTCTCGCTGCCGGGCCTCGCGCCCTTCGTCAGCGAGTTCCTGGTCCTGGTCGGCACGTTCGCCCGGTACCCGGTCGTCGGCATCATCGCCACCGTCGGCATCGTGCTCGCCGCGCTCTACACGCTGGTGCTCTACCAGCGCACGATGACCGGCCCCGTGAAGGAGGAGGTCCGCACGATGCCGGACCTGCGCCTGCGGGAGCTGCTGGTGGTCGCCCCGCTGATCGCGCTGCTGATCGGGCTGGGCGTCTACCCGAAGGTGCTCACCGACATCGTCAACCCGGCGGTGGAGCACACCATGTCGGACGTGAAGCAGACGGACCCGAAGCCCGAGGTGGCTGTCGAGGCCAAGAACGGGGAGGCGGCGAAGTGAGCACAGTGACTTCCGCCCACAGCCTGTGGACAGTGGCGGCCGAGGCGCCGGTCGACCGGATCCCGGCACCGACCATCGAGTACGCGCAGCTCGCGCCCACGCTGATCGTGGTGGGCGCGGCGGTCCTCGGGATCCTCGTGGAGGCCTTCGTGCCCCGCAAGGCCCGTTACCACGTGCAGGTGTTCCTCGCCGTCGCCGCGCTGGCCTCGGCCTTCGCGGCGGTCGTCGGCCTCGCGGCCGGCGGGTACGGCTCGACCAAGGCCCACATCGCCGCGATGGGCGCCATCGCCGTCGACGGTCCGGCGCTGTTCCTCCAGGGCACCATCCTGCTGGCGTCGATCGTCGCGATCTTCACCTTCGCCGAGCGGCGCCTCGACCCGGCCGCGCACGGCAACCGGGTGGACTCCTTCGCCGCCCAGGCGGCGTCCGTACCGGGCAGCGACAGCGAGAAGGCCGCTGTCAAGGCGGGCTTCGCCACCACCGAGGTCTTCCCGCTGGCGCTGTTCGCGATCGCCGGGATGCTGATCTTCCCGGCGGCCGACGACCTGCTGACGCTGTTCGTCGCGCTGGAGGTCTTCTCCCTCCCGCTGTACCTGCTCTGCGCCGTCGCCCGCCGCCAGCGGCTGATGTCGCAGGAGGCCGCGGTCAAGTACTTCCTGCTGGGCGCCTTCTCCTCCGCCTTCCTGCTCTTCGGCATCGCGCTGCTCTACGGGTACGCGGGCTCGGTCTCGTACGCCGTGATCGCCGACGTGGTCGACGGCACGGTCACGAAGATCGACCCGGCGCTGGCCTCCACCATGGGCAACGACGCGCTGCTGCTGATCGGCGGCGCGCTGATCCTGATGGGCCTGCTCTTCAAGGTCGGCGCGGTCCCGTTCCACATGTGGACCCCCGACGTCTACCAGGGAGCCCCGACCCCGGTCACCGGGTTCATGGCCGCCGCCACGAAGGTCGCCGCGTTCGGCGCCCTGCTGCGGCTGCTGTACGTGGTGCTCCCGGGGCTGCGGTGGGACTGGCGGCCGGTGATGTGGGCCATCGCCATCGTCACCATGCTGGCGGGCGCGGTCATCGCCGTGACCCAGACCGACGTCAAGCGGCTCCTCGCCTACTCCTCGATCGCGCACGCGGGCTTCATCCTGGCCGGTGTGATCGCGACCTCGGCGCAGGGCGTCCAGTCCGTGCTCTTCTACCTGGGCGCGTACTCCTTCGTCACGATCGGCGCCTTCGCGGTGGTCACGCTGGTGCGCGACGCGGGGGGCGAGGCGACGCACCTGTCCAAGTGGGCGGGGCTGGGCCGGCGTTCGCCACTGACGGCGGCCGTCTTCGCGGTCTTCCTGCTGGCCTTCGCCGGCATCCCGCTGACGTCGGGCTTCACGGGCAAGTTCGCCGTGTTCCGGGCGGCGGCGGAGGGCGGCGCGGGCGCGCTGGTCGTGGTCGGTGTCCTGTCGTCCGCGATCGCCGCGTTCTTCTACATCCGGGTGATCGTCCTGATGTTCTTCAGCGAGCCGAAGGCCGACGGCCCGACGGTGGCGGTGCCCTCGCCGCTGACGATGACCACCATCGCGGTGGGCGTCGCGGTCACCCTGGTCCTGGGCCTCGCCCCGCAGTACTTCCTGGACCTGGCGGGGCAGGCGAGCACCTTCGTCCGCTGACCGGTTCGCACGACGGCGAAGGGCCCGGCTCCCACGGGGGAGCCGGGCCCTTCGCCGTGTGCGGGTCTACTCCGGCAGCCCCTTCGGCTTGATCGTGGTGAGGTCCAGGTCGATGGGGAAGGGCACCGACACTTTCAGCCGGTCGTGGAAGATGCCCGTCGCGACGTAGACACGCGTCGCCGGTTCGAGTTCGAACACATAGACGACTGCTCGGTCGTTCTTGTTCTCGACCCGCCAGTAGTGGGGGATTCCTGCCCGGGCGTACTTGGCCGGCTTGGTCTCGCGGTCCCGGCCGATCGATTCGGGAGAGACGACCTCGATGGCCAGCCGGACGGACGCGGCGGGGATCCGCGTCTGTTGCTCGGGGCCCCGGGCCAGTTCCTCATCGACGACAAGCACGTCCGGCTCGGGCCGGTTCAGCCGGTCGATGTCGATGGTGAACTCTCTCATCACTTCGAGTCCGTCCGGAACCAGCGATGCGAGTTGCCATTCGAAGAATCGCAGGGCTCGCATGTGGAAACGGGTTTGCGGACTCACGAAGATCAGGCTCCCGTCGATCAGCTCCGTGTGCGGAGGCAGGTTGGGAAGCCGGTCAAGGTCGTCGGCCGTCCACCCGCCCGCGGGCGGTACGGGCCAGCGCGGGGCGGGCTCCTGCTCGGGGGTCTCGGGATCGACGCTCATCGGTAGTGCTCCCATGCCACGGAGTCTCGCGAGTCCGACCAGCGTATCGCCCGGGATTCCGGGAGAAGCCGCCCTGATGAGTGAGTCATATGTGTGCGGCACTTGACCGAACAGGTAGGCGCGGCCTAGTGGCCGTGGCCGTGTGACGCGGGGGCGGGCTTCGCGCCGGCGGTCGCCTTCTTCGGGCAGGTCAAGGCCGGGTTCCAGTTGTGGAAGCGGCCGGCCGGGTTCTCCTTGTACGCCCACATGTGCAGGTCGTAGTGCTTGGGCATGCCCGCCCAGTGGCCCGGCATCGGCCCGTCGAAGGGCAGCCCGAACATGCTCGGACGGTCGTCGGCGGTCTTCAGGTCCTGGTCCCGGTCGGTGTACATCCACTCCACGGTCTGGAGCTTGCGGCGGCCGTTGTGGTCCTTCTCGGTGCTGTAGAGGAGCGCGGTCGGCCTGGCCGGGTCCATCGAGCCCCAGTTGGCCTGCTTGACGTAGTGGTAGCCCATCGAGCCCACCCCGAACGGGTTGGTCATGCACGACTCGCCCTTCGGGACGTAGCCGTCCTTGAGGGCCTCCCGCTCGTCCACGTACCTGGCCGTCACCGCGATGGCCGTCGCCATGTCCTTCATGGCCTTGGCGTTGCGCGGATCGGGGGCGGGCCCCTCGACCCCGTGGGCCGGAGCCACGGCGACGAGGCCGAGCGACAGGGCGGCCGCACAGGTGAGGACGGTCTTCAGGCTGCGTACGGACATGGCGGCGGCTCCTGGCGGTGGGGGTACGGGGTACGGGTTCCCGCTACCGTTCGTCCGTCCACCATCCCGGCCCGTCCGGCCCGCCGCACGCGGCGCGCCTCCGAACGGGGCCCGCCGCGCCCTCAGGCGCGGCCGGCGTACGCGCGGACGTCCGCGTCCGGGTCCGTCACCGCCGTGGCGAGCGCCGCCCGAGCCGCCGGGGTGTCCCGATGGGACCGCAGGGCGAGGACCGCGGCCTTGCGCACATCGGCGTTGGCGTCGGCCAGCGCCCCCGCCAGGGCCGGTACGGCCGGTCCGGGCGCGGCAGCCGACAGCGCGGCCGCCGCCCCGGCCCGGACCTGCCAGGCGGCGTCCGCCAGGGCCGCCACCGCCCGCCCGGCGTACCCGGCGGGGCAGCCCGTCGAGGCAAGCGCCGCCAGGGCGGCGCCCCGCACCAGCGGATCCGGATCGCCCAGCAGCGGGTCCAGCGGGGCCGGGGCCGGGGCGTGCACCGCGGCCAGCCCCTTGGCCACCGCCACCCGGACCTCACGGGCCGGATCCGCCGCGGCCGCGGCCAGCGCCGGGACCGCGTCCACCGAGACCAGGGCCCGCACCGCGTGGATGCGGACCTCCGGCTCGGCATCGGCCAGCGAGGCCGCGTACAGCCCGGCGTCGCCCAACCGCAGGGCCCGCAGGGCTTCGAGCGCGGCCGAGCGCACCGCCGCGTCGGGCACGGCCAGCGCGGTGCGCAGCCCGGCCGCCAGCTCCGGCCCGCCCGGCAGCACCTCGACCAGCTCGCGCAGCGCGGCCGCGGCGGCCGCCCGTACGGCGGGAGCCGCGTCCGCGAGCCGTGCGGCCAGGGCGGGCCCGGCCCCCGCGGGGACGGTCTCGCCGAGCGCGGCGACGGCCGCCGCCCGGACCGCGGGATCGGGATCGTCGAGATACGGGCCGAGGAGGTCCAGGCCGGGTGACTCCTCGGCCAGGGCGAGCAGTTCCAGGATCCGGGGCGAGGCGCTCCCCGTCCGCTCGGCGGGCAGCTCCTCCGGTCCGGCGGCCCCCTCCGGCGGTACGGCCTCCTCGCCCGAGGGCCCCGGCCCGGGCGCCGGCGGTGCTTCCGGCCGCCCCGCCGTGGCCACCGGCACCAGGGCGACCTCGCCCAGGTGCCGCGCGGGACCGCCGGCCGGGGCGAAGCCCTCCACCGGCACCAGGTACGGCTCCACCGGCCGGGCCGTGAACTCCATCGCTCCCGAAGCCGACTTGCGCAGGTCCAGGTGGTGCAGCCAGCCGGTGTCGTCGCGCTCCGGGTGGTCGAGCCGCTCGTGGTAGAGGCCCCAGCGGGACTCCGTACGGGCCAGCGAGGAGCGGGCCGCCATCTCCGCGCAGTCGCGGATGAAGGACACCTCCGCGCACCGCATCAGCTCGTGCGCGGTGGTCGCGCCCATCTCCGCGATCTCGCCGGACATCCGGTCGAAGGCGGCCACGGCGAGGGAGAGCTTCGCGCCCGTCTTCGGCGGGGCCACGTAGTCGTTCACGAACCGCCGCAGCTTGTACTCCACCTGCGGCTGCGGCGGCCCGTCCGGACGGCGCAGCGGCCGGTAGATCAGCTCGTGGGCCGCCGCCACCTGGTCGGTCGGCAACTCGCCCTCGTACGCCGCGTACCGGGCGGCGTCGGCGCCCGCCAGATCACCGAAGACGAACGCCCCGATCATGTAGTTGTGCGGTACCGACGCCAGGTCCCCGGCCGCGTACAGCCGCGGGACCGTGGTGCGGGCGTGGTCGTCGACGCGGACGCCCGAGGCCGAGTGGCCCCCGCACAGCCCGATCTCCGAGATGTGCATCTCGATGTCGTGCGTGCGGTAGTCGTGGCCGCGGCCCGCGTGGAAGGTGCCGCGCGTCGGACGCTCGGTGGTGTGCAGGATCGACTCCAGCGAGGCCACCGACTCCTCCGGGAGGTGGCTGAGCTTCAGGTACACCGGGCCGCGGTCCGAGGCGAGTTCGGCCGCGAACTCCGCCATCATCTGCCCCGACCAGTAGTCGGAGTCCACGAAGCGTTCGCCGTGCCGGTTGACCTGGTAGCCGCCGAAGGGGTTCGCCACGTACGCGCACGCCGGCCCGTTGTAGTCCTTGATCAGCGGGTTGATCTGGAAGCACTCGATCCCGGTGAGGGCCGCTCCCGCGTGGTAGGCCATCGCGTAGCCGTCACCGGCGTTGGTCGGGTTCTCGTACGTCCCGTACAGGTACCCGGAGGCGGGCAGTCCCAGGCGCCCGCAGGGGCCGGTCGCCAGGATCACCGCGCCCGCGCGCACGGTCACGAAGGCGCCCGTGCGGGTGTTGAAGGCGGCCGCGCCGATCGCCCGGCCGTCCTCGGGCGAGGTGAGGACGCGCACCGGCATCACCCGGTTCTCGATCCGGATCCGTTCCCGCATCTCGCGGCGCCGCAGCTGCCGGTAGAGGACCTTCTTGACGTCCTTGCCCTCGGGCATGGGCAGCACGTACGAGCCCGAGCGGTGGACCTGGCGCACCGCGTACTCGCCGTGCTCGTCCTTCTCGAACTTCACACCGTACGACTCCAGGCGCTGCACCATCGCGAAGCCGCGGGTGGCGGTCTGGCGGACCGTGGACTGGTCCACGATGCCGTCGTTGGCGCGGGTGATCTCGGCGACGTAGTCGTCGGGCTCGGCGCGGCCGGGCACGACGGCGTTGTTGACGCCGTCCATGCCCATGGCGAGGGCGCCGGAGTGGCGTACGTGGGCCTTCTCCAGCAGCAGGACGCGAGCCCCGTGCTCGGCGGCGGTCAGCGCCGCCATCGTGCCGGCGGTGCCTCCGCCGATGACGAGGACGTCGCAGGAGAGTTCCTCGGCGTCGCCGATCGCGGGGATGTCCACGGTGCTGCCTTTCAGAGAGAGTCGATGATCTGCTGGCGCAGGGCGGCATGGGCCGGCGCGCGCCCACGGTCGCGGGGATGCGGTACGCGGACCACCTCACTCGTGCCGAGCAGGGCGACGCGGTCCCCGAGGAACAGGGCCTCGTCCACGTCGTGGGTGACGAAGACGACGCTCGCTCCGGTGCCGGCGAGGACGTCCACGAGGAGGTCCTGCATCTCGGCCCGGGTCTGGGCGTCGAGCGCCCCGAAGGGCTCGTCCATCAGGACGGCGCGCGGGCGCGCGGCGAGGGCGCGGGCCAGTTGCACGCGCTGGCGCTGCCCGCCGGAGAGCTGGTGCGGGAGCCGGTGGGCGTGGCCGCCGAGCCCGACGCGCTCCAGCCACTCCTCGGCGATCCGCCGCCGTTCGGCGCGCGGCAGCCCGCGGGAGTGCCGGATGGCGAGGGGGAGTTCGACGTTGGCGCGGACCGTGCGCCAGGGCAGCAGGGCGTCGTCCTGGAAGACCAGGGCGCGGTCGGCGCCCGGGCCGGTCAGCGGCCGCGCGTCCTGCTCGACCGTGCCGCCCAGCGGGGGCAGCAGGCCGGCCAGGGTGCGCAGCAGCGTGGACTTCCCGCATCCGGACGGCCCCACGACGGACAGCACCTCCCCCGCCTCGACCGTCAGGTCGACCGCGTCGAGCACCACGTGCCCGCGGTGGCCGAGCCGTACGCCGCGCAGGGCGAGGGTGGCGCCCGGTTTCGGGGTGGCGCCGGGTTTCCGGGTGGTCAGGGTGGTCACGTCTGCGTCCCTCCGGTGGTCGCGCGCTGCGGGGCCGTTCCCCTGCCCGGTGCGCTGACGCGCCGGGCGGGCTGGAACGAGGGGCGGGGCCGGGGCGGGGTGGCGGCGGCCGAGGACGCGGCGGTCCGGGGGAGCCAGGACGTCAGTCGGCGGCCCGCGCGCTCCACCGCCGTGGACGTCAGCCAGCCCAGCGCGCCGATGGTGACCATGCCGACGAAGACGCCCGGGTAGTCGACCACCGTGTAGTCCTGCCAGGTGCGGTAGCCGACCCCGTACTCGCCGGAGATCATCTCGGCCGAGATCACGCAGATCCACGACACGCCGATGCCGACCGACAGGCCCCCGAAGATGCCCGGCAGGGCCCCCGGCAGGACCACGGAGAACAGCACCCGCGCCCGCCCGCCGCCCATCGTCAGGACGGCCTCCTCCCACACCGGGGCCAGCGCCCGCACCGCGTGCCGCGTCGAGACCAGCACCGGGAAGAAGGCGGCGGCGCAGGTGATGAAGACGATCCCCTGCTCGTTGGAGGGGAACATCAGGATCGCCACCGGCACCAGCGCGATGGCCGGGACCGGACGCAGCACCTCCAGCAGCGGGCCCAGTACGTCGGCCGCGATCCGGGACCGGGCGACGGCCGTGCCCACGACCACGCCCAGGACGGCGGCGAGCACGAAGCCCGTCACGATCCGGCGCAGGCTGGAGGCCAGGTCCTGCCAGTAGTCCGGGGTCCGGGCCCGCTCCGCGAACGTCGAGGCGATCTCGCCCACCGTCGGGAACTGCTCGAAGCGCAGCCACAGGTTCATGTCGAGCGAGGTCAGCCCCTGCCACAGCAGGAGGGCCGCCCCGAGCGAGGCCGCCCGCAGCGGCCAGCGGCCGCCCGTCATGACGCCAGGGCCGCGGCCTCGGCGTAGCCCAGGATCCGCGCCCCCGATCCCCGGTGCTGGTCGACGTACGCCGTGGCGCCCGCCTGCGTGACGAAGGCGCGCAGCTCCGGCCCCTCGGCCACCCACACCGCCTTGTCCGCGAACCACAGGGTGCCGGTCACCGCGTCCGGTACGTACGCCGCGCGGACGTCCGCGCCGCGCGCCGCCTTCAGCAGCTCGCGCGGGGAGTCGAAGGACCGCGTGCCGCTCTCGCCCTTCAGCCACAGCTCGGACCGGGGGGCCGCCGCCTTCGGGTACTCCGGTGCGCCGGAGCTCGCCCGCTTCAGGGGCTCGGAGTCCACGAAGGCGTCCACGTCCACGTCGCCCACCAGCTTGCCCGCCTGGAGGACCGGCACGTCCTGCTTGAGGGCGTCGATCAGCTCCGGGCGCAGGGCCGGGTCGAAGGTGGCGATGCCGTTCGCGCCGTTGTAGAGGTACACGACCTCCGCCGGCAGGCCCGTCTCCTTCGCCACCGACTCGGCGGCCGCCACCGGCTCCGCGCGCAGCTGGTCGGTGGCCTTGCGCTGCGCCTTCAGGAAGTCGTCCAGCACGCCCGGCCGCTCCTTCACGAACTTCTCGCGCACGGTGACCCCGTGGAAGGTCGGCAGGTTCAGCTCGGCGCCGTCGTACAGGGCCTTCGCCCTGCCCTCGTACGCCAGCTGGCCCGGCCACGCCACGAACTGCGACAGCGCGTCCGCGCTGCCGGCCTGGAGGGCCGAAGCTCCCACGCTGGGCTGCTGGTTGAGCTTCTGGATGCCGCTCTCCGGGTCGATCCCGGCGCGCTGCAGGGCCCGTACGAGGGTTCCGTCGGCGGCGGATCCCACACTGGTCGACACCTTCTTGCCGCGCAGGTCGGCGAGGGATCCCAGCTTCGAATCCGGGGCGGTGACCACGGTGTTGAAGCCGCCGCGCAGGTTGTAGCCGGTCACGGAGACGAGGTGGGTGGGCTGCCCCAGTTCCTTGCCGCGCGCCGCGTTGATGAGGAGCGGGAAATCGCCCATCGAGCCGATGTCGACCTTCCCGGCGGTCATCTGGGCGGTGATCGGGGCGCCGGTGGCGTAGTCCTGCCAGTCCACCTTGTACGTGACGCCGTCCTGCTTGCCGCGCGCGGCGAGTTCCTGCTCGAAGTAGCCGAGGGAGCGCAGCAGGGTGCCGGCGGTGACGGTGTTGATGGTCTTGGACTGGTAGCCGACGGTCACGGTGACCGTCCTGGGCCCGGACGCCCCGGAGGCGTCGCCGCCGCAGGCCGTGGCGAGCGGGGCGAGCAGCAGGACGAGCGCGGGCGCGAGGGCCTTCGTACGCATGGGGGTGGGGCCTTTCACCGGAGCAGATAGGGCATGTTGACGGTGACCGCGCCGGTGGGACAGCGGGCGGCGCACGGGCCGCAGTACCAGCACTCGTCGACGTGCATGTGGGCCTTGCCGTTGTCCTCGCGGATCGCGAGCGAGTCGAGCGGACACATGTCGACGCAGAGGGTGCAGCCGTCGATGCACAGGGACTCGTCGATGGTCACGGGCACGTCGCCGCGCTGGGGGACCAGAGGCATGGCTGTCTCCAGGGAAGGGGGTGGGGCGGTGGTCTAGAGGGAGCGGCGCAGCAGGCCGCTCATGGTGATGCGGTCGCCGCGGAAGCGGATGAACTCCAGGTCCACGGGCCGGCCGTCGCGCAGGTGGGTGAGGCGTTCCAGCATCAGGACGGCGGCCCCGCGCGGGGCCTGCAGGACGGCGGCGGAGTGCGCGTCGGCGTTGACGGCCTCGAGGGTGATCTCGGCGTGGCCGAGCGGCTGCCCGGTCAGCTGTTCCAGGAGCCGGAAGACGTCGGTGTTCTCCAGGTCGCAGACCGGCAGTTCGGCGCCGATGTCCATCGGCACGTAGGTGAGGTCGAGGGAGAGCGGCAGCCCGTTCAGGCGCCGCAGCCGTTCGATGTACAGCACGTCGGCGTGCTCGGGCAGGCCGAGGCGTCCGGCGACGGGGGCGGGGGCGCGGACCGGTCCGACGGTGCGGACCTCGTTGGTGACCCGGCCGTGCTCGTGCAAGGTCTCGGCCAGGCCCTGCAGGCGGTCCAGGCCGTGCGGGTACTTCTCGCAGACGACGACCGTGCCGACGCCCGGCCGGCGCTCCACCAGCTGCTCGCCGCGCAGCAGGTCGAGGGCCTGGCGGACGGTGTTGCGGCCGGCGCCGTAGTCGGCGGCGAGGGTGCTCTCCAGGGGGAGGACCCCGCCGGGGTAGCCGCCCGCCAGGATCTGGTGGCGGAGCAGGTCGGCGAGCTGTCGCGCCTGGTCCGCGCGCAGCCGCCGGCGGCGCGCGGCGGCGACCGGGACGGTGTGCGTGGCGGTGCGTTCGGCTGGCATGGCAGGGAACGTACCGGGGGCCCCGGGGCGGTGGTGTTGCCACAGTGTTGCGCCACCTGACGGCGCTTCCGCAAGGCTCTGAGCTGCGGTTTCGGCGGGATGGCGGACAGATCCGCCACCCCGCCGACCGATGGGTGGACTAGCGCTGTCCCACGATGCGGCCGGTGACCTCGCCGAGGCCGACGCGCGTGCCGTCCGGACCGGGGGCCCAGGCGGTGAGGGTGACGGTGTCCCCGTCCTCCAGGAAGGTGCGCTTGCCGTCGGCGAGCTCGATCGCGTCCCGGCCGTTCCAGGTCAGCTCCAGCAGCGAGCCGCGCTGGCCGGTCTCGGGGCCGCTGACGGTGCCCGAGCCGTACACGTCACCGGTGCGCAGGGAGGCGCCGTTGACGGTCATGTGCGCGAGCTGCTGGGCGGCGGTCCAGTACATCGACGCGAACGGCGGCTGCGCCACCTCCTGCCCGTTGATGGAGACGGTGATGCGCAGGTCGAAGCCGCCGGGGCGGTCGAGCTCGGCGTCGTCCAGGTAGGGCAGGAGCGGGAAGTCCCGGGCCGGCGGGGCGACGCGGGCCGCGTCCAGCGCCTCCAGCGGGGTCACCCACGCGGAGACGGAGGTGGCGAAGGACTTGCCGAGGAAGGGGCCCAGCGGCACGTACTCCCAGGCCTGGATGTCGCGCGCGGACCAGTCGTTGAGCAGGAACAGCCCGAAGACGTGGTCCTCGAAGTCGGCCAGCGGCACCGGGCGGCCCAGCTCGGAGGGGGTGCCGACGACGAAGCCGACCTCCGCCTCGATGTCGAGCTTGACGGACGGGCCGAAGACGGGCGCCGGGTCGGTGGGCGCCTTGCGCTGCCCCGAGGGGCGTACGACGTCGGTCCCGGAGACCACGATGGTGCCGGAGCGGCCGTGGTAACCGATCGGCAGGTGCTTCCAGTTGGGCGTGAGCGCGTCGCCGTCGGGGCGGAAGATGCGGCCGACGTTGGTGGCGTGGTGCTCGCTCGCGTAGAAGTCGACGTAGTCGGCGACCTCGTACGGCAGGTGCAGCGTGACCTCGTCGAGCGGCAGCAGGTGCGCCTCGACCGTGACCCGGTGGCCGGGGTCGGTCACCCAGGCGGTGAGCGCGCGGCGCACGTCGCGCCAGGCGGTGCGCCCGGCGGCCAGCAGCGGGTTGAGGGAGGACTGCCCGAGCAGCCCGGCGTACGGGGAACCGAGCGCGGCGGCGGCCGCCCCCGCGTCGAGCACGTGCCCGCCGATCCGCACACCGATGCGGCGGCGGTCCTCGGCGGAGGTCGAGAAGACGCCGTACGGGAGGTTGTGCGGCCCGAACGGGTCGCCCTCGGGGAGATCGAGGGGGCTCTGCTGGGGCATGGGGTGCTGCCTCGCTTTCGACGCGGTCCGGGGGTGTCCCGGGAGCTGGTTGACACGTTACGTGGCTGGCGGGGCGTGTGGGAGGCCGGATTCGCGCTCTATTTGTAGGACTTGTCCAAAGGGGTCCGTATCCTTGGCGCCGTGACTTGCGCCCCGCCTCCGGCCCTCCCCTATGCCTTGATCGCCACTGACCTGGACGGGACTCTGCTGCGCGCCGGTGACACCGTCTCGGCCCGCTCCTGCAAGGCTCTCGCGACGGCCCGCGCGGCCGGCGCCCGGCACATCATCGTCACCGGCCGCCCCGTCCCCCAGGTCCGACACGTCCTCGACGACCTCGGCTACACAGGGCTCGCGGTGTGCGGGCAGGGCGCGCAGGTGTACGACGCGGCGCGCGGGCGCCTGCTGCACTCCGCGGCCATGGACCGGGAACTGGCCGAGGTGGCCCTCGGCAAGATCGAGGCGGAGATCGGCGAGGTCTACGCGGCGGTCAACCAGGAGGGGCTGGACGCGGAGATGCTGATAGGGCCCGGCTACCGGATGTGGCACCCGCACCTGCCGACGGTGTCGGTGCCGCGGCGGTCCGACCTGTGGGCCGCCCCCATCAACAAGGTGCTGCTCCAGCACCCCGAACTGGACGACGACGAGCTGACGCGGGTGGCACGGGCGGTCGTCGGAGACCTGGTGAACGTCACGATGGCGGGGGAGCACACGGTGGAACTCCAGCCGCCGGGCATCGACAAGGCCAGTGGGCTCGCGCGGGCCGCCGAAGTGCTGGGGGCGTCCGCCGCCGCGACGATCGCCTTCGGGGACATGCCGAACGACGTCCCGATGTTCGCGTGGGCCGCCCACGGGGTGGCCATGGCCAACTCCCACCACGAGCTGGTCGCGGTGGCGGACGAGATCACCCTGTCCAACGAGGACGACGGCATCGCGGTGGTACTGGAGCGCCTGTACGGCTGACACCCGCCTCCGGGGCGCCGCCGCGGGGGCCGCCCGCCGGGGCGGCTCAGCCCGCCGCGCGCGGCAGACGGCGTTCCCACGTGCGGTGGAAGACCACCTCGCCGCCCTCCCGGCACACCACCTCGTTCGACGTCAGGAATCCGCCCTCGTCGCAGGAGATCTCCGAGCGGGTCTCCACCCGTACGTCCCAGGCCAGTTCGGGCCGGTGGAGCCGGATCCGCCACCGGGACCGGGCCCGCGCGGACAGCGGGTCGGCGTCCTGGATCTCGTACACGTCCTCCGCGTCCTCGTCGAACTCCAGGCCGTCCGGGTACACGCGCGTGCCCCCGTACCGCGGGTCCACCTCCAGCCGCCACGTCCCGCGCGCGACGTCCCGTACGACCACGCGCTCCGGGCGCGGTTCGTCCAGCGTCGCCGGGAAGGCGACCCCCAGCGGCGGCGCCTGCTCCGGCGGCTCGAAGACGATCCCCCCGTCCCCGGCCGGCGAGGCCGCCCGCACCGGCAGGGTCAGCGCGCTGCCCGCCGGGTCCAGGGTCCAGCCGGCCTCCGACCCGGCCCGCGGCCAGATCCACGGCCAGTACGCGGAGGACACGGCGAGCCGGATCCGGTGCCCGGGCGGGAAGGCGTGGCCGATGCCGTTCAGCTCGAAGGTGACGTCCTCGTACGAGCCCACCGGCCACGGCACGGCCCGGTCCCGGCCCTGGCGGGCCGACAGGTTCAGCGCGCCCCGCGTGACCAGCGTCGAGGACCCGTCCGGGGCGACGTCGCACAGCCGGGCCACGACCTGCCCGTAGGGCACGTCGAGCCGCAGCCGCAGGGTCACCGAGGGCCGGCCCAGGATCTCCACCGGCTCCCCGTCCCCCACCGGGAACTCGAAGCAGGCCGACTTCGCGTCCTCCTCCCGCTGGTCCGGCGGCAGGTCGGCGTCGTTGCCGAAGGGGAAGAAGCGGCCTGCGTCCACCCCGGTGTGCTGCGGCGAGGCGACGTCCACCGGCGCGCCCTGGAACACGTACGGGACGGGGATCACGGACGCCGAGGGCCAGGCCTTCTCGCCGACCCAGCGGCCCGGCAGCTCCTCGTACACCGTCGCCGGCGGGTGCGACTCGCTGATCCAGGCGCGCAGCAGCGGCTCGTCCGTCACCCCGTTGTCGATGCCCCGCAGCCAGTGGTCCCACCAGCGCAGGGTCTCCTGGAGGAAGCCGATCGCCGGTCCCGGGGGCAGTCCGCGGTCCGGGTACTGGTGCGACCAGGGCCCGATCAGACCCCGTACCCGCCCGGACGGCAGGTGCTCGACCAGCCGCAGCACGGCGTCCCGGTACGGGTCGTGCCAGCCGCCCACCGCGAGCACCGCCGCGCCGATCGCCCCGTAGTCCTCGCAGACGCTGCCGTGGCGCCAGTAGGCGTCGCGGGTCTGGTGCGAGAGCCAGGTGTGGATCAGCGGTTCGACGGCCTCCAGCCGGTCCAGCCACTGCCGGCGCCAGCCGTCGCCGACGAACAGCGGGTCCGGCGGCCGGGAGGCGAAGGCCAGCATGGTCGCCGACCAGGCGTGCATGTCCACGGCCAGCACCGAGCCGCCCATGTAGTGCACGTCGTTGTCGTAGCGGTCGTCCGTCGAGCAGACGGTGACGACCGCCTTCAGCGCCTCCGGGGCGAGGGCGGCGATCTGGAGGGAGTTGAGACCGCCCCAGGAGATCCCGAACATCCCCACCGAGCCCGTGCACCACGGCTGCGCCGCCAGCCACTCCACCACCGCGACGCCGTCGGCCAGCTCCCGGGCGTCGTACTCGTCGCCGGGACGGCCTCCGCTGCAGCCGTGGCCGCGCACGTCCACCCGTACCGACGCGTAGCCGTGGCCCGCGTACCAGGGATGGCGCTGCCAGTCGCGCGGGGCGGTCCAGTCGGTCAGCCGGTACGGGAGGTACTCCAGCAGGGCCGGAACCGGCTCGTCCGTCACCGGCCGCCAGACGCGCGCGTACAGTTCCACGCCGTCGGCCATCGGGATCCGGACATCCTCGTGGGTGGTCTCGTACGGGAACGCGGTACGGATGATCATGCGGGAACCACCTCCATGGACCTCAGTGGACGGGGTGCATCGTGCGCCGCAGCCACGGGGCCAGCGCGATCACGGCGAGGCCCACCGCCACCGCGACGGCGCCGTTCAGGCCGAAGTACACGGGGTTCGACACCTGGCCGTAGACCTTGACCACCTGGGCCTGGATGCCGTTGGCGAGCGCGAGGGAGAGGAACCACAGCGCCATCGTCTGGCTGCGGTAGGCCTTCGGGGCGAGTTTCGTGGTGGCCGACATGCCGGAGGTCTCCAGCAGGACGTCGCCGAGGCCGAGCAGCAGGTACGAGCCGACGATCCACCAGGCGGCCATCTCGTAGGCGTCCCCCTCGTGACCCGAGGTCGGGATCACCATCAGCAGGAAGGACAGGCCGCCCAGGATCACCCCGATCGCGATCTTGTTCGAGGCGTGCGGCTGGCGGTGGCCCATCCGGGCCCACAGCGCGGCGACGACGGGTGCGAGGGCCACCTCGAAGGCGCCGAGGGCGGAGGCGTACCAGCTCGCGGGGAAGTCGAAGCCCAGGATGGTGGTGCGGGCGTTGGTCGAGGCCAGCAGCATCATCGTCGAGTAGGCCTGGAAGAGGATGAAGTTGAAGGCGACCGAGGCCAGGAAGAGCACCACGTACGGGCGCAGCCGCCCGCGCTCCTCGCCCGTCACCCGCGGGCTGCGGAACATCACCGCGAAGTAGACGACGGGGGCGATCACCGAGACGAGGGTGAGCAGGTCCACGAAGCGGTCCATCGTCAGCCAACCGGCGGCCGCCAGAAGGGTGGCGAGCGCGGCGAAGGCGAGGCAGCCGCCGATGATCCGCCACACGGCCCTGCGCATCGCGTCGGGCGCCAGCGCGTACTCGGCGGAGTGCCTGCGTCCGGCCAGGTGGCGGCGGCCGAGCACGTACTGGACGAGGCCCGCGGTCATGCCGATGGCGGCGGCGGAGAAGCCCCAGTGCCAGCCCTGGTGCTCGCCGAGCCAGCCGGTGACCAGCGGGCCGGCGAAGGCGCCGATGTTGATGGCCATGTAGTAGAGGGCGAAACCGGCGTCGCGCCGGTCGTCGTCCGTCCGGTACAGCTTGCCGACCATGGTGGCCACGTTCGGCTTGAGCAGGCCGGTGCCCGCGCTGATCAGGCCGAGGCCGACCCAGGTCATCGCCGCGGTCGGCACGGCCATCGCGTAGTGGCCGCCGGCGATCAGGACGCCGCCCCAGAGCACGGCCCGGTACGAACCGAGGATGCGGTCGGCGAGCCATCCGCCGGCGACGGAGACGAGGTAGACCATGGTCCCGTACGCCGCCGAGACGGAGGCCGCGGTGCCCGGGGCCATGCCCAGGCCGCCGCTCGCCACTGCGTCCGCGAAGTAGAGGACGAGGATCGCCTGCATGCCGAGGAAGGAGAAGCGCTCCCAGACCTCCAGGCCGGAGAGCGTGGCGAGGCCGCGCGGGTGGCCGAGGAAGGCGTGGTCGTCGCGGGGCGGCGGCTGCTCGTCCGCCGGGTCCGCGGGCTCGTCCCTCTCGGTCGCAGTTCTGGACAAAACGTATGCTCCGGTTGTTTCGGCTCCTCCAGAACATACCGGTGCGCATCGGACAGTGCTCGGGTGGTGGCCGGGAAGGCGCTCTCGGTGATCGAAAACAGACCCGATACGCTGGCTTGAGTGATGGCAGCGACACATCGACAATCCATGTGATCGTCAGCGTGATCGTCAGCAGACAGGAGTACCCCTCGTGACCGTCGTCGGGCCGTTCGGACTGAGCGTGCGGGACCAGGCTCTTGAGACCGATGTCCAGGCCGGACTGGCCGCCGTCGAGGCGGGTCTGCTGGAGGCCACCAAGAGCGAAGTCCCCTTCATCACCGAGGCCGCACAGCACCTGGTCCGGGCCGGAGGCAAGCGGTTCCGGCCGCTGCTGGTGATGCTCGCGTCCCGCTTCGGGGACCCCCACGCGCCCGGAATTGTCCCCTCCGCCGTGGTGGTCGAGCTCACCCACCTGGCGACCCTCTACCACGACGACGTCATGGACGAGGCCGACGTGCGCCGCGGCGTGGAGAGCGCCAACGCCCGCTGGGGCAACTCGGTCGCCGTACTGACCGGTGACTTCCTCTTCGCCCGCGCCTCGCACATCCTGGCCGACCTCGGCCCCGAGGCCGTCCGCATCCAGGCCGAGGCCTTCGAGCGGCTGGTGACGGGTCAGATCCTGGAGACGGCCGGCCCGCGCGACGGCCGCGACCCCGTCGCCCACTACCTCGACGTCATCGCCGGCAAGACCGGCTCGCTGATCGCCGTCTCCGGCCGCTTCGGCGCGCTCATGGCCGGCGCCGACGAGTCGGTCGTCGACATCCTCACCCAGTACGGCGAGCGCCTCGGCACCGCCTTCCAGCTCGCTGACGACGTCCTCGACATCGCCTCCGACGCGCACGAGTCCGGCAAGACCCCGGGCACCGACCTGCGCGAGGGCATTCCCACGCTGCCCGTGCTGCGGCTGCGCGAGATGGCCGAGCGGGACGGGCGCCCCGAGGACCTGGAGCTCGTACGCCTCCTGGACGGCGACCTGACGGACGACGCCCGCCACGCCGAGGTGCTGACCCGGCTGCGCGCACACCCCGCCCTGGAGCAGGCCCGCCGCGACACCATCCGGTACGCGGAGGAGGCGCGGGCCACGCTCGCGCCGCTCCCCGAGTGCTTCGCCAAGTCGGCGCTCGAAGAGCTCTGCGACGCCGTGGTGCACCGCGCCGGCTAGACCTGCCGTGCGGGTGGCCGACACCCCACAGATCGGAACGGGCCCTTCCGCCCCGGTGACCCCTACGGGTCCGGGCAGGAGGGCCCTCCCCGTGTCATCCCACGGTCGTACGCGCAGTTGCGTCCGGGGACTGACGCCCCGACGCCGGTGATTTGGTCAGATGGAGTCATCAAACCCCACCAGATCGGGTGAGCGCGGCGACACGGCGGTCGCCGCCGTCGACACAAGAGGGCAGGGCACTGACATGGCAGCGAACACGAAGACTTCTCGCAAGGTCGCCCGGTACGCCGTACCGGTGGCGGTGGCGGGTGTGGCCGCGGCGACCGTGGCGATGGTCCCGGCCTTCGCCAACGCCGGCGGGCCCGACCTGCCGAAGGTGACGGCGCAGCAGCTCATCGAGAAGGTCGCCGCCTCCGACGTACAGCAGCTGTCGGGCACGGCCAAGATCAGCACCGACCTGGGCCTTCCGAAGATCGCGACCGGCCTGCTCGGCGGCGGTGGGGTCGCCGGCGGCTCCGCCAACCCGGAGGACAAGGTCGCGCAGCTGGCCAACGGCACGCACACCTTCCGCGTCGCGGCCGACGGCCCGGACCGCCAGAAGCTCACGTTCCTGGACGGCAAGGACGAGTACAGCCTCATCCACAACGGCGACGACGTCTGGGGCTACGACTCCAAGTCGAACGAGGTCTTCCACGAGAAGGACCCGCAGTCCGGCAAGGACGGCGACAAGGACAAGCGCACGGACCACAAGACGGCCGACCGGCTGGCCGCCTCCCCCCAGAAGATGGCCGAGGAGCTCCTGAAGGCCGCCGGCCCGACCACCGACGTCAGCGTGGGCGACACCGCGCAGGTGGCCGGCCGTGACGCCTACCAGCTGGTCCTCAAGCCCAAGCAGAGCGGCTCCACCGTCGGCTCGGTCCAGATCGCGGTGGACGCCAAGAACGGCGTGCCGCTGCGCGTGCAACTGCTCTCCTCCCAGGGCGGCAAGCCGATCGTGGACGCCGGCTTCACCAAGGTGGACTTCGCCAAGCCGGCGGCCGACACCTTCGCCTTCACCCCGCCCAAGGGCGCCAAGCTGACCGAGGGCGTCGACGAGGCGGGCAAGGGCGACAAGGGCGAGGGGCTCAAGGCGCTGGAGTCCTTCCCGGGCCTGGACGGCCTGCTGGGCGGCCCGAACGGCCAGGGCGACGTGAAGGTGCTCGGCGAGGGCTGGGCGACCGTCGCGCGGATCGACTCGGGCGCCGGCAAGGGCCTCAAGGACTTCGAGGACCCGGCGAACGACAAGAACGCCCCGAAGGAGGCCAAGCAGTTCCTCGACTCGCTCGGGGAGAAGGTCAACGGGAAGTTCGGCGAGGGCCGGGTCCTGTCGACCCGCCTGGTCAACGCCCTGGTCACGGACGACGGCAAGGTCTACGTCGGCGCGGTCACCAAGGACGCGCTGGTGAAGGCGGCCGACGCCAACAAGTAGTCACTCGGGCGGTCACCGCCCACGAGAGCGCCGCGAGGGTGGGCCGGGACTGTGTCCCTGCCCACCCTTGCGGCATTCCGGCTGCCCGTACAGCACGGCCGCTGTACGGTGTGGGACATGTCGAGACACGTCACCATCCGCCTGGACGAGGAGTTCCACGAACGCCTGAAGGCGCGTGCGGCGGCGCTGGGGACGACGGTCACCGCGCTGATCACCGAAGTCACGGAACGCGAACTCGACGAGGACCGGAAGAAGTTCCTGTCCGGCATAGAGGAGTTCGCCGACCACTGGAGCTACTTCCAGGAGCGGTTCGGGCATTGAAGATCACCATGGAGTGGGCCTGGACCGCTCTGGCCCACCATCTCCCGTCCGACCCCGCCGTGTGGGACCCCTCCGGGGTGGCCGCCGCGGTCGCCCGGCACCAGAACGACCTCGTCCTCGTGCCCGAACAGCCCGCCCCGGACACCGCGTGGCGGGCCGCCGCGTTTCTGCACACCCTCGCGGTGTGCCCGGCGCTGGAATCCCCGATGAACGAGTTCTACGCGGCCGCCGCGACCCGCTCGTACCTGCGCGTGGCCGGGGCCCGTCAGCTGCCCTCGCCGGAGGAGCTCGGCGACCTCGTGGAGGCGGCGAAGCTGGGGCGCGCGGACATCGCGGCCGTGGCCGAGGAGCTGCGCGCCCGGATCCAGGAACCGCTGCCCGCGTCGCTGCAGGGCCGCGCCGAGGACGCGTAGGCCCGGTCCGGGACGGCGACGAGCCCCGGCACGATCGGTTCGGATCGTGCCGGAGCTCGCGGTGCCCCTTGGTGCTCGTGGCGCTTTCGGGGCCCGGGCCGTGTGCCGCGTGGCCGGCGGTGCGCCTAGAAGGTGATCTTCCAGCTGTTGACGTAGCCGACGTCCTGCGCGGCGGCGTCCTTGACCCGCAGGTTCCAGACCCCGTTCGCGACCTCGCTGGAGGCGTTGACGGTGTACGACTGCACGAGGTTGTCGGCGCTGCCGCCGGTGCGGTTGTGCAGGTTGTAGACCGTGCCGTCCGGGGCGACCAGGTCGACGATCAGGTCACCGCGGTAGGTGTGGACGATGTTCACGTCCACCTTGGTGGTGGCCGGGGCGTTGCCCGCGACGCCCGAGACCGTGATCGGCGAGTTGACCGCGGCGGCCGGGGAGTCGGGGATGTTCACGTCCGTCGTGTTCTCGAAGGACTGGCCGGGCGGGATCGGGGTGCCCGCCCCGAGGTTCCAGATCGCGTACGCGATGGCGTCGGCGTTGCGGTCCAGGGCCGTGTCGTTGATGTTCGACAGGCTGTCGCAGGAGGAGTGGTAGCAGCGGTCGAAGGCCTGACCGGAGGTGCCGCCCCACTTCTGCGCCTGGGCCGCCGTCTTCGTGTAGTCGGCGCCGGAGAACAGGCCGCCGACGGGGATGCCCGCGCTCTTGAACGGCGCGTGGTCGGAGCGGCCGTCGCCCTCGGTCTCGATCTCCGTCGGGATGCCGAGGCCCGCGTAGTAGTTCTTGAAGGTCTGCTCGATCGTCGGGTCGTCGTCGTAGACGAAGTAGCCCGGGTTCGGCGAGCCGATCATGTCGAAGTTCAGGTAGCCGGAGATCTTCGCCTTCTCGGCGGCCGGCAGGTTGTTGACGTAGTACTTCGAGCCGATCAGGCCCAGCTCCTCCGCGCCCCACCAGCCGAAGCGCAGGTGCTTCGTCGGCTGCAGGCCCGCACGGGAGACGGCCAGCGCGGCCTCCAGGACGGCGGCGCTGCCGGAGCCGTTGTCGTTGATGCCGGCGCCCGCGGTCACCGAGTCCAGGTGCGAGCCGGACATCAGCACCGAGTTGGGGTCGCCGCCCGGCCAGTCGGCGATCAGGTTGTATCCGGTGGCTCCGCTGGAGGTGAAGGTCTGCAGCGTGGTCGTGAAGCCGGCCGCGTCGAGCTTGCCCTTCACGTAGTCGATCGAGGCCTTGTAGCCGGTCCGGCCGTGGGCGCGGTTGCCGCCGTTGTTCGCGGCGATCGTGGAGAGCTGCGACAGGTGGGCCTTGACGTTGGCCAGCGGTATGTCGGGCGGGGTCGGCGCCGCGGTGACCGCCGTGGGGGCGGCGAGGGCGGCGGGGGCGGTGGAGGCGATCAGGCCGGCGACCGCGAAGGCGGTCACGGCAGCAAGGCGCCGGGAGACGGACAGGCTCATGTGGGGGCTCCGGGATTCCGCGGGGATATGACGGAACGAGCGGGATAGAGCAGGTGAGCGTTAGTGCGTCAGTGCGAGCCTGATGTTCAGCGAGAGTATGACTGTCCGTCAAGACCACAATTCGGTCAGGGCAGTTCGGAAAACGGACGATCCCCGGGACGGGTGGTCCGTGCCGGGGATCGTGAGGGTGGAGCGTTTGCCGGTGCGTACCCGGCGGTGGCTGTTACGCGGGCTCGCGGGCCGGCGCCGCCACGACGACGGGGGCCGCCGCGAGGGCCGCCCGGGAGCGGCGAGCCGTGCGCAGCGCGTCCCAGGTCAGGAGCGCGAGCGCGGCCCACACCAGGGAGAACCCGGCCCAGCGCTCGGGCGGCATGGCCTCGTGGAAGTACAGGACGCCCAGCCCGAACTGGAAGACGGGAGCCATGTACTGGAGCAGCCCGAGGGTGGACAGCGGGACGCGGATGGCGGCCGCCCCGAAGAGCACCAGCGGGATCGCGGTGACCAGTCCGGTCGCGGCCAGCAGCAGCGCGTGCCCGACGCCCTGCGACGCGAAGGTGGACCGGCCCTGCGCGGTCAGCCACAGCAGGTAGCCCAGGGCCGGCAGGAACAGCATGGCCGTCTCGGCGGCCAGCGACTCCAGCCCGCCCATGTTGAGCTTCTTCTTGATCAGCCCGTACGTCGCGAAGGAGCAGGCCAGGACCAGCGAGATCCACGGCGGCCGCCCGTAGCCGACGGCGAGCACGAGGACGGCGACGAAGCTGAGGCCGACCGCCACCCACTGCACCCGGCGCAGCCGCTCGCCCAGGACGAGCACGCCCATCGCGATGCTGACCAGCGGGTTGATGAAGTAGCCGAGGCTCGATTCGACGACGTGGCCGTTGTTGACCGACCAGATGTAGAGACCCCAGTTCACGCTGATCACCGACGCGGCCAGCGCGGTCAGGCCGAGCTTGCGCGGTTGGCGCAGCAGCTCCCGTATCCAGCCCCAGCGGCGCACCGCGAGCAGCGCCAGCCCGACCACGGCCAGGGACCACGTCATGCGGTGGGCCAGGATCTCGACGGCCCCCGCGGGCATCAGGAGCGGCCAGAAGAGGGGGACCAGCCCCCACATCCCGTATGCGCCGAATCCGTAGAGCAAACCCGTGCGCTGCTCGTTCTCCGCCTTCACGGGGCCTCCTGTACGACTTCCAGCCAACTTCACGACCGTAGCGCCGCGCGGCCCGGATGTCATGCCCGTTCTTCCGAGATACTCATGACATCTCCAGGGTCTTGCGTGGCTCCACACCACCCCGCGGAAAGCGCTCACTTTCGACAGCGCGTGGGGGACATGCGCCGAAGCCCGGACCTCCTGCGAGATCCGGGCTTCGTGAGGCTCCGTACGGCCGTGGCCGTGCCACGCGGGTCAGCCGACGACGGTCCAGGTGTCGTTGCCGGTCAGCAGCGCACCGAGGTCGCCCTTGCCGCTGCGGTCGATGGCCGTGTCGAGCTGGTCGGCCATGAGGGTGTCGTAGACGGGCCGTTCGACGCTGCGGAAGACCCCGATGGGGGTGTGGTGCAGGGTGTCGGGGTCGGCCAGGCGGGAGAGTGCGAACGCCGTCGTGGGGCTGGCGGTCTTCGCGTCGTGGACCAGGATCCGCGACTCGTTGGCCGGGGTGACGTCCACGACCTCCAGGTCACCGGTGTCCGGATTGCGCACGACGCCTCTCGCGTCGTCCGCGCCGAAGCGGATCGGCCGGCCGTCCTCCAGCCGGATCACGGCCTCCTGCGCCTGCTCCCTGTCCTTCAGGACATCGAAGGCGCCGTCGTTGAAGATGTTGCAGTTCTGGTAGATCTCCACGAGCGCCGTGCCCTGGTGGTCGGCCGCCGCACGCAGCACCTCGGTGAGGTGCTTGCGGTCGGAGTCGACCGTACGGGCCACGAAGGAGGCCTCGGCGCCGATCGCCAGCGACACCGGGTTGAACGGCGCGTCCAGCGAGCCCATCGGCGTGGACTTGGTGATCTTGCCGACCTCGGACGTGGGGGAGTACTGCCCCTTGGTCAGCCCGTAGATCCTGTTGTTGAACAGCAGGATCTTGAGGTTGACGTTGCGGCGCAGGGCGTGGATCAGGTGGTTGCCGCCGATGGAGAGCGCGTCGCCGTCGCCCGTGACCACCCATACGGACAGGTCGCGCCGGGAGGTGGCGAGGCCGGTGGCGATGGCGGGCGCACGGCCGTGGATGGAGTGCATCCCGTACGTGTTCATGTAGTACGGGAAGCGGGAGGAGCAGCCGATGCCGGAGACGAAGACGATGTTCTCCTTCGCCAGCCCCAGTTCGGGCATGAAGCCCTGCACGGCGGCGAGCACGGCGTAGTCGCCGCAGCCGGGGCACCAGCGGACCTCCTGGTCCGACTTGAAGTCCTTCATCGACTGCTTGGACTCGGCCTTGGGCACCAGCGAAAGCAGTGTGCGGGACCCGTCGGTCACGGTCACCTCAGTCATTGACGGCCTCCTCGAGGACCTTTGCGAGCTGCTCCGCCTTGAACGGCATTCCGTTGACCTGGGTGTACGACTGCGCGTCGACCAGGTATTTCGCCCGGATCAGGGTGGCGAGCTGCCCGAGGTTCATCTCCGGCACCACTACCTTCTCGTAACGCTCCAGGACCTCTCCGAGATTCCTGGGGAAGGGGTTCAGGTGGCGCAGGTGGGCCTGGGCGACGGGCAGTCCGGCGCTCCTCAGCCGGCGCACGGCCGCGGTGATGGGGCCGAAGGTGGAACCCCAGCCCACGACCAGGGTGGTTGCTCCGTCCGGGTCGTCGACGTCCAGGTCCGGTACCCGGATGCCGTCGATCTTCGCCTGACGGGTGCGGACCATGTGGTCGTGGTTGGCCGGGTCGTAGGAGATGTTGCCGGTGCCGTCCTGCTTCTCGATGCCGCCGATGCGGTGTTCGAGGCCGGGCGTGCCGGGAACGGCCCAGGGCCGGGCCAGGGTCTCCGGGTCCCGCTTGAACGGCCAGAAGACGTCGGTGCCGTCGGCGAGGGTGTGGTTCGTGCCGGTGGCGAACTTGACCTTCAGGTCGGGCAGGTCCGTGACCTCCGGGATCCGCCAGGGCTCGGACCCGTTGGCGAGGTAGCCGTCGGAGAGCAGGAAGACCGGGGTCCGGTAGGTGAGCGCGATCCGGGCCGCGTCGAGGGCGGCGTCGAAGCAGTCCGCGGGGGTCCGCGGCGCCACGATCGGGACGGGCGCCTCGCCGTTGCGCCCGAACATGGCCTGGAGGAGGTCCGCCTGCTCCGTCTTCGTCGGCAGACCGGTGGAGGGCCCGCCCCGCTGGATGTCCACGACGAGCAGCGGAAGCTCCAGCGACACCGCGAGACCGATGGTCTCCGACTTGAGCGCCACACCGGGCCCGGAGGTGGTGGTCACCCCGAGCGCCCCGCCGAAGGCCGCCCCGAGCGCCGCGCCGATGCCGGCGATCTCGTCCTCGGCCTGGAAGGTCCGTACGCCGAAGTTCTTGTGCTTGCTCAGCTCGTGGAGGATGTCCGAGGCCGGGGTGATCGGGTAAGAGCCCAGGTAGAGGGGCAGGTCCGCCTGCTGGCTCGCGGCGAGGAGGCCGTAGGAGAGGGCCAGGTTCCCCGAGATGTTGCGGTAGGTGCCGGTGGGGAAGGCGCGGGTGGCGGGGGCGACCTCGTAGGAGACCGCGAAGTCCTCCGTCGTCTCCCCGAAGTTCCAGCCGGCCCGGAAGGCGACGATGTTCGCCTCGGCGATCTCCGGCTTCTTCGCGAACTTCTGCCGCAGGAACGCCTCGGTCCCCTCGGTGGGCCGGTGGTACATCCACGACAGCAGGCCCAGCGCGAACATGTTCTTGCTGCGCTCGGCCTCCTTGCGGGAGAGCCCGAAGTCCTTCAGCGCCTCGACCGTCAGGGTGGTCAGCGGCACCGGGTGGAGGTTGTACGCGTCCAGGGAACCGTCTTCCAGCGGCGAGGTCTCGTAGCCGACCTTGGCCATGGGGCGCTTGGTGAACTCGTCCGTGTTGATGATGATCTCCGCGCCGCGCGGCACATCCGCGATGTTCGCCTTCAGCGCCGCCGGATTCATCGCCACCAGCACGTTCGGGGCGTCGCCCGGCGTGAGGATGTCGTGGTCGGCGAAGTGGAGCTGGAAGGAGGAGACACCCGGGAGGGTTCCGGCGGGGGCGCGGATCTCGGCGGGGAAGTTCGGCAGCGTCGACAGGTCGTTTCCGAACGACGCCGTCTCCGAGGTGAACCGGTCACCGGTGAGCTGCATACCGTCACCGGAGTCACCCGCGAACCGGATGATCACACGATCGAGACGGCGTACTTCCTTGCTGCCCGGGCTCGCCGAGGTGCGTTGTCCGCCGACAACCGCACCCCCGGCCCCGTCGGCCTGCTCGGCTGGGCTGCTGACCTGGCTGGTCACTGAACTGGACCTCCTTCGAGGCGTGAGCACCCCCAGAACCCACCCTACGTCCGTAGGGATCAGGCTCCCCGGAGGCGACCACATTCTGGACCGTAGGACCGCCCCTTGAGACGGCCCGACCGGTATGCCGTATCTGACAGAGTGTCAGTGGATCAAGATTTCAGATAGGTGAGAACGGCCAGTACACGCCGGTGATCCCCATCACTCGGCGAGAGGCCCAGCTTCATGAAGATGTTGCTGACGTGCTTTTCCACCGCTCCGTCACTCACGACCAGTTGCTTCGCCACGGCGGAATTGGTGCGTCCCTCGGCCATCAGCCCGAGCACCTCGCGCTCGCGCGGGGTCAGCCCCGCCAGGACGTCCTGCTTGCGGCTGCGGCCGAGCAGCTGGGCGACGACCTCGGGGTCCAGGGCCGTACCGCCCCGGGCCACCCGGACCACCGCGTCCAGGAACTCGCGCACCTCGGCCACCCGGTCCTTGAGCAGGTAACCCACCCCGGTGCTCGAACCGGCCAGCAGTTCGGTGGCGTACTGCTCCTCCACGTACTGCGACAACACGAGCACGCCTATCCCGGGATGCTCCCGGCGCAGCCGTACGGCCGCCCGTACGCCCTCGTCGGTGTGCGTCGGCGGCATCCGTACGTCCGCCACCACCACATCCGGCAGCGCGTCCTCGGCCGCCAGCTCCGCGATCGTCTTGAGCAGGGCCTCAGCGTCCCCGACGCCCGCCACGACGTCATGCCCCCGGTCGGTCAGCAGCCGGGTCAGGCCCTCACGCAGCAGCACTGAATCCTCGGCGATGACCACCCGCACCCTGTCTTCCACGACTTCGCAGCTCCCGCGTCCACTCGTTCCCGCACTACACGACTCAGCCAAGCATCCCAGCCTTAAGTCCTGGTGAAGGCAGAGCCGAGCCAACCCGTGGGCGTCCGGGGCCACTTTTCCCGAACCGGAAGGTCACATGCCGCCCCGCGGCCGTTCGAAGCGCCGACGTCCCCTTCCAGCCCCACCGGCGTTCGAGGCGCCCCCGCTTACCCGGGGCGTTCGAAGCAGGGGCCGCCAATTCCACTCCGCCGGCGTTCGAGGCGCCCCCGCCCACCCGCGGCCCTTCGAAGCGGGGGCCGCCAAATCCAGCCCCGCCGGCGTTTGAGGCGCGGGGTCTGGGGCGGAGCCCCGGGAAACGCACCCGCACCCGACACACGAGCGGGACCCCCGCCCACCCCGGACGGGAGTCCCGCTCACCACCACAAAAAGGGGGCCCGGGGGCTACCCCCGGTCACGCCACGGCAGCTCCGCCGTCACCGTCGTCCCGACCCCCGCGGGCGAATCCACCACCAGCACGCCGTCCACCGCATCCAACCGCCCCGTCAACCCCGCCAACCCGCTCCCCCCGCCGGAGGCACCCGCCCCGCCCCGCCCGTCATCCGCCACCTGGATCAGCAGCCGCTCCCCGGACTTCCACACGTCCACCGAGGCCGACCGGGCCATCGCGTGCTTGCTCACGTTCTGGAGCAGCTCCGAGACGGTGAAGTACGCGATCCCCTCGATCGCCGCCACCGGCCGGGCCGGAAGATCCACGGCCACCCGCACCGGGACCGCACACCGCGCCGCCACCGACGACAGCGCCGCGTCCAGCCCCCGGTCCGTCAGCACGGCCGGATGGATCCCCCGCGCGAGGTCCCGCAGCTCCTGCAGGGCGATCTTCACCTCGCCGTGCGCCTCGTCCACCATGCGCGCGGCGGCCCGCGGATCCTCGGTGAGCTTCTCCTTCGCCAGCCCCAGGTCCATCGCTAGCGATACCAGCCGGGCCTGCGCCCCGTCGTGCAGATCGCGCTCGATGCGCCGCAGGTCGGCCGCGGCGGTGTCCACCACCACGCCCCGGTCCGACTCCAGCTCGGTGACGCGGCTCGCCAGACGGGAACTCCCGAGCAGCCCGCCGACCATCACCCGGTCGACGGTGGTCAGGGCCCGGACCACCCAGGGCGTGGCGAGGGTGAGCGCCAGCCCGGCGAGGCAGGCGAGGGCGATCTCCACGGGCGAATCGACGAAGAAGGAGTAGTCGCCGTTCTGGAAGAGCATCATCCCGGGCTGGTCGGTGTAGGTCGGGAAGACCCAGAACCAGAGCGGGTACAGCAGGAGCGTCCAGCCCGACGCCCAGAACGTCAGTGCCAGGCAGAACCCGAACACGGCCCACGGGAAGTGGATCACGGAGTACAGCACGTGCCGCCAGGCGCTCCCGCTCTTGAGCAGCGCCCCCATGGCGGCGAGGGGCCCGGCTTTCGCGGCCCGGATCGGCGCGGGGCCGGCGATGTCCGCCCCGAGCAGCACGCGCACCCGTGCCCGCTCCACCGCCCCGAACCCGCGGCACATCGCGAGCACGCCGGCGAGCACCGGCACGCCGAGGAAGGTGACGAGCAGCCCGGCGCCGAGGCTCACACCGGTGATGGCGAGCGAGAAGTACAGCGTGCTCAGCGGCAGCCCGATCAGCAGGTACCCGAACTCCCGCCAGGTCCGCCCCTCGACGGGAGCCCGCAGCACCGCGCCGACACCACCGCCCGTGCCCTTGCCGTTGTCCATGATCCCGACCCGCCCTTCCGCTCCTCGTCTACACCCCCACCCTGCCGCCCCACCCCACCCCCGAACCATGCGGCGAGTCGGCCTCTCACCACTGGGGTTAACCCCCCCCCCCCCCCCCCCCCCCCCCCCCCCCCCCCCCCCCCCCCCGGGGGGGGGCCCCCCCCCCCCCCCCCCCCCCCCCCCCCCCCCCCCCCCCCAACCC
>NZ_JBIAJH010000019.1:0-148393 GCF_042871845.1 Streptomyces sp. NPDC005533 | reverse complement strand
CGCGGGGGCCCGCGCATGGGGGGCCCCCCCCCCCCCCCCCCCCCGGCGGGTTTGGGGGGGGGGGGGGGGGGGGGGCGGCCCCCCCACCGCGGCGCCGCACTGACCACGCACTTCGGCGCTCGCGCCGCTGCTGGGGCTCCGCCCCAGACCCCGCTCCTCAAACGCCGGAGGGGCTGGATATGCCGCTGCGCGGGGGTGCGGGGGCGGAGCCCCCGGACGAGGCGCCGCACCCGACCGTGCGCGGAGCTACTCCTCCCGGATCGGGACGCGGCCGTTCACCGCGGGGCCGGCGGAGCCACCCGCAGGGGCCTGGCCCATCGAGGCCAGGAGCTGGCGGGCCACGCCCAGGCCCGTGCCGCCCATCGTCAGGGCCTTGGCGAACATCTCCGACATGCCCTCGGCCCCGTTCAGCAGCACCATGTGCTCCACGTTCCCGAAGGCGCCCGCGCCGGCCTCCACGATCGCCGGCCAGTTCTCGGCCAGCTGCTGCGCGACCACCGCTTCCTGGTTCTCCGCCAGCGCGGCGGCCCGTGCCTTGATCGCTTCGGCTTCGGCCAGGCCGCGCGCCTTGGCCGACTCGGCCTCCGCGAGGCCCCGCGCCTGCGTCGCCGCCGCCTCGGCCTCACCCGTCGCCCGCGTCGCCTTCGCCGACGCCAGACCGCGCGCCTCCGTGGCCGTCGCGTCCGCGGTCGCCGCCGTCGTCACCCGCGTGGCCTCCGCGGCCGCCGCGAGCTCCGTCTCCTTGGCCTTCGCCTGCGCCGCCGAGATCCGCGCGTCGCGCTCGGCCTCCGCCCGGGTCCGCGTCTCGTACGCCGCCGCGTCCGCGGGCTTGCGTACGTCCGCCTGCAGCTGCTGCTCGCGCCGGTGCGCCTCCAGCTCCGCGACGCGGGTCTCCTGGACGACGACCTCCTGCCGGGCGGCCGCCTCGGACAGCGGACCCGCCTGACGGGCCGTCGCCGCCGCCTTGTCGCGTTCGGCCTGGTAGCCGGCCTGCAGGATCTCGCTGTCGCGCGTGGCCTCCGCCATCCGGGCGAAGGCGGCCTGTTCGGCCTCCGTGGCCAGCCGGTTCGCCTCGGCCTGGGCTATCCGCGCGTCCCGCTGCACGGCGGCCGCGTGCGGCATCGCCAGGTTCTTGATGTAGCCGGTCGGGTCCTCGATCTCGTGGATCTGCAGCGAGTCGACGATCAGGCCGAGCTTCTCCATCTCGGTGCCGCAGGCCATCCGGGTCTGGCCCGTCAGCTTCTCGCGGTCGCGGATCATGTCCTCGACGGTCAACCCGCCCACGATGGAGCGCAGATGGCCCGCGAAGACGATGTGCACCCGCTCGGGCATCATCTTCTGCTGGTCGAGGAAGCGGCGGGCCGCGTTGGCGATCGACACCAGGTCGTCGCCGACCTTGAAGATGACCACGCCCTTGACCCGGAGCGGGATGCCCTGGTGGGTGACGCAGTCCACCGACAGCTGCGTCTCGTTGAGGTCCAGGGACAGTTTGCGCACGGCCTGCACCCCCGGCAGGACGAGCGTTCCGCGCCCGGTGACGATCCGGAACCCCATGCCCTGACCGACACCCTCGGTCTTGTGCGTGGAACCGGAGATGACGAGTGCCTCGTTGGGCTCGGCCACCCGCCACATGAGCTTGAACAGGCCTATCGCGGCCACGATTGCGGCGAGAACGATTCCCGCCACGACGCCGATAGCCATCGGCAACGCCCCCTTTGTTCCAGTGCCGTTCGGCACCGACGAGGGCGAGTCTGCGCCTGCCGCGACCCGGCGTGAAGACGGGGGGTCGTTCTTGTCGCCATCTTGATACGCACAGGTCGTACGGGGGTGGCGGCCGTCTCAGCTGTCGTAGGCCGCCATCACGTACACCGTGCGCGGCGGCTGGTACTCGACCACCGTCACCACCGTGCCGACGGCCAGCCGGCCGGTGCCGTGGACCGGGTGGGCGAGGAAGTGTTCCGCCCCGCCCCGGATCCGTACGATCACCTCGCCGACGAGGCCCGGCCCGACCGTCCCGGTCACCCGGCCGGTCATTCCCACCATGTCCGTGTACGAGCCCGTGTCCCCCATGGGGCGAGGGTACGCCGCCGGGCCGGCGGCGGCCCGGCCGCGGCGGCGCGGCCTTACGAGTGGCCGAGGTCCTCGGCCGGGAGGCCGGAGACCGGGACCGAGCCGGTGTCCTCGGAGACGGGCGGCCGCAGGGTGAACTCGTCCGAGGCCATCGAGTCGAGCACCGGCGGAGCGGGCCGCAGCGGCGTCGGCATGACCGCGGCCTCCGAGTGGCCTCCGCAGCCGTAGGACAGCGACACCAGACGGCCGTCGGCCGGGCTGAACTCGTTCGCGCAGACACCGAAGGCCTGGCCGAGCGAGCCGCCGATCGCGACGAGGAAGCCGCAGGAGACACAGGACGCGGGCGCGGCCTGCGCCATCGGGGTCTTCGCGCCGAAGTTCTCGTCCCAGCGGTCGGCCGCGCTGTGCAGCCCGTACCGCGACAGCACGCGCGCCCGGCGCATGCCCAGCTCCTCGGCGACGGACGTGATGGAGCCCCGTACGGGGACCACCGCGCGGTCGGTGACGTCGGCGTCCTCGGCCTCGACCAGTTCGGCCATCTCGGTGGAGACCACCGAGTTCGGCGGCGGGGCGTCCTCGCCCGACCAGCCCGGCTCCAGGCGCAGGTCCTCGGCGTCGGTGGGCAGCAGGTCGCCGGGCCCCATGTCGCCGGGGCGCAGCCGCTCGCTCCACGGCACCCACTCGGGGGCCAGCAGGGCGTCGTCGCCGGGCAGCAGCACCGTTTCGTCGAGCGTGACGTTCTTCGCGCGGGAGGCGCGGGTCACGGTGACGGCCCAGCGCCAGCCCCGGTAGCCCGGTTCCTTGGACTCGAAGAAGTGGGTGACGACGCGGTCGCCCTCCGCCACGGCGGAGACGTGCGCGCCCACCACTCCGGGGAAGGCGGCCTCTTCGGCCGCCGCGCGGGCGAGTTCTACCGCCTCGACGCACAGGCGGTCGGGGGTACGCGGGGTACGGCTTCGCGTCGTCGCAGCACTCACTGGTCTCGTTCTCTCCTACGCCGTCTCACGTGTGCGCCGTCCGTACTGTCGTCCACAACGACCCGTCGGTGCTGTCCGTACGTGGCGCGGGCGGAGCGGACCAGAGGGCCGCGTCGACGTCCGCACCCGATCGGACTCCGGGCGCACCTCACTGCAACCCATTCTGCGGGATCACGAAGAGGCGCGCGGCCAGGAGCAACCGCCGGTGGCGCGCTACGCACGCTACCTCCTCTTAAGCCTCGGGCACACATGCAAGGTCCGATTCGCGGACAAGCCACCGGCTCCGCGACGCGCCGGGAGGCGCCCACGAGGGCCGGGTGGGGCACTATGTCGAGTGTGGCACCCGCACGGTCGTCCGACGACGGCTCGGGACCGGCCAGGCGGGCCGGCCGGGCTGTCGGGCGTGCCCTGCACCTTCCGTTCACGGGTACGGCGCGCGGGATCCGGCGGGCCACGCACGCGCACGGGGCGGGGGAATCGGGCCTCGGCAAGCTGATCGAGCTGCACGCCATCAACGGCGCCGGCGACATGATGATCACCGTGGCGCTGGCCTCGACGGTGTTCTTCTCCGTGCCCACGGACGAGGCGCGCGGCCGGGTGGCCCTGTACCTGGCGATCACGATGGCCCCCTTCACCCTGCTGGCTCCCGTGATCGGGCCGCTGCTGGACCGGCTGCCGCACGGCCGCCGGGCCTCGATGGCGGCCGCGATGCTGGCCCGGGCGCTGTTGGCGCTGATCATGTCGGGTGCCGTGGAGACCGGGGGGATCCAGCTGTATCCGGCGGCCCTGGGCGTGCTGGTCGCCTCCAAGTCGTACGGGGTCGTGCGCAGCGCGGTGGTGCCGAGACTGCTGCCACCGAAGTTCTCCCTCGTCAAGGCGAACTCGCGGGTCACCCTGGCCGGGCTGCTGGCCACGGGCGTGGCGGCGCCGGTGGGCGCCGGACTGAACTCGATCGGGCCGCAGTGGCCGCTGTACGGGGCCTGCGCCATCTTCGTGTGGGGGGCCTTCGCGGCGTTCACGCTGCCGCACCGCGTCGACGAGGCGAAGGGCGAGCGCCGGGCGCGGCTGTCCACGCACGAGGCGCACTCGAAGCGGCCGGGGCTGCGCACGGTCAGCCGCTCGGTGCTGTGCGGGCTGCTGGCGAACGCCGCGATGCGCGCGCTGTCCGGGTTCCTGATCTTCTTCCTGGCGTTCCTGCTGCGCGAGCATCCGCTGGCGGGGCAGAGCGCGGCGGTGTCGCTGGGCATCGTGGGCGTCTCGGCGGGCGTCGGCAACGCCTGCGGGACGGCGGTGGGCGCCTGGCTGCGGGCAAGGGCGCCCGAGGCCATCATCGCGTCGGTGCTGTGTCTCACGCTCGGGGTGGCGGTGCTCGCGGCGATCTTCTTCAGCGGGCTGTTCATGGCCGTGCTGGGCGCGACGGCGGGCTTCTGCCAGGCGCTGGCGAAGCTCTCGCTGGACGCGATGATCCAGCGGGACGTCCCCGAAGCGGTGCGCACGTCGGCGTTCGCCCGTTCGGAGACGCTGCTCCAGGTGGCGTGGGTGCTGGGCGGCGCGATCGGCATCGCCCTGCCGCTGAACGGCGTACTCGGCATGTCCGTCGCCGCGGCCATCGTCGCCCTCGGCACGACGATGGCCCTGCGCGGTGTCGCCTCCGCGCCCGGCCACCACAGCGCCTCCCACCCCCGGGTCGCCTGACGCACCACCACTGCCGGGGCTGCGCCCCGCACCCCGTACGTGCGCTTCGCGCCCGTGCCCCCAAACGCCGGGCGGGCCGGAAAATCCAGCCCCGCCGGCGTTTGAGGCGCGGGGGCTCGGGGGCAGCGCCCCCGCAACAGCGCCGCAGCCGGACAATGCGCCGCGCCGCAGGCCACGGGTACCCCATGCAGCAGCGCAGCCCAGGGGCCCGATAGCCTTCGGCTCATGACCGCACCGCTTTTCTCGGGTAGGGCCCGCCGCAGCGTCGCGGCCCTCGGAGCCGTGTCCGCCGGCCTCCTCCTCCTCTCCGCCTGTGGGGAGGAAAAGCCGACACCGCTGGCGACCGTGACGGTCGGCACCTCGTCGGTGTCCACCGAAGCCTCCTGCCACGGCGGCAAGGAGCCGTTGTCCATGGAGAAGGTCCAGGATTGCCTGACCAACCTCAAGGACCCCAAGACCATCGAGTACGCCCGTGGCGAGACCCTGCGCCTCGGGGTCGAGCCGGAGGTCGTCGAGGACGGCAAGCGCTGGTCGGCGGTGCTCGACGGCCAGCCGATCACCGAGCCCTCCTCGAACACGTACCGCAGCTTCCCGGGCGCCGACGTCTTCGCGACCGGCGGCCAGGGCGAGGCCCCCGCCTCGAAGAAGCTGGCGTTCCTGCAGATCGGCGAGGACGGCAAGCCGCTCGCCGTCTGGTCCTTCAACCTCAAGCTCAAGTAACCGGACGGCACCGGTGCGCGCGCTCGTCGTGACCGCGGTGGTGGCGGAGGCCGATTCCGTCACCACCGGTCTGACCCCTCATCCGGACTCTCCCGGTCCTGAGCCGCGCACGCTTCCCGGCGGGTACCCCATCACCCGCCGGGACCTTCCGGGCATCGCCTTCGACGTGCTCGTCGGGGGCGTCGGGCCGGCGGCGGCCGCCGCCGGCACCGCCACCGCCCTGGCCCTCGGCACGTACGACCTCGTCGTCTGCGCCGGCATCGGCGGCGGCTTCGAGCCCGCCGCCCCGCTCGGCTCCCTGGTGGTCGCGGACGCGATCGTCGCCGCCGACCTGGGCGCCGAGACCCCCGAGGGTTTCGTGGACGTGAGCGCGCTGGGCTTCGGGCACGCCGTGCACCTGCCGCCCACCGAGCTCGCCGCGCGCGCCGCCGAGGCGACCGGGGCGCTGCTCGCGCCCGTGTTGACCGTCTCCACGGTCACCGGGACCGCCGCCCGGGCCGCCGAGCTCGCCGCCCGGCACCCGATGGCCGGGGCCGAGGCCATGGAGGGCTTCGGCGTCGCGGAGGCGGCGGCCGCGCACGGGCTGCCCGTACTGGAGATCCGCGCCGTCTCCAACACCGTGGGCCCGCGCGACCGTGCCGCCTGGCGGATCGGGGACGCGCTCACCGCGCTCACCGCCGGCTTCCGCGTGCTGGGGCCCGTACTCGCGACCTGGGGAGAACGCCATGAGCACGATCACCGGTGAACCGCTGAAGATCGCCTATTCGCCCTGTCCGAACGACACGTTCGTCTTCGACGCCTGGGCGCACGGCCGGGTCCCGGGCGCGCCCGCCCTCGACGTCACCTTCGCGGACATCGACCTCACCAACGGCATGGCCGAGCGCGGCGAGCTGGACGTGCTGAAGGTGTCGTACGCCGTGCTGCCCTGGGTGCTGGAGGAGTACGCGCTGCTGCCGTGCGGCGGTGCGCTCGGGCGCGGCTGCGGCCCGCTGGTCCTGACCCGGGAGCCGGGCCTGGACCTGACGGGGAAGACGGTCGCGGTGCCGAGCGAACGCTCCACCGCCTACCTGCTGTTCCGGCTGTGGGCGGCGGACGTCCTGCCCGAGGGCGTCGGCAAGGTGGTCGTCCTGCCGTTCCACGAGATCATGCCGGCCGTCCGCGACGGCCGGGTGGACGCCGGACTGGTCATCCACGAGGCCCGGTTCACCTACCAGGACTACGGGCTGCACCGCCTGGCCGACATGGGCGAGCACTGGGAGTCCACGACCGGCCTGCCGATCCCGCTCGGCGCGATCATCGCGAAGCGCACGCTGGGTGCGCGGCGGCTGCGCGAGCTGGCCGAGTCGGCCCGTACGTCGGTCCGGATGGCCTGGGACGACCCGGAGGCCTCCCGCCCGTACGTGCGCGCGCACGCGCAGGAGCTGGACCCCGCCGTCGCCGACCAGCACATCGGGCTGTACGTCAACGAGTTCACCGCCGACCTAGGCGATTCGGGCTACGCGGCGGTGCGCGGCCTGCTGACCCGGGCGGCCGCGGAGGGACTCGTGCCGGCCATCGCGCCCGACGCCCTGGCCTTCCCGTAGCCGCGGCCGCCCTGCGCACGACCGCGCCCCGCCGCTCTTTCGAGTGGCGGGGCGCTGGCGTGCGTACGGAGGTCAGACGTCGAGCTGGTCGGCCACCGCGCGCAGCAGACCGGCGATCTTCGTGCCGTGCACCTTGTCGGGGTAGCGGCCGCGCTCCAGCATCGGGGTGATGTTCTCCAGCAGGGTCGTGAGGTCCTGCACGATCGAGGCGAGCTCGTCGGGCTTGCGGCGCTGCGCCGCCGCGACGGACGGCGCCGGGTCCAGTACCGTCACCGAAAGTGCCTGGTCACCGCGCTGTCCCGCGACGACACCGAATTCGACGCGCTGGCCGGGCTTGAGGGCGTCGACCCCGGCAGGGAGCACCGACGAGTGGACGAAGACGTCGCCGCCGTCGTCGCGGGAGAGAAAGCCGAAGCCCTTCTCACTGTTGAACCACTTGACCTTGCCGGTAGGCACGTCCGTCCTCTGTCCTTGTGCTCGTCGGGGTCCGAAGGGCCGTGAACGGCTCCGGACAACAGCGCAGCGGGCCATGGGTGACCCGCCACCTCAAGGCTAATGGTCGGGGGCCGGGTGACAAGACGTTCCCCGGTCCTTCACCGTCGGCTGCCTTCGGCCAGGGAACTACCCTGGTGGGGTGACTGTTACTCCTCATTCCGACGAAGCGCGGCCCGGCGACGGGCTGGTCAAGGCCGGCGGCATCGTGTTCATCGCCGGGGCCGTGGCCACGCTGGCCACGATGGCCCCGCTGTTCCTGGACGTCGATCCGTTCCCGCCGTACGCGTGGGCGGTGTGCATGCTCATGGGCGTCGGCTTCGCCATCTCCGCGGCGGGCGTCCTGCGCTCGGCCGCGGCCCAGCGCAAGGCGGCCCGGGCCTCACAGGCCTGAGCCGGCCCGCACCGGCTGCGCTGCGACGTACGCGGCGAGCCAGTCCGGGAGCGCGGTGAGGTCGGGCAGCACCACGTCCGCGCCCGCCGCGCGCAGTTCGGGCTCCGGGCACGGCCCTGTCGGCACCGCCACGGACAGCGCGCCGGCCGTACGGGCCCCGCGCACGTCGCCGACGTGGTCGCCGACGTAGACCTGTGCGCCGTACTCGCGCAGCGCGCCGGCCTTGGCCTCCGCCCAGAGCCAGCCGATGACCGCGTCCGGCTCGATGCCGAGGTGCGCCAGGTGCAGCCGGGCGTTGGGCTCGTGCTTGGCGGTGACGACGATCGCGCGGCCGCCGAGCGCCTGGACGGCCTCGATCGCCTCGCGGGCGCCCGGCATCGCCGGGGTCGGCTCGATGGCGTAGGTGGGGTAGATCTCGCGGTAGCGCTCGGTCATGGCCGGGATCTCGGCCTCCGGGAACCAGTACGCGAGCTCCTCCTCCAGCGGCGGGCCCAGTCGCGTGACCGCCTCGTCGGCGTCGATGAACGTGCCCGTCTCGGCCGACAGGGCCCGGTAGGCGGCCCGGATGCCCGGACGGGAGTCGATGAGGGTCATGTCGAGGTCGAAGCCGACGGTGAGGTTCATACGGGCCATTGTGCCGAGGCAGGGTGACAGGGGGCCGACCCCGGGGCAACCACGGGGGAACGAACCCGTCGGGTCGCCGCACCCTTTCGCGCCGTGGGCGACCTGTCCGGCCCCGCCCTCAGCGGCGGCGGGCGCGCCAGACCAGGTAGAGCACGGAGGCGGCGGCGGCCCCCCGCAGCAGCCACGGCCACATGCCCTGCACGGCCCCGCTCAGCTGCTCGTCGGCGAGCGTCTCGCCCCACTTGCCGTTCATCCGGCCCCACAGCCACACCCCCGCCCCCGCGAGGACCACGCCGGGCGGCCCGAAGACGGCCCACTTCCGCTCGGCCGGCCGCAGCACCCGCGAGGCGTACGGCAGGAGCCAGCCGATGACCAGCAGCAGCCAGTACCCGGTGACCGCGCCGACGACGAGCACGGCCGCGGCCAGCAGCAGGAAGGCGTTCGGACGCGGCCGGGCCGGCGCCGCGCCCGCCCCCTCCGCCCGGCCGCCCGCGCCGGCGGCCTCCTTCCTGGCCCGCCGCCGCTCGCGCAGGAACCGTACGAGGCCGCGCGCACCCGAAGGCGGCGGCCCGGGCACGTCCTGCGCCTCCTTGCCCGCCTCCTGCCGCTCCTCCTCCTCGAACAGGTCCGGCCTCTCGATGCCGCCGACGAAGCCGTCGACCTGCGGACCCGATCCGTACACGCCCGGCGACATCCGCCACCACTCGGGCTCGGCCCCGCCGGACGGGCCCAGCTCGTCGAGCCCGGCCAGGTGCGGCGGCACGTTCACGGGCTCCGCCGCCGGCCGCGCCGCGGGCGCGCCCGGGCGGCGCAGGCGCCCGGGAGCCCGCTGGGCCGGCACCGATGCGCCCGGGCCGGACACCGCGCCGGACTGCGGGGCGGACTCCGGGGCGGGCGCGGCCGGGCCCGGCCGGGAGCCGTGGCCGTCCACGACCTCCTCCGGCGTGCCGATCCGCTCCAGGATGCGGCGCACGGCCGCCGGGGTCTCCGGTTCGTACTTGGCGCGCCGACGGTCGATCTCGTCCCGCAGGCCCGCCACCAGGCGCATCCGGTCGCCGGAGGAAAGCTGCCGCTGCTGGGCCAAGTCCCCGACGCGGCTCAGATATTCGTAGACCAGATGGTCGCTTTCGATCCCCATGCCCCGGCTCCTCCCCTACCGCCCACCCGAAAGGTAGCGCGTGCGCCCGTGGAGCCGCCGCGGGCACAGCGGATACCGTTGGCCGGATGGGGACCGGCCGACTGACCGGCCGACGCGACCAGGAGGCGACTGTGCCCGAGGCAAGCACTGCCGGGGGATCCGGCGGAAGCGGAGCCCCGCGCTCCCTCGCCGAGGCGCTGCGCGCCCGCGACGACGCGGCGCTCTCCGCGCTGCTGCACGCCCGCCCGGACCTGCTCGGTCCGGTGCCCGGCGACGTGACGCAGCTGGCCACCCGCGCCGGAACCCGGGCGTCGGTGGTGCGCGCGCTGGAGCGTCTGGACCGCTTCACGCTGCAGACGGCCGAGGCGCTCGCCGTGGCCCCCGACCCGTGCCCGTACCCGGTGCTGGAGTCGCTGCTGACCGGCGAGGAGGGCACCACCGGCGAGGACAACGGCGCCCGCGCCGCGCTCCCCCGCGCCCTGGGCGCCCTGCGCGACCAGGCCCTGGTGTGGGGCGACGACGACCGGCTGCGCCTCGTGCGCACCGCCCGCGAGCTGCTCGCGCCCTCCGCCCAGCGGCCCTCCCCGACCGGCCTCGGGCCCACGGTCGCCGAGGCCACCGCCGGCATGTCGCCGACCCGGATCCAGGAGATCGTGGCGGCGGCCGGGCTGCCCCCGACGCACGACCCGGTGTCCGCGGTCTCGGCGCTGACCGGGCTGTTCACCGACCCGGAGCGGATGTCCGCGCTGCTCGACGAGGCTCCGGCCGAGGCGCACCAGGTGCTGGGGCGGCTCGTGTGGGGGCCGCCGTACGGGGAGGTGACCCCCCAACCGACCGCGCCGGTGCGCTGGCTGCGCGACCGCGGGCTGCTGCTGCCCGCGACGGCGCGGACCGTCGTACTGCCCCGCGAGGTGGCGCTCCACCTGCGCGGCGGCCTCGCGCACCGGGACACCGCGCCGGTGGCCCCGCCGGTGACCGCGCACCGCGAGCACCGTCCACAGCTTGTGGACGCGAACGCCGCCGGGCAGGCGCTGGCCGCGCTGTCGACCGTCGAGGAGCTGGTGAAGTCCTGGGAGCACGCCGCTCCGCTGGTGCTGCGGGCCGGCGGGCTCGCGGTACGGGACCTGAAGCGGGCCGCGGCCGCCCTGGACACGAGCGAGCAGTCGGCGGCCTTCTGGATCGAACTCGCCTACGCCGCCGGACTGCTGGCCGGCGACGGGGAGGCGGACGAGCGGTACGCGCCCACGCCCGCCTTCGACGACTGGTGCGAACTGCCGCCCGCCGACCGCTGGTCGGCGCTGGCGCAGGCCTGGCTGCCGGCCACCCGCACGTCCGGTCTGGTCGGCGAACAGGACGCCAAGGGGCGCACGCTGTCCGCGCTCGGACCCGACCTCGACCGCTCCGCCGCGCCCGAGGTGCGCCGGCGCGTCCTGGAACTCCTCGCCGCCCTGCCCGAGGGCGGGTCCCCCGACCCGGAGGCCGTGCTGGACCGGCTCGCGTGGGAGCGTCCCGTACGCGGTACGAGCGCCCTGCGCACCCGCCTCGCGCGCTGGGCGCTGACCGAGGCGGAGGTCCTCGGCGTGACCGGCCGGGGCGCCCTGTCCGGGCCCGGCCGGGCCCTGCTCGCGCACGAGGACCCGGCGCCGCTGCTGGCCCCCCTCCTTCCCGAGCCGGTGGACCACGTGCTGCTCCAGGCCGACCTGACGGCGGTGGCCCCCGGCCCGCTGCGCCGGCCGCTCGGGGACACCCTGGCGGTGCTGGCGGACGTGGAGTCCAAGGGCGGGGCGACGGTGTACCGCTTCACGCCCGGTTCGGTGCGCCGGGCCCTGGACGCCGGGCATGCCGCCGCCGACCTGCACGCCTTCCTCAAGGAACACAGCCGCACCCCGGTCCCGCAGCCCCTGGCCTACCTCATCGACGACGTGGCCCGCCGCCACGGCCACCTGCGCGTCGGCACGGCCTCCTCCTACGTCCGCTGCGACGACGACGCGATGCTGGGCGAGATCCTGGCCGACAAGCGCTCGGCCGGGCTGGGTCTGCGCCGCCTGGCCCCCACGGTCCTGGCCGCGCAAGCCGAACCGACCACCCTGCTGGAGGGTTTGCGGGCGATGGGATACGCGCCGGCCGCGGAGTCCCTGACCGGTGACGTGCTGGTGGCGCGGGCCGACGCCCATCGCGCACCGGCCCGCTCGGCGCCCGTACCGGTCCCGGACGGTCCGCCGGTGCCGGACGCGACGCTGCTGGCGGCGGCGGTACGGGCGATCCGCGCGGGCGACCTGGCGGCGACGGCGGTCCGCAAGGAGCCCGCGCCGTCCGCGGGCGCACCGGGCGAACTCCCGCGCACGAGCGCGGCGGAAACCCTGGCGACCGTCCAGGCGGCGGCCCTGACCGGCTCGGCGGTGTGGATCGGCTACGTGAACGCGGACGGCGCCGCCAGCCAACGCGTCATCGCCCCGGTCCGCGTGGAGGGCGGCTTCGTCACCGGCTACGACCACACGGCCGACGAGGTCCGCACCTACGCCCTCCACCGCATCACGGGCGTGGCCGAACTGGCGGAGGACCAGATCTAGCGCCTCCGGCCCGGCGCCCGCGCGGAAAACAGCTGGCCGGCCGTCGGGCGATCCCGCACGCTGGGGCCATGTCCGCCGTACCCACCCCACCGCCCACCCGCCGGATCCGCGCCGCGCACACCGACACGACGCTCACCGTCTACCAGGCCTACGCCCCCAGCCTGGGGGCCCCGGCCGCCCGCGACGGCCGCTTCCCGCCCGCCTGGAAGCGGGAGCGGATGACGTGGATCAAGCCCTCGTTCCTGTGGATGATGTACCGCTGCGGCTGGGCCACCAAGGTCGACCAGGAGACCGTGCTGGCCGTCGAGATCACCCGTGAGGGCTTCGACCGGGCCCTGCGCGAGGCCTGCCTCTCCCACTACGTGCCGGAGGTGCACGCGGACCGGGCCGCCTGGCAGGAGTCCCTGCGCGGGGCGCCGGCCCGGGTCCAGTGGGACCCGGAGCGCGACCTGCACCTGAACCCGCTGCCGTACCGCTCGCTCCAGCTGGGCCTGTCCGGGCCGGCCTCGCGGGCGTACGCCGACGAGTGGACGGTCTCCATCCGCGACGTGACCCCGCTGGTCCGGCGCATCCACGACCTGCTGCGGTCGGGCGACACCGAGGCGGCGCGTGCGCTGCTCCCCGCGGAGACGCCGTACCCGGCGGGCCCGCTGGAGCACCTCGGTGCGGGAAGTGCGGGAAGTGCGGGAGGCGTGGGAGGCGTGGGAGGAGCCGTCAGTCCCGGATGAGCAGGACGACGAATCCCGCGATGACGCCCAACAGCACGCCGGCCCAGGCGAAGCGGGGCCGCGACTCGCGCAGCACCGGGAGGTAGTGGTCGGCGGCGAAGCGGCCCGGTCCGGTGAGGGTGAGGGCGACGGCCCCGGCGAACAGCAGCACTTCGAGTTCCACGCCCTTGGGCGGGAAGTAGGCGCTCAGCCCCCGGACGTCGAGGACGTTGATGAAGATGCCGATCAGGGCGGCGCCGGCGAGCGGGGTGAGCAGGCCGAGGGCGAGCCCGAGACCGCCGAGGGTCTCGGACAGGCCGGCGATGACGGCCATGGTGTCCCCGGCGGGGTAGCCGGCCATCGTGAAGCCCTTGCCGGTCGCGTCGAGGCCCGGGCCGCCGAACCAGCCGAAGAGCTTCATGGTGCCGTGGCCGACCATGCTGAGCCCGACGACGAGCCGGAGCACGAGCAGGCCGATGTCGTGGGTGGCGGTGGTGACGGTGGCGGGGGCCGAGACGGCACGCATGAGCGCCTGGTCCCGTCGGTCTTGCGTCATGAGCGTCCGTTCTTACGTCGCCTGTGAGCGACGGCCACCGTATGACGCCGGTCCGCGATGATCCGGCCGCAACGTCGCCGGACGGCACCGACGACCCGTTCGGCCGCAGTCCCGGCCGGGGCTCGCGCCGGTTGGCTGCGCCGCTTGGGCGGGGTCGGCGGGGGGCCGGTTGGGGTGGGGGCGGGCGCGCGCCGGGGCGTCTCCTCGGGCGCCAAACGTGTCGGGGTGTCGGAGAGCTGGGCGGAAGTGCGTTTGGCACCCTGCGGGGATCACCCCGACACACACCCACCCCCACCCCAACCGGCCAGCCTGCTACCCGCTGCTTGCGCACCATCCAGCCCAGCCGCGCAAATTCAGCCCCGCCGGCGTTTGAGGCGCGGGGCCCGGGGCGGAGCCCCGATCTGTAAGCCGCACCGTCCAGCTACGCCGCCAATCCAGCCCCGCCGGCGATTGAGGCGCGGGGTCCGGGGCGGAGCCCCGATCTGTAAGCCGCACCGTCCAGCTACGCCGCCAAATCCAGCCCCGCCGGCGATTGAGGCGCGGGGTCCGGGGCGGAGCCCCGATCTTTGAGCCGCACCGTCCCGCTGCGCCGCGCAAACTCAGCCCCGCCGGCGTTTGAGGCGCGGGGCCCGGGGCGGAGCCCCGATCTTTAAGCCCCGCCGGCGATTGAGGCGCGGGGTGTGGGGCGGAGCCCCGCGGGGTGGGGGCGGAGGCGCAGGAGAATCTCCCGCCCCGCCCGGGGATACGGCAGACTGGAGGTTTGGCCGCCCGCCCCCGGGCGGCCCTCTCCCCGCCGGAAAGGGACGCGCGTGAACGGACCGCTCATCGTCCAGAGCGACAAGACCCTCCTGCTCGAGGTCGACCACGAGCTCGCCGGAGCCGCGCGGCGCGCCATCGCTCCGTTCGCCGAGCTGGAGCGCGCCCCCGAGCACATCCACACCTACCGGATCACCCCGCTCGGCCTGTGGAACGCCCGGGCCGCCGGGCACGACGCCGAGCAGGTCGTCGACGCGCTCGTCGAGTACTCCCGCTACCCCGTCCCCCACGCGCTGCTCGTCGACGTGGCCGAGACGATGGCGCGCTACGGCCGCCTCACCCTCTCCAAGCACCCCGTGCACGGTCTGGTCCTGACCAGCACCGACCGGCCCGTGCTGGAGGAGATCCTGCGGTCCAAGCGGATCACCCCGCTGGTCGGCGCGCGGCTCGACGCCGACACCGTGGCCGTGCACCCCTCCGAGCGCGGTCAGATCAAGCAGACGCTGCTCAAGCTGGGCTGGCCGGCGGAGGACCTCGCCGGGTACGTCGACGGCGAGGCGCACGCGATCGACCTGGCCGAGGACGGCTGGGCGCTGCGCCCGTACCAGCAGCAGGCCGTCGAGGGCTTCTGGCACGGCGGCTCCGGCGTGGTCGTGCTGCCCTGCGGCGCCGGCAAGACGCTGGTGGGCGCCGGGGCCATGGCGATGGCCAAGGCGACCACGCTGATCCTCGTCACGAACACCGTCTCGGCCCGCCAGTGGAAGCACGAGCTGGTCAAGCGGACCTCGCTGACGGAGGAGGAGATCGGCGAGTACTCCGGCACCCGCAAGGAGATCCGGCCCGTCACGATCGCCACCTACCAGGTCCTGACGACGAAGCGGAAGGGCGTCTATCCACACCTGGAGCTCTTCGACTCCCGGGACTGGGGCCTGATCGTCTACGACGAGGTGCACCTGCTGCCGGCGCCGGTCTTCAAGTTCACCGCCGACCTCCAGGCCCGCCGCCGGCTGGGCCTGACCGCGACGCTGGTCCGCGAGGACGGGCGCGAGTCGGACGTCTTCTCGCTGATCGGGCCGAAGCGGTTCGACGCGCCGTGGAAGGAGATCGAGGCGCAGGGCTACATCGCGCCGGCGGACTGCGTCGAGGTCCGCGTCAACCTGACGGAGTCGGAGCGGCTCGCGTACGCGACCGCCGAGACGGAGGAGAAGTACCGCTTCTGCGCGACGACCGCCACGAAGCGGAAGGTCACGGAGGCGCTGGTGCGCAAGCACCAGGGCGAACAGACCCTCGTCATCGGCCAGTACATCGACCAGCTCGACGAGCTCGGCGAGCACCTGGACGCCCCCGTCATCAAGGGCGAGACCTCCAACGCGCAGCGCGAGAAGCTCTTCAACGCCTTCCGCGAGGGCGAGATCAGCGTGCTGGTCGTGTCGAAGGTCGCGAACTTCTCCATCGACCTGCCGGAGGCCACGGTCGCCATCCAGGTGTCGGGCACCTTCGGCTCCCGCCAGGAGGAGGCGCAGCGCCTGGGCCGCGTCCTGCGTCCGAAGGCGGACGGGCACGAGGCCCGCTTCTACTCGGTCGTCGCGCGCGACACAATCGACCAGGACTTCGCGGCGCACCGCCAGCGCTTCCTGGCCGAACAGGGCTACGCCTACCGGATCATGGACGCCGACGAGCTGCTGGCGAGCGACTGACGGACGCCGGGTGAGCGTCCCGCCGGCCCGGGGCGGCCGTGGCCCGGGCCGCGGCGATCAGCAGGGCCAGCAGGGGGACGGACCAGACCCACAGGGCCGGCCAGTCCGTCAGCGGGGTGGTGCCGGCGGCGGCGGGCAGTCGGCGGGTCCAGAAGGCGGCCGACTCCTCCGGGAGGACCAGCAGCCCGAGCAGCGCGGTACCGGCGAGGGCGGCCAGCGCGGTCAGTCCGGCCCGGACGCGGCGGGTCGCCAGCAGGTACGGGACGAAAGCCGCCGGGGTGAGGGTGATCCCGGCGGCGATGCCCAGCGCGAAGCCCTTGCCGAGCGCGGCGCCGGGCCGGCCGAGGTCCCACAGGACCAGGCAGGCGAGGGCCAGGTTGACCTGGCCGGGGAGCGGGGCCTGGAACAGCGGCCCCAGCCACAGTCCGGCGACGGTGGCGGCCAGGACGGGCCCTGGCCTGGCCGCCAGTCCCGCGAGCCGCCAGGACAGGCTGATCAGCAGGGCGAGCAGCCCGGCGTCGCCGAGGACGAGGACGGCCTTCAGTACGCCGGCGGGCAGCCCGGCGGCCGGTGTGAACAGGATCGCCGCGAACGGCGGATACGCGTCGGACGGACGCCACTCGGCGGCGCAGAACCCGTCGAGGAGGGCATCGGCCACCGGCACCCGCAGCGCGACGCCGAGCACGCCCAGCACGAGCAGCGACCCGGTCACCAGCACGCCGGCGGAAGGCAACGGCGAGCGGCTGTGGGCAGGGCTCCGGGTCACGCGCGTGACCCTAGTGGATCACCCGACGCACCGTGCCGCACGCCCGGTCCGAGCGCGACCACCCCACGGGCGGGCGGCGGGAGTGGTCAGCGGCGTATGACGCCGGCGTCCTCGGCGTATTCGCCGAGGACGACGACGCTCACGGCCGCCGCGGCGAAGATCCTGGCCGCGTGCAGCGCACGGCCGAGGGGGTGGGTGGGACGGGCGTCGGAGAGAGCGGTGGCGCCGCGCGGGCGGCCACCCTGGACCGGGGTGAAGGTTGCGGTGCTCATGTGTCCATGGTGCTTTTCCGCCGCGCGCGTCACATCGCCCTGGGGGCTGAACCTCGGGCCCCACGGCCTCCTCCTCCCGGCTCATGCCGCTCCCCGAGGCCCTCCCTCAGGTATGACACTCCCCCGTATGACACCCGTACGGGGGTCCCGTGCGGGACGACGAAATCCGTTCGCGCCGCCCCGCCCCGGTGGCTACAATCTCCGCTCTTGCCGCCTCCCACCGCCTCATCGGGGAGAGCCGCCCCCCGGTTGGAAACCGGCGGGCTTCTGTTCCGCACCAGCAGCTGGAGGCAGTCCCGTGCCCGCGCACGCCCCCGAGTCCGAGTCCGACCCGCTCGCCCGCGAACGGGCCCACCTCTCCCGCTCGCGCTCCGCCCTGCGCGCGATGCGCGAGGACGTCGAGGCCCTCGACATCCGCGACGTCACCGCGAACTGGGTCAACGCGATCGTCCTCCAGGCCCAGATCGACGACCGCATCAAGGCCCTCGCCGACCTCTCGCACACCCCGCTCTTCTTCGGCCGCCTCAACTACCTGCACGCGCCCGGCGCGGAGCTCGCCGAGGGCGCGGAGGGCGAGCAGTTCTACATCGGCCGCCGCCACGTCCACGACGCCGACGGCGATCCGATGGTCATCGACTGGCGCGCGCCCGTCTCCCAGCCGTTCTACCGGGCGTCCAAGAAGGACCCGCAGGACATCTCGCTGCGCCGCCGCTTCGGCTACACCGGCGGCGAGCTGACCGCGTACGAGGACGAGCACCTGTCCGACCCGGCCGAGGCCGCCGCCGTCAGCAAGCTGCTCCAGCAGGAGATCGAGCGTCCGCGCGTCGGCCCCATGCGGGACATCGTCGCGACGATCCAGCCGGAGCAGGACGAGATCGTCCGCTCCGGGCTGTCCGGTTCCGTCTGCGTGCAGGGCGGTCCCGGCACCGGGAAGACCGCCGTCGGCCTGCACCGTGTCGCCTACCTCCTCTACGCGCACCGCGAGCGCCTCGCCCGCACGGGCACGCTCGTCATCGGGCCGAACCGTTCCTTCCTGCACTACATCGAGCAGGTCCTGCCCGCCCTGGGTGAGCTGGAGGTCAAGCAGGCCACCGTCGACGACCTGGTCGCCCGCGAGGGCCTGGAGGTACGCGGCACGGACGCCGCCGAAACCGCCGTGGTCAAGGGCGACGCCCGGATGGCGGAAGTGCTGCGCCGCGCGCTCGGCTCGCACGTCACCGCGCCGACCGAGCCGCTGATGGTGGTGCGCGGTTCGCGGCGCTGGCGGGTGCCCGCGTACGAGATCGCCGAGATGGTCGAGGAGCTGCAGCAGCGCGACATCCGCTACGGCGCGGCCCGGGACGCGCTGCCGCAGCGCATCGCGCACGCGGTGCTCGTACGGATGGAGCAGGCGGGCGAGGCGCCGGACGACCGCGTGCAGGACGCGGTGGCCCGCAACCCGGCGGTGAAGGCCGCGGTGAAGGCGGTCTGGCCGCCCGTCGAGCCGGCGAAGCTGGTGCTGCGCCTCCTGTCCGACCCCGACTTCCTCGCGCTGCACGCGGCCGACGTCCTCTCGGCGGACGAGCAGAAGCTCCTCCTGTGGCCGAAGCCGTTCCGGAGCGTGAAGTCGGCGAAGTGGTCGGCGGCGGACCTGGTCCTGATCGACGAGGCCGCGGACCTGGTGGAACGCACCCCCTCGCTGGGTCACGTCGTGGTCGACGAGGCCCAGGACCTGTCGCCGATGCAGTACCGGGCGGTGGGCCGGCGCTGCACGACGGGCTCGGCGACGGTCCTCGGCGACCTCGCGCAGGGCACCACCCCGTGGGCCACGCGCAGCTGGGACGAGGCCCTGACCCACCTGGGCAAGCCGCAGGCGGTGCTGGAGGAGCTGACGGCGGGCTTCCGCGTGCCGCGCGAGGTGATCGCGTACGCCTCCCGGCTGCTGCCGTCGATCTCCCCGGGCCTGGCCCCGGTCTCCTCGGTCCGCGAGACCCCCGGCTCCCTGCTGGTCGCGCACACCTCGGACCTGACGGCGGACGTGGTGGCGACCTGCCGCGCGTCGCTCGCCCACGAGGGCTCGATCGGCCTGATCGCGGCGGACGCGCGGATCCCCGCCCTGGCGCAGGCCCTGACGGCGGCGGACCTGCCGTACCTGTCGCCGGGCGAGGAGACCACGGCCGAGTCCCGTCTGACCCTCGTCCCGGCCTCGCTGGCGAAGGGTCTGGAGTACGACTACGTGGTCCTGGACGAGCCCGCCGCGATCGTCGACGGCGAGCCGGACGAACGCACGGGCCTGCGCCGCCTGTACGTCTGCCTCACCCGCGCCGTGTCGGGCCTGAGCGTGGTGCACACGGCCGCCCTGCCTGCGGCTCTCGCCGACGGTGACGTGACCTGACCTGACCTGCGGGTCCGCTCCCGGCGGCTCCGCCCCGGCCCCGTGGGGCCGCGGCGGCCGTCAGGACAGGGCGGTGCGCCAGGCCGCGACGGCCGCCGCCGAGACGGGGCGGCCCCACCCGTCGGGGCGGGCCGCCCCGCCGATGTGGAACGCGTCGATGCCCCCGGCGAGCAGCACCGGCAGGTGCTCCAGCGTCAGGCCGCCGCCCACGAGGATCCGCGAGCCGTACCCCGGCTCGCCCCCGCGCGCCGCCTCCGCGAGCAGCACCGCGAGCCCCGCCTCCACGCCCGCCGCCGAGCCGGCCGTCAGGTAGGTGTCCAGACCGGGAAGGTCGGCCAGGGCCTTGCGCAGCTGGTCGCGGTCCGCCGCGCGGTCGATCGCCCGGTGGAAGGTCCAGCGGCAGCCGTCCAGTTCCGCGACGACCGCCTCGACGGCGGCCAGGTCGGGGGTGCCGTCCGGGTTCAGGAAGCCGAGGACGAACTCCCGCGCGCCCTCCGCCCGCAGCTCCCGCGCCGCGCGGACCAGGACGGAGAGGTCGCCCGCGGCGAAGCCGTCCGTCTTGCGGAGCATCACGCGCAGCGGGATGTCGACCGCCGCCCTGATCGCCGCGAAGGTCTCGCGCGCCGGGGTGAGCCCGTCGGCGGCCATGTCGGTGACCAGTTCGAGTCGGTCCGCCCCACCGGCCTGGGCCGCGATCGCGTCCTCCGCGTCGAGGGCGATCACCTCCAGGAGCGCACGGTTGCTCATTCGTTGCCGTCCTTCGTCCGGTATGAAAAATAGGTCTAGTCCAATATCCAGGGTACGGGCCTCCACCCGGGCTCCACCAGCACAATCACGCCACCCCCACAATGTGCCCATGGACACAGGCACCCAGCACCGCGACGCCCCCCGGGGCACCGGCCCCGACACCACGGCCCTCCGGGCCCGTTGGCGGGCCACCGTCACCGCCGCCGGCGCCGCCGCATCCCGCGATCCCGCCCCCTACGCCGAGCGCCTGCTCGCCGCCTGGGCGGAGCCCCAGCGCCGCTACCACACCACCGCGCACCTGGCCGACGTCCTCGCGCGGATCGACGTACTGGCCGCGCACGCCGCCGACCTCGCCGCCGTGCAGCTCGCCGCCTGGTTCCACGACGCCGTCTACCGCCCCGACCGCTCCGAGAACGAGGAGCGCAGCGCCGCCCTCGCCGAGCGCGCCCTCCCCGAGCTCGGCATCGGCGCCGCCCGCACCGCCGAGGTGGCCCGGCTGGTCCGGCTCACCGTCACCCACGACCCCGCCCCCGGCGACACCGACGGCGAGGTGCTCTGCGACGCCGACCTGGCCGTCCTGGCCGGCGCCCCGGAGGCGTACGCCGCCTACGCGGCCGCCGTGCGCGACGAGTACGGGTTCGTCCCGGACGAGGCCTTCCGCACCGGCCGCGCCGAGGTGCTGCGCGGGCTGCTCGACCTGCCCCGGCTGTTCCGCACGCCCTACGGCGCCGCGCACTGGGAGGCCCCGGCCCGCGCCAACCTCACCGCCGAGCTCGCCGCGCTCGCCGAGCTCCCCGCGCCGGAGGCTCCCGGTGCTCCCGAAGCCCCCGGGGGAATGTGATCGCGTGCGCGACGGTTGGTGACAGTCATGCCCGCAGCTGCCGCACGCCCCCGCATGCCCGTCGCCGTCTACGTCCTCGGACTGTCCGTCTTCGCGCTCGGCACCAGCGAGTTCATGCTCTCCGGGCTGCTGCCGCCCATCGCCGAGGACATGGGCGTCACCATCCCGCAGGCGGGCCTGCTCATATCCGCCTTCGCGATCGGCATGGTCGTCGGCGCGCCGCTGCTGGCCGTCGCCACCCTGCGGCTACCGCGCCGCACCACCCTGATCGCCCTCATCAGCCTCTTCGGCCTCGGGCAGGTCGCGGGCGCGCTGGCCCCCACGTACGAGCTCCTCTTCGCCTCCCGCGTGGTCTCGGCGTTCGCCTGCGCCGGCTTCTGGGCCGTGGGCGCGGCCGTCGCCATCGCCATGGTCGACCGCGACCAGCGGGCCCGCGCGATGGCCGTCATGATCGGCGGGCTGTCGATCGCCAACGTCCTCGGCGTCCCCGCGGGCGCCTTCCTCGGTGAGCACCTGGGCTGGCGCTCCGCGTTCTGGTCGGTCGGCGCGGCCTCCGCGATCGCCCTCGCCGGCATCCTGGCGCTGATCCCGAAGATCCCGCTGCCCGCCGAGAAGCCCTCGCTCGGGCGCGAGCTGCGCATCTACCGCGACCGCCAGGTGTGGCTCTCCATCGCCGTCACGGCGCTCGCAGCGGGCGGCGTCTTCTGCGCCTTCAGCTACCTGTCGCCGTTGCTCACGGACGTGGCCGGGCTGGACTCCCGGTGGGTCCCGTGGATCCTCGCGCTCTTCGGCGTCGGCGCGCTGGCCGGCACCACCGTCGGCGGCCGGGTCGCCGACGCGCACCTGTTCGGCGTGATGATCTGGGGCATCACCGCCTCGACCGTCTTCCTCGGCGCGCTCGCCCTGCTGGCCTCGTTCCAGGTCGCGGTCGTGGCCCTCGCCTTCCTGATCGGCTTCTCGGCCTTCTTCACCGCCCCGGCGCTCAACGCCCGCATGTTCAACGTGGCCGGCGCCGCCCCGACCCTGGCCGGCGCCACCACCACGGCCGCCTTCAACCTCGGCAACACCGGCGGCCCCTGGCTCGGCGGCACCGTCATCGACGCGGGCCTCGGCTTCGCCGCCACCGCCTGGGCCGGCGGCGCGATGACGATCACCGCCATCGCCCTCGCCGTGGCCGCCCTCCGCCTGGACCGCCGCCGGAGCTCCCCCACCCGCGTCGTGGCCTCCTCGACCCCGGCCCCGGCGGGCACGCCCGAGAAGGTCTAGCGGGCCTGCGGCCGGGGCTCGGCGGCTACGGCCGCTGCTGCGCCGGGCGGCCCTTCGGGCGGCGCAGGCCGGCCTCGGTGAGCCGGCGGACGAGTTCCTTGCTGCCGATCTCCACGGCGCCCGCGCCGACCGCGTCCGCGTACCGGTACGAGGGCACGTCGTAGTGGTCCCGCTCGAAGGCCCGCGGCGGACAGCCGATGCCCGCCGCGAAGGCGTGCAGCTCCTCGTACGAGACGTCGCTGACCAGGTGGGACCACATGCGGCCGTGGCCCGGCCAGGTCGGCGGGTCGATGTAGACGGTCACGGGCGGCTCACCGGAGACCGAAGACGGGGCCCAGGCCTCCGACCGCGGCCACTCTCACGCCCGCCTCCGAGCACACCCAGTGCGGGTCGGGTCCCAGTTCCGGTTCCACGTCCAGCGCGTGCGGATCGCCGTGGGTGCAGACCGGGCACAGCGGCCAGCGGCCGTACTTCTCCAGCAGCGCGTCCTGCACGTCCTGGGCTACGAGTCCGGGGAGGTAGTCGACGCCCTCCGGCCACTGTTCCACCCACCACCGGCGGTGCGTGACCGAGTCCTCGACGAGGGAGACGACATCGGCGTCGGCGACCTCGCCGGCGGCGAGATCGGCGAGAACAAGTGCACGGGCGACGTGCAGCGCCTGTTCCAAGGGGGTCGCGTGGTCCATGGGCCCATTGTGGACCTGCGGAGGCCCGGTGACGAAGGCCGTCTTTCCGGGGGCCGCATGGCGTATTGACGCCCACCACCCCCGAAAATAGGTTTCAGGTGTGAGCGAGAACACGAAAGAAACTTCCCAGCCCGCGCCGGGGACCACACCGCGGGCACAGCCGCGGGCGCAGTCCGTGCCCGCCCCGGCACCCTCGGCCCTGCGGGCCCGAGTCCGGAGCCTCGCTCCGTCCATGACGCGCTCCGTGCAGGCCGTCGCCGAGGCCGTCGCCTCCGATCCCGCCGGGTGCGCACGCCTCACCGTCTCCGCTCTCGCCGCGCACACCGGCACCAGCGAGGCCACCGTCGTCCGCGCCGCCCGCCTCCTCGGCTACCCCGGCTACCGCGACCTGCGCCTCGCGCTGGCCGCCCTCGCCGCCCAGCAGGAGTCCGGCGCCGCCCCCGCCGTCACCGTCGACATAGCCGTCGACGATCCGCTCGCCGACGTCGTCGCGAAGCTGGCCCACGAGGAGGCGCAGACCCTCACCGACACCGCCGCCGGACTCGACCTGACCCAGCTGGCCGCCGCCGTCACCGCCCTCGCCACCGCCCGCCGCATCGACGTCTACGGCGTCGGCGCCTCCGCCCTCGTCGGCCAGGACCTCGCCCAGAAGCTGCTGCGCATCGGGCTCGTCGCGCACGCCCACGGCGACCCCCACCTGGCCGTCACGGGTGCCGTCCAGCTGGGCCCCGGCGACGTCGCCGTCGCGATCACCCACTCCGGCTCCACGGGCGACGTGATCGAGCCGCTGCGCGTCGCCTTCGAGCGCGGCGCCACCACCCTCGCCCTCACGGGCCGCCCGAACGCCCCCGTCGCCCGCTACGCCGACCTCGTACTGGCCACCTCCGCCGCCCGCGAGACCCGACTGCGCCCGGCCGCCATGTCCAGCCGGACCAGCCAGCTGCTCGTCGTCGACTGCCTCTTCGTCGGCGTCGCCCAGCGCACGTACGAAACCGCCGCCCCCGCCCTCGCCGCCTCCTACGAAGCCCTGGCCCACCGCCACACCGCCCGATCGAGCCCCTCCGGAGCGTGAGGCGCGGGGTCGGGGCGCAGCCCCACGGGGCAGGGGCGGAGCCCCGATCCCGAAGCCCGGCCCGCACTCCGGCACCGACCACCAGGGAGCCCCACCCGTGACCGCACACGCAGACCTCCGCGCCCAGCTGGACACCCTCACCACCGAGGCCTTCCGCCAGGACCTCGCCGAGATCGACCGGCTGTCCACCCTCGACATCGCCCGCACCATGAACGCCGAGGACGCCACCGTGCCGGCCGCCGTCGCCGCGCAGCTGCCGCACATCGCCGCCGCGATCGACGCGATCGCCGTACGGATGGCCCGCGGCGGCCGCCTCGTCTACGCGGGCGCCGGCACGGCCGGCCGGATGGGCGTCCTGGACGCCAGCGAGTGCCCGCCCACCTTCAACACCGACCCCGCCGACGTCGTCGGCCTCATCGCGGGCGGCCCCCGCGCCATGGTCAAGTCCGTCGAGGGCGCCGAGGACTCGCCGGAGCTGGCCGCCGCGGACCTCACCGCGCTGGGGATCGGCCCGGACGACACCGTCGTCGGCATCTCCGCCTCCGGCCGCACCCCGTACGCGATCGGCGCCGTCGCCTTCGCCCGTACGCGCGGCGCGCTCACCGTCGGGCTCTCCTGCAACGCGGGCTCCGCCCTCGCCGCGGCCGCCGAGCACGGCATCGAGGTCGTCGTCGGGCCCGAACTCCTCACCGGCTCCACCCGCCTGAAGGCGGGTACGGCCCAGAAGCTGGTCCTCAACCTCATCTCGACGATCACCATGATCCGGCTGGGCAAGACCTACGGGAACCTGATGGTCGACATGCGCTCCTCGAACGAGAAGCTGCGCGCCCGTGCCCGCCGCATCGTGGCGCTGGCCACCGGCGCACCCGACGCCGAGATCGAGGCGGCGCTCGCCGCCACCGACGGCGAGGTCAAGAATGCCGTTCTCGTGATCCTCGGCGGCGTCGACGGCCCGAAGGCCGCCGAACTGCTCGCCGCCTCGCACGGCCACCTCCGCGCGGCCCTCGCCGAAGCCCGCTGACGAGCCCCCGGCCGAAGCCCGCACCCCCGAGCCCGCATCCCCTCACCACCCGACGCAAGGCGACCACCACATGTCCACTGACAAGAACCGCGCCACAGCCGCCGCGATCCTTCCTCTGGTCGGCGGCCCGGACAACGTCACCTCCATCGCGCACTGCATGACCCGGCTGCGCATCACCCTGCGCGACCGTTCCCTGGTCCAGGACGAGGCCCTGCGGGCCCTCCCCGCCGTCCTCGGCGTGGTCGAGGACGACACGTACCAGATCGTGCTGGGGCCGGGCGCCGTCGCCCGCGTCACCCCGGAGTTCGAGGCACTGGTCGAGGAGGGCCGCGCGGCGGCGACCGCCTCGCCCACCCCGCACGCCGTCACCGCGGAGGACCTGCGGGCCCGGGGCGCGGCGCTGAAGGAGGCCCGGACGGCCCGCAACGCCACCCCCTTCAAGCTCCTCCTGCGCCGGATCGCGAACATCTTCGTCCCGCTGATCCCGGCGCTGATCGGCTGCGGCGTCATCGCGGGCCTGAACGGCCTGCTGACGAACCTGGGCCTGCTGCCGGCCGTCGTCCCGGCCTTGGCCGCGATCGCGTCCGGCTTCATGTCGCTCATCGCCGTGTTCGTCGGCCACAACACGGCCAAGGAGTTCGGCGGCACGCCGATCCTGGGCGGGGCGGTCGCCGCGATCATCGTCTTCCCGGGCGTCGCCAAGATCGACGCCTTCGGCCAGCAGCTCTCCCCCGGACAAGGCGGCGTCCTCGGCGCGCTCGCCGCGGCCCTGCTCGCCGTGTACGTGGAGAAGTGGTGCCGCAGGTGGGTCCCCGAGGCCCTGGACGTCCTGGTCACCCCGACCCTCACGGTCCTGATCGCGGGTCTGGTCACCCTCTTCGGCCTGATGTTCCTCGCCGGCGCGGCCTCGGCGGCCATCGGCACCTTCGCCGACCGGCTGCTCGCGACCGGCGGCGCCTTCGCGGGCCTGGTCCTCGGCGGCCTCTTCCTGCCCCTCGTGATGCTGGGCCTGCACCAGGCCCTGATCCCCATCCACACCACGCTCATCGAACAGTCCGGCTACACCGTCCTACTGCCCATCCTCGCCATGGCGGGCGCGGGCCAGGTCGGCGCGGCCATCGCCGTCTACTACCGGCTCCCGCGCAACCGGTCGCTGCGCACCACCATCAAGTCCGCCCTCCCGGCCGGCTTCCTCGGCGTGGGCGAGCCGCTCATCTACGGCGTCTCCCTCCCCCTCGGCCGCCCCTTCGTCACCGCCTGCGTCGGCGGCGCGGCCGGCGGCGCCTTCGTCGGCCTGTTCAACCAGCTCGGTGTTGCCTTCGGCTCCACCGCCATCGGCCCCTCGGGCTGGGCCCTGTTCCCCCTGCTGGACGGCAGGTCGAGCCCCGGCCTCACCATCGCCGTCTACGCGGGCGGCCTCGCCGTCGGCTACCTCGTCGGCTTCGCCGCCACCTACTTCTTCGGTTTCACCCGCCAGATGCTGACCGACCTCAACACCGACCCGGACGCGACCGCCGGAACCGCCGAGCCCTCCAGGGAACCCGCCCTGACCTGACGCCCGCCCCTGCCGTGAGCGCGCCGGCACCCGTGCCCCGGTGGCGGGACGGGTGCCCTGTCCTGACCGACCAGCGGGTCGCCTGCGTCAGCCGTGAAAGCCGGGGCCGCCGCCCCCGCCGCTGGAGCCCGCGCGTGCGCGAGGATGCGTCCATGATCGACTCGATACCCCCCGTGGTCCCGCCCGGCCGCATGCGCGCACTCCGCCAGCCGGAGTTCGACCTCCCCCACGGCATGCGCCTGCGCCCCTGGGCCGCCCCGCGAGACGCCCCCGCACTCGTCGACTGCTTCCTCGACCCCGACATCCGCCACTGGAACCGCCCGAGCCGCCTCGACCTCCCCGGGGCCGAAGAACGGATCACCCGCTTCCACGAGCGCTGGCAGGCCGAAGAGGCCGCCATCTGGGCCATCGCCCCCGCCACCGGCGGCCCCGCCCTCGGCCTGATCGGACTCGCCGACCTCGACCTCCCCGGCGGCAGCGGCGAGATCCTCTACTGGCTGCTGCCCGCCGGCCGCGGCACCGGCGTCATGGTCCCGGCCACGACCCACGTCACCCGCTGGGCCTTCGACGACCTCGGCCTGCACCGCGTCCGCATCACCCACTCCGTGGCCAACCCGGCCTCCTGCGCCGTCGCGACGAAGGCCGGCTTCCCCCTCGAAGGCACCATGCGCGGCGCCCTCCTGCACGCGGACGGCTGGCACGACGAGCACCTGCACGCCCGCCTGCGCACCGACTACCCGGGTTAGCCGTTCACTTGGGCGTGGGCGAGGGCGGGGGCGGGCTCGCGTCCTTCTCGGTGGCACGCGCCTCCTCCAGGAGCTCCCGGTAAGGCGTCTGCGCCGTAGCGCCCCGCACCGGCGAGAGGCCGTACCGCTCGGAGGCCTCCTGGTTCTGCAAGGGCAGGGTGGGGTCGAAGGAAAGCCGTTCACCCGGGGGTGACACGTACGCATCGACACGCGGCCAGTCGCCACTGTCGACCCTCCACACGGTGATGCGCTGTTGCCCTCGGGTCACGTTCAACATTTCACTGCTGTTCGAAATTTTGGTCGAATACCTCGATTTCGCACCGGGCGGATCACCCTCCTCGCAATCCACCCCGCCAGTCCACTTCTCCAGGTTGGCAAGCTTGAAGTCCGTGGCCATCGTCATTCTGTCTTTCCTGATCACGTACACCTCGGTCTGCGCCCTGATCGCTTCGTAACGGCGCTTCTCGGGATTCTTGATCTCCACCACCACGTCCTGTGCGACTTCTTCCCCAGGATTCAACACGTGGCCCACCGGAGTGACGAACTCGCCGTCGTAGATCAATTCGTAGTCGGTGGTCTTCACCGCGGGGGGACCGCTCGCAGGCCCGCCATGGATCCAGTAGATGCTGCCGAGGATGTAGACGGGCACCTCCCCGGCGTTCTTCACGTACAGATGGGCCGTCACGTACAGGGACGCCCCGGCCTTCATCTGGTTCGACTCCCCGAACTCCGCCCCGCTCTGGATCAGCGGGGTCGTCACATAGGGAACGTAGACCTGCGAGTACGCCAGGTTGGCGACGGCGAGAAGGGCGGAGGCGATCGCCCCGATCGCGATTTTCCTGGGGATGCTGAGACCCCTCCAGGCCCGGCATTTGGCCAGTTCGACCAGGGCCACCGAGGACCAGACGAGGAGGCCCATCGCGATCACGGTGTAGCCGGTGAAACGCTCGCCTATCTGCAGCAGGAAGAAGGAAACGCTACAGAGGAGGGTGATGAGCACTCCGATCAGGACGACCACCCCCGAGTAACTCCACAGCCGCAGTTCCCAGAAGTCGACGGCGGCCACGGCGGCGAGCACCTCCACCAAGGCCACGACCAGAATGGTGAATCCGGCGATGCGCCCGCCGTAGGTCAGGGCGTCACCACTGTCCTCTATGCCGATCCGGAAGAGCAGACATGCGGTCACGAGGAGGCCGAAAACCACGCAGACGCCGGTGGTTCGCCGGATCCACGCCTGGTCCGGCCAGTAATCGCGGTCCTCGCCGACGAACCGGACATGCGGTCCGTCCTCCACACCTTCACGTGTGAGGAGTCTCTGGTACTGCTCCTCGGACCAGACCCTGCCCACCGACCTGCCGTCGATCAGGACCTTCCGCAAACCGAGGTCATCCGGCGCTCCCACGGTCACGATGCGCGTGTTCGCCATGACACCAGCCTGACGCTTGTCCACGGCGGGCGCTTCCGGAGCGCGCCCCGCACGGGGGCCCGCACGTCAGGGTGCGCCGGGCGCGGCGCAGGGGGAAGCTGGTGTTGAGGTGTTGGCGTCCCTCGTCCCCACAGGAGTTCTCATGCGAGCACGACTTCTCGGCGTCACCGCCGCCCTCGCACTGGCCGTTCTCGGCGCCACCGTCCCCGTCGCACAGGCCGCCGTACCGGCCGTCACCGGGCCGGTGTGCGTGGACGGAAGCGGAACGGTGGAGTACGACTCCACCGCCGGCCAGTGGATCTGTCTAGGCGGCGCGTACGACGGCGAACTCATCACCAAGACCTGAGCGGCGGCCGCACGCGCGCTTGCGGCAACCGGCTCAGCCGGCGGCGGTGCGCAGGAACCGCACCAGGTCATCGGTGCCGTAGCCGAGCTTCGGGCCGCGCTCCGCGGCCATCAGCAGCAGCTGGCCCACGATCTCCGCGCCCCAGCCGTCCGCACCGTCCTGCGACCATTCCCAGAGCTTCTCGATGCCGAGGTCGGACATGAGCAGCCCGTGCTCCGCCCGGACCTCCCGGCAGGTCTCGGCCACGGCGTCCAGCAGCCGCGCGCCCGGCCGCTCGCAGCGGAGCCCGAAGTACCCGCCGACGTCCTCGACGGCGCACCCCTGCGGCGGCCCCGCCTTGAGGCCCTCGTAGCGCGGATCGTCGAACCCCGCATGCTCCCCGAGCGGGCAGTGGATCAACGTGAACCGCTGCCTGTCCGGCGACGGAGGCGGCAGCGGCCGCGTCGCCGTCAGCCCGAAGGCCTCGTGCACCAGCGCCCTCGCCTCGTCCGCCGATTCCGCCGACCGCCTCTCCCGCCGGTCCCCGTCATCGCCGACCGCGGTCCACACCCCGCTGCCCTCATCGCACCGCACGCGCACGGAAAGTCCCGTACCCGCACGCTTCCACCCGCCGGGGACGACCACGGACTCCAAGCCGCGCAGCCTCCAGCCCAGTTCGAAGGCGAACTGGGCGGCATCGACCGCCTCGCTCACTCGCCCGCCGCCCGCTCGTGCAGTACGGCTGCCAGCCGGAGGGCGGTGTCCAGGTTGCAGCGGCCGAGATCCACGAGCGGCAGCCCGTACGAGCCCGCCGCCGAGACCCGCTCCACGTCGAGCGAGGGGAACAGCACTCCGACCCCGGCCAGGGACTCCTTGAGCTGCCGCACCGCCTCCTCCGCCGCCTGCATGCGCTCCTGGGGAGTGAGCACCATGACATGTCACCTTTCTACTCTGAGTGTTCGCCTTCGACACACAGAGTGGCGACGGGCTCGCTAGCCTTCAAGGAAGCACCGAGAACAACCCCACCTGTTGGCCCGGGAGTTGCCATGGCAGGCAAAAACCTCGACCCTTCCTCCTCACCCCGCGCCCTGCTCGGCGCCGAGCTGCGCGTGGCACGCGAACGAGCCGGGCTGAGCCAGGCCGAGTTGGGCGAACCGCTCTTCGTCAGCGGCTCGTTCATCGGCCAACTCGAAGCCGGCACGCGCCGCATGCACATCGAATTCGCGCGTCAGATAGACGACATCCTCGACACGAACGGCTTCTTCGTCCGCAACTGCGGGGCGGCGGCCAAGTCCAAGTACCCGGACCATTTCGCAGCGGCGGCCGAAGCGGAGGCTCTGGCGACGGCCATCCGGGAGTACGCGCCGCAGCTGATCCCGGGACTGCTGCAGACGGAGGCGTACGCGCGGGAGGTGTTCCGCGCGTACCAGCCGACGGCCACGGAAGAAGCCATCGATGAGCTGGTGGCGAACCGACTGGCGCGAGCCGCCCTGCTCAACGATCCAACAAAACCGCTGTTTTGGTGTGTTCTTGATGAGGCGGTCCTCCGACGTAGGGGGGACGACAAGGCAGTGATGGCCGAAGCGCTGCGGCACATCGCCACACTGATCCGGTCCCACCGGATCATCGTGCAGGTGCTGCCCTTCAGCGCGGGTCCCCATGCAGCCATGGAGGGATCCCTCAAGCTGATGTCCTTCGAGGACGCGCCCCCGCTCGCCTACGTCCAAGGCATGGGGACGGGGCAGCTGTTCGACGATCCGGCCACGGTCACGCAACACACCCTGGCCTACGATCTCCTCACGGCCAACGCGCTGTCACCGCGCAAGTCCCTGGCCCTGATCGAGTCGGTGGCGGAGGAATACGAAGATGACCAGCACGCCTGAGTACGACTTGTCGACTGCCACATGGCACAAGTCCAGCTACAGCGGCGGCAGCGGCGGCGACTGCCTGGAGATGGCCACCTGGCGGAAGCCCACCCGCAGCGGGGGCGACGGCGGCAACTGCCTCGAAGTCGCCGACGGCCACCCCGGCCTCGTCCCCGTACGGGACTCCAAGCAGCCCGACGGCCCGCACGTGGTGTTCCACGCGCAGGCCTGGGACCGGTTCGTGGGGTCGCTCAGAGACCGTTGGTGAACAGCAGCTTGTTGGGCGAGCCCTGGGTGATGCCGGACAGGACGTCCTTGGTGGACTCTTCCTCGATGAACTCGAAGATCTCCGCAGGCGCTGCCGAGGGGTGCTTGGCCTTGTAGAGGGCGGCGACTCCGGAGACGTGCGGGGCGGCCATGGAGGTGCCGTCCAGGGCGACGGAGCCGCCGCCGAGCTTCGCGGAGACGATGGCCTCGCCGGGGGCGTAGACGGTGGTGCACGGGCCGTAGTTGGAGAAGGAGGTCTTCTCGTCGTACCGGTTGGACGCCGCCACCGTCAGCACCTTGCTCGCGGAAGCCGGGGAGACGTTGCAGGCGTTCTTCGCGGAGTTGCCCGCCGCGACCACCGGCAGGACGCCCGCATCGGTCACGGCGTCGGCGGCGTTGTTCACGGCATCCGACTTGTCCCCGCCCAGGGAGGCGTTCAGGACAGCGGGCTGCTGGGCGTTCTTGGCCACCCAGTCCAGCCCGGCGATGATCCCCGACCACGTGCCCTTGCCGTCGCAGCCGAGGACGCGGACGCTGACCAGGTTCGCCTTGCGCGCCACCCCGTACGTCTTGCCCGCGGCCGTGCCCGCGACGTGCGTGCCGTGACCGTTGCAGTCGCCGCCGCCCAGGCCGTCGTTGACGGCGTCGAAGCCGAAGGTGGCGCGCGTGGCGTCGGGACCGCCGAACTCGGTGTGCTGGTAGTCGATGCCGGTGTCGAGGACGTACACGTTCACCCCGGCGCCGTTCCCGTCGGTGGTGAAGTCGTTGTCCAGGGGCAGCACCTTCTGGTCGATGCGGTCCAGCCCCCACGAGTTCGCCGGGGCCCGCATTCCCTCCGAAGAGCTCCTGACCGGCGCGGACTGCACGGAGGCGTCCTCCTCGACCGACTTCACCCCCAGGGCGTTGCGGACGAGCGTCAGCTCCGGCGACGTCAGCGGGACCGCGAAGCCGCTGATCGCCGACGTGTAGACGAAGGACGGCTTCAGACCCAGCCGCTTCGCGACCTCCGCCGCGTCCTGGCCCTTCTCCAGGGTCACGATGTACTTGCCGGGCACCGGATGGGCGGCTTTGACCAGCGGGGCCGGGGTCGGCTCCGGGGCCGCGGCGGAGGCCGTGCCGGCCGCGACCGGGGTGACGGTGAGGAGGGTGGCGGTGGCCAGACGTGCGAGCAGGCGCATGGAAAGGACTCCCTGACGGGGTGGAAGACACACATGGGTGAGCCGCCTCACGGCACCGGGTGCTCGTGCGGGGCGGCCTCAGCTCCATCGGTGCCACCTCTCCACGGGTTGAACCACCCCCTCACCTGGTTGCCCGCCCGGCGCCCGCGTCGGACGGGCGGTCGCCCGGCCGCGCAGAAGGGGTTGTGCCACTGCGCCCTCCCGGCCCCGCCCCGGCCCGCGCGCCCCACACCACCGCAGCAAGATCACCCGTACGGTCCGCCCCCACACCGGGGAGCGCACGGCCGGTGCGCCACCCATGCCCCCGCCTCACCCATGCACCTCGTTGACCTGCACCGCAGCGCGTGATGGCCTCGCCCCATGCGCAACCGCCTCAGTCGAGCCCTGCCGGTGGCCGTAGCCGTCCTGGCCGCCGTCACCGTCGCCCTGCCCGTGTCCGCGGCCGCCGCCGCCGTGTCCGCGCCCGTGTCCCACGCAGCCCCCGCCGACCACGCCACGTACATCGTCACCGTGCACCCGGGCCTCGACCCGGCCGCCGTCGCGGACGCCTACGGGATCACCCCGCTGCACGTCTACCGCAGCACGCTCAACGGCTTCGCCGCCCGCCTCTCTCCCGAGCAGGTCGAGGACCTGAGGGCGACCGCGGTCGTGGAGTCCATCGAGAAGGACGGCGGCGCGACCTCGTTCGGCTCCGGCATCTGACCTCGCCGGGCTCCCCCGGCACCCCCCGGCCTTTACGCGCCGCTTAAAGTGAGGCGGATCAACTCATCGGTTGATCGGGGGGGTCCGGGGGATCGGGGAGGCCGATGAACAGCGCGACCGAGGTGTTCGAGCCGCTGCACGCGGAGGATCCGCGGACCGTGGCCGGGTACCGCCTCGCGGCGCGGCTCGGCGCTGGCGGCATGGGCCGCGTCTACCTTTCGCACACCCCGGGCGGCCGCCCGGTGGCGATCAAGATGGTGCGGCCGGAGCTGGCCGAAGACCCGGCGTTCCGGCGGCGGTTCCGCCGCGAGGTGGTGGCCGCCCGACGCGTCCGGGGGGCGTACACCGCCGAGGTGATCGACGCCGACGCCGACGCGGTGCCGCCGTGGCTGGCGACCCTCTACGTACCCGGGCCCTCGCTGTCAGAGGCCGTCGCCCAACGCGGTGCGCTGCCCGTGCCCGCGGTGCTGTGGCTGATGGCGGGCGTGGCCGAGGCCCTGCAGGCCATCCACGCCGAGGGCATCGTGCACCGCGACCTCAAGCCGTCGAACGTGCTGCTGGCCTCCGACGGGCCCCGCGTCATCGACTTCGGCATATCGACGGCGTCCGACACCACCGCGCCCACGGCCACCGGCAGCACCATCGGCACGCCCCAGTACATGGCCCCCGAACAGGCGTTGGCGGGCGAGACCACCGCCGCCACCGACGTCTTCGCGCTCGGGCAGACGGCGGCGTTCGCGGCACTGGGCGAGCCCCTCTACGGCACCGGCCCCTCCATGACCGTGCTGTTCCGGATCGTGCACTCCGCCCCCGACCTGTCCCGGCTGCCGGAGGAACTGCAGCCGCTGCTCGCCCGGTGCCTGGCCGCCGACCCGGAGGACCGGGCCACCCCGACGGAGATCGTGGAGTGGTGCCGCAAGCAGCTCGGCGAGGACGCCGACGACACGAGCGGCGGCGGCCCGGCGATCTGGCGGGAGGTGCTGGGGCCGGAGGTGGTGGTCCCCGACCCGGCCCCGACCCCGGCCGCCCCCGGCCCGCACCCCACGTCGGCGCACGTGACGCCGTTCGCGTGGGGGCCGAAGCCGGTCACCCCGGAGGAACGGCGCAAGCGCGGCCGCCGCGCAGCGGTGATCATCACCACGCTGTCGGTGATCGGAACGCTCATGGTGGGCGGCCTGGTCTGGCTCTTCGTGGACGCCGCACAGAAGGTACGCCGGGACGAGGCGGCCAGGGCCGCCGCGTCCAAGTCACCCGGCCCGGCGGCGTCGGGCGCGTCCGGCGCGCCCACCGGCGGCAAGGCGGCCGCCGGTTCCGCCTCGGGCGCGCCCAAGTCCCCCGAGCCGTCCAAGCCGCCCACGCCCGTCCCCTACCCGGGGGTGCGCCTGGGCGAGGAGAACTCGATCGACATCAAGGAACCGGTCGAGCGCAAGGACGGCGACCGCGCCGGGGACATCCGTCTGGAATGCGACCGCCTGGACTGCGACCTGACGAGCGACACCAGCGTGATGACCACGATGTACGGCAAGGCGGGTTCCGCGAACTACGACACGTGCCGCCGCTACGGAGAGGTCGCCAAGCCCCACGCGATCCCGCTCGCCGCGGTCGCCGCCGGCACCGAGATCTGCGTCAGGCGCTCCACGGGGGAGGTCGCGATGTTCGTGGTGCAGATCGAGTCGAACACGCGGCTGGCGGGCCTGCCCAGCTGGCTCACCATGGACATGACGGTCTGGCGCACCCCCTAGCGCGTGCTCGTCGTCACCTGGCGGTCGTCGATCCGGAAGGTGACGACGTCGACCTCGTCGGTTCCCGCCAGCTCCGGGTAGTGGCCCTTGAGGACGTCCCGGAGTTCGGCTGCGGTCGTCAGCCCTTCGGCTCGGGCGTCCCCGTCGGTGAGGTCGGCGACCGGGCAGTGCCTGACGCCGGTCACCTCTGCCGACAGGACGACCTCGGGGTCGCTCGCGAACACCAGCCGGGCCGGGCCGGGCCGCGCCGGGTCCCGGAAGCGGGTGGTCCTGGTCTTGGCGCCGGAGCGGACGGCTTCGAGGTAGCGGGGGTGGAACCGGATGATCGGGGGACCGGCCGTCTCGGGGTCCTGGTAGAGCAACGGGTCGAGACCGTTCATGCCCGCCTCCGGGGTCCACCGCTGAGCCAGCGGCATCAGGTCGGCGGCGAGCACGGACCTGAGCCCCTCGGGGGTGGGCACGATGACGCGCATGGTGGGGTAGTAGTCCACGAAGACCTGCCGATCGCGTCCGCACGGGCCGAGGACCCCGCGCCCGTGGTTTCCCACGGCGACGATGCAGCGCATCTGGCGGGCGCCTCGGGCTCGCGCGGCGCCCAGGGCCACGAGTTCGGCGCAGGGGCCGCCGGTGAAGTGGTAGAGGTTCACGCCGGGGAACATCCGGTAGTCGGCGGCCATGACCGCGGCGCCCACCGTGTGGACCCCGTCTTCGTCGGGGTCGGCGTCGGTGTGCGCGTCGATGGTGCGGCGGGCCAGGGCCACGAGCTCGCGCTCGTCATCATCGAGGGCTCGTGCGGATGGTGGGACGTACACCTTCTCGACCTTCCCTTCCTTCGGTCGCCCAAGATCATTCCACGCCCCACCAGCGCCCTCCAGCGAGTTTCGGCCTGCCGACGGGGCTGAGCTGTGCGGCGCGGCTGGACGGTGCGGCTCAAAGCCCGGGGCTCCGCCCCGCACCCCGCGCCTCAATCGCCGGCGGGGCTGAATTTGCGCGGCCGGGCTGGATGGTGCGTCGGCGCTGGATGGCAGCCGGGTCGGGTGGGGTGGGGGTGGGTGTGTGTCGGGGTGATCCCCGCAGGGTGCCGAACGCACTGCCGCCGAGGTGCCCGACCTCCCGTCACGTTCGGCGCCCGAGGAGACGCCCCGGCGCGGGGCCCCCCCCCCCCCCCCCCGGGCGCCCCCCCCCCCCCCCCCCCCCCCCCCCCCCCCCCCCCCCCCCCCCAACCGGCCCCCACCCCGACCCCGCCCAAGCGGCGCAGCCAACCGGCGCGAGCCCCCACCCCAACCGACCCCCACCCCCCGCCGACCCCGCCCAAGCGGCGCAGCCAACCGGCGCCCGCCCCCACCCCAACCGGCCCACCCCCCGACCCCGCCCAAGCGGCGCAGCCAACCGGCCCCCACCCGCCGACCCCGCAAGCGCGGGTCAAGCGACCGGGTGCCGGGCCGCCTCGATGAAGGCGTGGATCAGCTCCGGCGACTTCACACCGCGCTCGCGCTCCACCCCGCTGGACACGTCCACGCCCCAGGCGCCGGTCACCGCGACCGCCTCCCGCACGTTGCCCGGGTTCAGCCCGCCCGCCAGCAGCCAACGCCCCTCGGGCGCGGCGAAGTCCGCCGAGCCCCAGTTCCACGGCTTGCCGGAGCCGGGGTCGGGGGCGTCGAGCAGGAGCAGGTCCTCGCCGTACTCCCCGCAGCGCTTCACGTGCTCGGCGGTGGCCCGCAGCAGCGTCCGGCCCTCGGCGCGCAGCGCCGCGAAGTCCTCGGGCCCCTCCTCGCCGTGCAGCTGCACCCCCCGTACACCGCTCTCCTCGGCGAATCGGCGCACCTCCGCGACCGTCTGCCCCCGGAACACGCCGACGGTGAGCACGCCGTCCGGCACCCGCGCGGCGAGCTCCCGCGCGGTGGCGGCATCGACCGTGCGCGGGCTGCCGGGCGCGAACACGAACCCCACGGCGTCGGCCCCGGCCGCCACGGCGGCGTCGAGGTCCCGCACGGTCTTCAGCCCACAGATCTTGACGAAGAGATCAGCCATGCGCCCAGCCTATGCGGCCCCGATCCGACCCGGACGGGACGGGACGGGACCGGACGGGACCGGACCCGACCCGGACCGGACCGGACCCGGCCAGGGCGACCGCCTCAGCGGCCCGGCCGCCCCGGCCCCAGCACCGACCCGCCGATCGCGGCCGCCAGATGGGCCGCGCCCACCTCGTCGGCGTACGCGAAGTGCACGTAGACCGTGTGCCGGCCGTCGGGATGCCCCTCGTTGACGTCGAGTTCCACCCGCTGGTTCGTCGTGTGCGGCGACGCGGACGGGATCTCGGGGACGCACGGCCAGTCCCCGTACCAGAGCAGCGTGGCCGCTCCGCGGCCCAGCGCGCGCAGGAAGCCCTGTTCGACGGGGCCCGGGGCCGCGTACGCGTCGACGGTCAGCGGCAGTTCGGCCGCGAGTTCCCGGTCGTCGCCGGGCAGTTCGGCGCCCGCGAACCAGACGTCCCGGTCCCGGTCCCAGTCGTACGACGGCTCGAAGAAGCCCGTCGGCAGCAGCCGAGCCAGCCCCCGGGCCTCCTCGACGGTGTGCGCCCGCGCGCACAGCCACATCTCCGCGTCGAGCGGCTTCATCCGCGCGCACAGCAGTCGGGCCCGCCGGTGGGCCTCGGCGAGGTCGTCGGTCCGGAACACGGGGTAGGCGTGCGAACTTCCCATCGCGTCAGCAGCCCCGCGCCGTGGCGTACGCCTCGGCGGGATCGGTGGTGCGGTGGACGGGATACGCGACGCAGTGGCCCATGGCCGAACCGTGCCACGCCCCCACCGACCCCGGCCAGCGGTTTTACCCCCGCTCGGCGGCAGCTCACCGCGCCGGCCGGGAACGCCCGAGGGCGGCACCCCCTGGGGGTGCCGCCCTCGTTCGAGAACAGCCGATCAACCTTCGGGCCGGAGCCCGGGGGTCGATCAGAAGTCCATGTCACCGCCCGGCATGCCGCCCGGGGCGCCGGCGCCGGCCTTCTCGGGCTTGTCGGCGATGACGGCCTCGGTGGTCAGGAACAGCGCGGCGATGGACGCGGCGTTCTGCAGCGCGGAGCGCGTGACCTTCGCCGGGTCGATGATGCCCTCGGCGATCATGTCGACGTACTCGCCGGTCGCGGCGTTCAGGCCGTGACCGATCGGAAGGTTGCGCACCTTCTCGACGACGACGCCACCCTCGAGACCACCGTTGACGGCGATCTGCTTCAGCGGGGCCTCCAGGGCGAGCTTCACGGCGTTGGCGCCGGTCGCCTCGTCACCCTCGAGCTCCAGCTTCTCGAAGACCGCGGAGGCCTGGAGCAGGGCCACGCCACCACCGGCGACGATGCCCTCCTCGACGGCCGCCTTCGCGTTGCGAACGGCGTCCTCGATGCGGTGCTTGCGCTCCTTGAGCTCGACCTCGGTCGCGGCACCGGCCTTGATGACGGCCACGCCGCCGGCCAGCTTCGCGAGGCGCTCCTGGAGCTTCTCGCGGTCGTAGTCCGAGTCGGAGTTCTCGATCTCGGCGCGGATCTGGTTCACGCGACCGGCGACCTGGTCGCTGTCACCGGCACCGTCGACGATGGTGGTCTCGTCCTTGGTGATGACGACCTTGCGGGCGCGGCCGAGCAGGTCGAGACCGGCGTTCTCCAGCTTGAGGCCGACCTCCTCGGAGATGACCGTGCCGCCCGTGAGGATGGCGATGTCACCGAGCATGGCCTTGCGGCGGTCGCCGAAGCCCGGGGCCTTGACGGCGACGGACTTGAAGGTGCCGCGGATCTTGTTGACGACGAGGGTGGAGAGGGCCTCGCCCTCGACGTCCTCGGCGATGATCAGCAGCGGCTTGCCGGACTGCATGACCTTCTCCAGGAGCGGCAGCAGGTCCTTGACCGAGCCGATCTTGGAGTTGACGATCAGGATGTACGGGTCGTCGAGGGACGCCTCCATACGCTCCATGTCGGTGGCGAAGTACGCCGAGATGTAGCCCTTGTCGAAGCGCATGCCCTCGGTGAGCTCGAGCTCCAGACCGAAGGTCTGCGACTCCTCGACGGTGATGACGCCTTCCTTGCCGACCTTGTCCATGGCCTCGGCGATGAGCTCGCCGATCTGGGTGTCGGCGGCGGAGATGGAGGCCGTCGAAGCGATCTGCTCCTTGGTCTCGACGTCCTTGGCCTGGGCGAGCAGGGCGGCGGAGACGGCCTCGACGGCCTTCTCGATACCACGCTTGAGGGCCATCGGGTTGGCGCCGGCGGCGACATTGCGCAGGCCCTCGCGGACGAGCGCCTGGGCCAGCACGGTGGCGGTGGTCGTACCGTCGCCCGCGACGTCGTCCGTCTTCTTGGCGACTTCCTTGACCAGCTCGGCGCCGATCTTCTCGTACGGGTCCTCGAGCTCGATCTCCTTGGCGATGGAGACACCATCGTTGGTGATCGTGGGGGCGCCCCACTTCTTCTCAAGGACGACGTTGCGACCCTTGGGGCCAAGGGTGACCTTGACGGCGTCGGCGAGCTGGTTCATCCCACGCTCGAGGCCGCGGCGGGCCTCCTCGTCGAACGCAATGATCTTGGCCATCTGAAGTGGTCCTCCCGGACAGCGGTGGATTGCTCCCAGGACCGCGCCCGCGCCCGCGACGGACGGCCTGCGTGCCCGGCGGTTCCTTCCCACCGGACCCTGCGGGCCTCACCGACCCGGTCCTCGTTCAGTAGCACTCTCACCGGGAGAGTGCTAACGCCAATGATTAGCACTCGACCCCTCCGAGTGCAAGCGGCTCGGGGGAACACCCCGCCACTACCGGGCACACACGCGAGGGGCCCACATCCCGTGTCCAGGATGTGGGCCCCTCGTGGGTCTTCCGGGTCTTCGACGGAAGACCGAGCGTCGGTGGTCGATGCTCCGGGACTAGCCGAGCGCGAGCTTGACCATGTCCGCCTGCGGACCCTTCTGGCCCTGCGAGATCTCGAACTCGACCCGCTGACCCTCTTCAAGGGTGCGGTACCCGTCCATCTGGATGGCGCTGTAGTGGACGAACACATCCGCACCACCGTCGACCGCGATGAAGCCGTAGCCCTTCTCCGCGTTGAACCACTTGACGGTGCCCTGAGCCATGCCTAACTCCCCTATTACTGGCCCTTGCGCGGGAACGCACTTCGCGTTCCCGGGTCAGAACTTGCGTCGGAACGCGTCGACCGAGGCTGAATGTATCTGCGCGAGTGCTGTCTGCAACAGGTCAATCCGACGAGAATTCTGGACACCGGGAAACATTGAAATAGAGTGAAAATTTGCCATACTCCCGGGCAACTCGGGCCTGACATATCTCGCCAAAGCCCCATACCGCGCTTGCACATTGACCCGATGTCGACCCTCACGCGACCCGTTCATATGCGGCGGGCAAGTCCGGCGGAGGGGACTTCCCCAACTCTACCGCGCCCAATCAAGCAGAATTGCCCCCTCCGCTTTTAGCGGAGGGGGCAATTTCGGTTTGCGCGTGTCACCAGTCGGGTGACAAAGGGGCCGTGCGGATCAGCAGCCGCCCGCGACGGCCGGAATGATCGAGACGCCGGCGCCGTCCGGCGTCTTCGCCTCCAGCCCACCCTCGAAGCGCACGTCGTCGTCGTTGACGTAGACGTTCACGAAACGGCGCAGCTTGCCCTGGTCGTCCAGGACGCGCGCGGCGATGCCCGGGTGGCTCGCCTCCAGGGACTGGATGACCTGGGCGAGGGTCGCGCCCTCGGCGGGCACCTCGGCCTGACCGCCGGTGTAGGTGCGCAGGATGGTGGGGATGCGGACGTTGACGCTCATGGCGCTACTGCCTTTCCGGTTGAGCAGGAGGGTGTGGTCAGGCCAGGCCGGCGGCGCGGAACGCGTCCAGGCTCGGGCGGATGGTGGCGGTCTGCCCGCTCTCCGCGGCCACCGCCTCCAGGGTCTTCAGGCCGTCGCCGGTGTTGAGGACGACGGTGGTCAGCGTCGGGTCGAGCTGCCCGTTCTCGATGAGCTTCTTCGTCACGCCGACGGTCACGCCGCCCGCGGTCTCGGCGAAGATGCCCTCGGTCTGCGCGAGGATCCTGATGGCCTCGACGACCTGCTCGTCGTTCACGTCCTCGACGTAACCACCGGTGCGCCGCGCGATGTCCAGGACGTACGGGCCGTCCGCCGGGTTGCCGATCGCGAGCGACTTGGCGATGGTGTTCGGCTTCTGCGGGCGGACCACGTCGTGACCGGCCTTGAAGGCGGTCGACACCGGGGAGCACCCCTCGGCCTGGGCGCCGAAGATCTTGTACGGCTTGTCCTCGACGAGACCGAGCTTGATCAGCTCCTGCAGACCCTTGTCGATCTTCGTCAGCTGCGAGCCGGACGCGATCGGGATCACGAGCTGGTCGGGCAGCTGCCAGCCGAGCTGCTCGCAGATCTCGTAGGCGAGGGTCTTGGAGCCCTCGCCGTAGTACGGGCGCAGGTTGACGTTGACGAAGCCCCAGCCCTCACCCAGCGGGTCGCCGATGAGCTCGGAGCAGAAGCGGTTGACGTCGTCGTAGTTGCCCTCGATGCCGACCAGGTCACCGCCGTACACACCGGCCATGACGACCTTGCCCTGCTCCAGGTCGTGCGGGATGAACACGCACGAGCGGAAGCCGGCCCGGGCGGCCGCGGCGCCGACGGCGCCGGCCAGGTTGCCGGTGGAGGAGCAGGAGAGAGTGGTGAAGCCGAAGGCGCGGGCGGCCTCGACGGCGATGGCCACGACGCGGTCCTTGAAGGAGTGCGTCGGGTTGCCGGAGTCGTCCTTGACGTAGAGCTTGCCGGTGACCCCGAGCTCCTTGGCCAGGTTGGCGGCGTCCACGAGCTTGGTGAAGCCCGGGTTCAGGCTCGGCTTGGCGGCCACGTCCGCGGGGACGGGCAGCAGCGGCGCGTACCGCCAGATGTTGGTGGGGCCGGCCTCGATCGCGGCGCGCAGGGCTTCCGGGTCACCGGTCGGGAGGTCGTAGGCGACTTCCAGAGGTCCGAAGCACTCGGCGCACGCGAAGATGGGGCCGAGCTCGAAGCGGGTACCGCACTCGCGACAGGAAAGCCCGTTGGCAGGTCCGAGATCGACAGAGGTGGCGACAGTCTGTGCAGCCATGATGGCGAGGCCCTTTCTCCTCATCTTCCCCATGGCGCACTTCGCCATGAGACGGAATTGGCACCTTCCCTAGCCGGGGACCTCGCTGACGTCGCTGACGTGCGATCGCGAGAACCGACTGGAGGGTTGCCGGGGCTTCAACGGGCCGTGTCCCTCTGCCCCTCTGGATGAGCGGTATGGCACCGGCACACGCGCTCTGTGGCGCGCCGGTGCGTTTGTACGCGGGACCCCCGGCATGCGGTGGTCCTTCGCGTTGTTCAAGACTGTAACCGAAGGGCCGGGCGGTTGAGACAGCCGTCCGAACCGCGAGATGGATCACAAAACGGCCGATAACGCCGACACGCAGGGAGTGCTGAGGGTGCTGGAAGAGGTGGAGCGCTGGCTGGCAGACCGCTCCTGGTCAGCCGCCGACCGACCGCTCGACCAGCTGCTCGACCGGAAACGGGCGGCCGGGACCACGGTCAGCGTGGTGCTGCCCGCACTGGACGAGGAGGCGACGGTCGGCGCGATCGTCGAGGTCATCCGGCGCGAGCTGATCGAGGGACTGCCGTTCCCCCTGGTGGACGAGCTGGTCGTCGTCGACTCGGGCTCGACCGACCGTACGGCGCAGGTCGCGGCGAAGGCCGGCGCCCGGGTGGTGCACCGCGACGAGATCCTGCCGAGGCTCCCGGCGCTGCCCGGCAAGGGCGAGGTGCTGTGGCGTTCCCTGCTGGCCACCGACGGGGACATCGTCTGCTTCGTCGACGCCGACCTGCGGGACTTCTCCTCCGCCTTCGTCTCGGGGATCGTGGGACCGCTGCTGACCGAGCCGGACGTGCAGTTCGTCAAGGCCATGTACGACCGCCCGCTCGGTGACGCCCCCGGCCAGGGCGGCCGGGTCACGGAACTGGTGGCCCGCCCCCTCCTCAACCTGCACTGGCCGCAGCTGGCCGGCTTCGTCCAGCCGCTGGGCGGCGAGTACGCCGTACGCCGCTCCCTGCTGGAGCGGCTGCCGTTCCCCGTCGGGTACGGCGTCGAGCTGGGCCTGCTGGTCGACGCGCTGCACACGGTCGGCCTCGACGCGCTCGCCCAGGTGGACGTCGGCGTACGCGTCCACCGCCACCAGGACGGGCAGGCGCTGGGCCGGATGGCCGCGGCGATCTACCGCACCGCCCTGCTGCGGCTCTCGCGCGGGCACCTCGTACGGCCGGAGCTGACGCAGTTCGAGCGGGGGCCGGAAGGGTTCGTCCCGCGGACCTACGCCGTGGACACCGAGGAGCGGCCGCCGATGCTCGGCATCAAGGAGTACGCGCTGCGCCGCGTGGCGTGACGTCGGCCTGGAAAGTTTGAGCGAGTCCAGGTCGGGCTAGGTTCGCCGCATGGCTTCTCAGGTACTCGTAGCCGCGAACCGCGGCCCCCTCTCGTACGCGATCGACGCCGAAGGCGGGCTCAGCGCCCGGCGCGGCGGGGGCGGACTCGTCTCCGGGCTCTCCGCCGCCCTCGCGGAGCAACCGGGGGCGCTGTGGATCTGTGCGGCGCTGTCGGAGGCGGACCGGGAGGCGGTCCGCCGGGGGGTGAGCGAGCCGGGCGTCCGGATGCTGGACATCGATCCCACGGTGTACGACGCGGCCTACAACGGCATCGCCAACTCCGTGCTGTGGTTCACGCACCACCACCTGTACGACGTCCCGCGCGAGCCGGTCTTCGACGCGGAGTTTCGGCGGCGGTGGCAGGCGTACGTCGAGTACAACGAGGCCTTCGCGCGCGCCCTCGCCCAGGAGGCGGCGGAAGGGGCCCGCGTCCTGGTGCAGGACTACCACCTGGCGCTGGTCCCGGGGCAGTTGCGGCAGCTTCGGCCGGACCTGCGGATCGGGCACTTCACGCACACGCCGTGGGCCTCGCGGGAGTTCATGAGCATGATCCCGGACGACATCCGGAGCCAGCTGGTGTGGGGGATGCTCGGGGCGGACCGGCTGGGCTTCCACACGGCGACGTGGGCGGGCAACTTCGCCGCCGGCGCGAGCAGGGACGACCAGGACGGCATCGCGCAGGCGCACTTCCCGGCGGGGAGCCCGGAGCGCGGGGTGTGGCACCGCCGGGCGGACCCGGCCGGGCGCGGCTACGCGAAGCGCCGGTTCACCGAGGTGAGCGCGTACCCGCTCGGGGTGGACGCGGACGAACTGCGGGCGCTGGCGCACCGGCCGGAGGTCGACGAGAAGCTGGCGCAGCTGCGGGCGGAGGTCGGCGACCGCAAGACGATCGCCCGGGTGGACCGGACCGAGCTGTCGAAGAACATCCTGCGGGGGCTGCTGGCGTACCGGGAGCTGCTGACGGTCCACCCCGAGTGGCGGGGCCGGGTCGTCCACCTGGCCTCGGCGTACCCGTCGCGGCAGGACCTGGCGGTGTACCGGGCGTACACGGAGTCGGTGCGGGAGCTGGCGGCGGAGATCAACGAGGAGTTCGGCACGGCGGACTGGCAGCCGGTGCTGGTGTCGGTGCAGGACGACTTCGCGCGGTCGCTGGCGGTGTACCGGATGGCGGACGTGGCGCTGGTGAACCCGGTCCGGGACGGGATGAACCTGGTCGCGAAGGAGATCCCGGTGGTGTCGGAGGCGGGGTGCGCGCTGGTGCTGTCCACCGGGGCGGGGGCGTACGACGAGCTCCGGGCGGACGCGCTGACGGTGAACCCGTACGACGTGTCGGCGACGGCGGAGGCGTTGCACGCGGCGCTGGCCATGCCGGACGCCGAGCGTGCGGAGCGCACGAAGCGCCTGGCCGCCGCCGCCACGGCCCTCCCCCCGGCCGCCTGGTTCACCGCCCAGCTGGCCGACCTCCAGTCCTGACCCCCGGGGGCTGCGCCCCGGACCCCGCGCCTCAAACGCCGGCGAGGCCGGTAAATCCGGGCGCTGCCCGGACCCGGTCCTCAAACGCCGGACGGCTGGAACATCCAGCCCCGCCGGCGTTCGAGGCGCGGGGGTCGGGGGCGGAGCCCCCGTAGCGGCGGCGCGCCCGCGAACGGCGGTCAGCCCCGGAGGGCCACGGCCAGGGAGGCCAAGTAGGAAGCCACGGAGCCCGGGCCCGGCAGGACCACGTCGGCTCGGGCGGCGAGCTCGGGGACCTCGGCCGAGCCGCTGCAGACGAGCAGGCCCGGGAGGCCGTCGGCGCGGCGTTTCTCGACGGCCGAGTACGCGGCGAGGTCGCCCAGGTCGTCGCCCGCGTACAGCACCGCCTCCGCGTCCCGCTCCGCGAGGAACTCCGTGAGGGCGACGCCCTTGTCCATGCCCGGGGGGCGGAGCTCCAGGACCGCGCGGCCCGGCTCCACCATCAGCCCGTGCCGCGCGGCCAGCTCGGCCAGGGGTTCGCGCAGGGCCGCGAAGGCCGCCGCGGGGTCCGCGGCCCGCCGGGTGTGCACGGCCAGCGCCCGGCCCTTCTCCTCGATCCAGGTGCCCTGCCAGGCCCCGATCGAGTCCAGGAACCCCGGCAGCTCGGCGCGTACCGCCGCCACCCCGGGGTGCTCGGCCGGGGCGTGCACGATGCCGGTGACGGCGTCCCAGCGCTCCGCGCCGTAGTGGCCGAGGACGACGAGGTGTTCCAGTCCGGGGACTCCCGCGAAGCCTCCGTAGCGGACGGCGACGCCCGCCGGCCGGCCGGTGATCACGGCCACCGAGTCCACCTCGGGGGCGAGCGCGGAGAGGGCCGGGACGGCTGCGGGGTGGGCTCTGGCCTGGTCCGGGTCCGGGACGATGTCGGCGAGGGTGCCGTCGAAGTCCAGGGCGACCACGGACCGGCGGGGTGCGCGGAGGAGGGCTTCTAGCCCCTCCCGTCCGGCTGCGGTGACGGGCATCGGCAGGTCGTGCGGATGGCTCCCCATACGCACGACCCTAACGGCCCGGCGCGGCGACGGCTACGGCACGGTCGATGCCCGCCGCGAAACCCGCCGCGAGGGCCGCCGTCCGGCCGTCGGCGGGCCTACCGCCGGGCCCGCTGGGCCTCGCGGATCCGCCGGAGCCGGTTGACGGTGCCCGGTGCGTGGGCCAGCGCCCGCGGGTCGTCCATCAGCGCGTTGAGCAGCTGGTAGTAGCGCACGGGGGTCATCCCCAGCCCTTCCCGGATGGCCCGTTCCTTCGCTCCGGGGCCGGGCCAGGTGCGTCCCTCGTACGCGAGCACCGCGGCCTCCGTGGCCGTCAACTGCCCCTCGTCCGTCATACCGCCAGATTAACGCCGCCGTCCGACAGCCGGCCCGCCGCCACCGTTCAGCGCGGGTCCGAGGCCCGCGCCGCCGTGGCGATCTCCTCCAGCACCTTCGCCGGCTGCCCGCCGGGCTGGACGGTCCTGCCGATGTTCTGCTTGATGTCCTCGCTGACGCCCGCCCAGGACTTCTTGCCGACCGGGTACAGCCGTGAGCCGGGCAGCGCCGTCAGGAAGGGCTTCAGCTGCGGGGCATGGCCGCCGGTGGCGCCCTGCTTGGCCAGGTAGCCGCTGGTGGTGGCGGGGAGCAGGTCGTACATGTCCGTGAAGGCCGTCACGTTCTTCGGCTCGTACAGGTAGTCCAGGAACTTCCCGGACTGCGCGCGGTGGCCGTTCTTGAAAGCCATGACCCAGTCGGCGACGCCCATGGCGGGCTCCGCGGACCCGCTGGCCGTCGGCAGCGGGACCATGCCGAACTTCACGCCCTTGGCCTCGGCCTGCTTCATCAGCGACGGGTGGCCGTTGAGCATGCCGACCTCGCCCTTGGTGAAGCCGTCGAAGGCGGCCTGCCGGTCCAGCTTCCCCGGCTCGACGGGGCCGGTCAGCCCCTGCCCGACCATCTTGTCCCGCAGGAACTCCAGCGCCTTGACGTTGTCGGGGGAGTCGATCGAGTAGGACTCCTCGTTGTCGGTGTAGCCGCCGCCGCCCGCGAGCATCCACATCATCGTCTCGGCCTGCGCCTCCTCGCGGCCCAGCGGCAGCGCGAAGGGGGTGGGCACGCCGGCGCCCTTGAGCTTCTTGGCCGCCGCCTCCAGGTCCGCCCAGCTCTTCGGCTGCCAGCCGCCCTTGGCGTCCTTGCCGATCATGCCCGCGTCGGCGAGCAGCTTCTCGTTGTAGAAGAGCAGCCGGGTGCTGGAGACGAAGGGCATGCCGTACTGGGTCTGCTTGACCTTCCCGGCGTCCGCGAGCGGGGCGAGGAAGTCGGCCTCGGTCTTCACCGAGAGCAGCTCGGCCGTGGAGTACAGCTTGCCGGCGGCCGCGTAGTCGGCGTAGGCGCCGATCTGGGCGATGTCGGGCGCCTTGCCGGCCTTGACCATGTCGGCGACCTTGGCGTCGACCTCGGACCAGGAGTAGACGGAGACCTCGACCCTGACGCCCGGGTTGGCCTTCTCGAAGCCGTCGGCGAGGCCCTTCCAGTACCCGGCCGAGGAGTTCTGCGGATTGTCCCCGTAGTCGGCCGCCACGACCCGCAGGGTCACGTCGTTGTCTCCGGTGACCCCGCCGAGGGCTCCGCAGCCCGTCAGCGTCACGGCAGTCAGGCACAGCGCGGCGCCGGACGCGGCCAGGCTCAGGTAACGGCCCTTCACAGTTCTCGATCCATCCCTCGTTGTACGTACGATCCACGTAAGGTCTACACCACTTTGGCGGCTCCTCCACATCGGGATCCCGGCCGGGGTCCGGATTTTGTATGGCCACTCAACAATCCCCCTCAATGGACTAGACCTTTCCACGCCGAGCACGCGAGACTGTCTCTGTGAAACCCGTGAAACACGTCATCGCCCTCGATGTGGGCGGCACCGGGATGAAGGCCGCCCTCGTCGCCGACGACGGCACCCTGCTCCACGAAGCGCGCCGCGCCACCGGCCGCGAACGGGGCCCCGACGCCGTCGTCGAGACGATCCAGGACTTCGCCGCCGAGCTGCTCGACACCGGCCGCGAACGCTTCGGGCGGCCCGCGTCGGCCGCCGGCGTCGCCGTCCCCGGCATCGTCGACGCCGACCACGGGATCGCCGTCTACGCGGCGAACCTGGGCTGGCGCGACGTACCGATGCGCGCCCTGCTCAGCGCCAGACTCGGCGGCATCCCGGTGGCCCTCGGCCACGACGTGCGCACGGGCGGACTCGCCGAGGGCCGCATCGGAGCCGGCCGCGGCGCCGACCGCTTCCTCTTCGTCCCGCTCGGCACCGGCATCGCCGGAGCCATCGGCATCGCCGGCCGCATCGAGGCCGGCGCCCACGGCTACGCGGGCGAGATCGGGCACATCGTGGTGCGCCCGGGCGGCCCCGCCTGCGGCTGCGGCCAGCGCGGCTGCCTGGAGACCCTCGCCTCGGCCGCCGCCGTCAGCCGCGCCTGGGCGGCCGCCTGCGGCGACCCCGGGGCCGACGCCGCCCACTGCGCCAAGGCCGTCGAAGCCGGCGACGCGCGCGCGAGCGAGGTCTGGCTGGCCGCCGTCGGCGCCCTCGCCGACGGGCTGGTCACCGCCATCACCCTGCTGGACCCCCGCACGCTGATCATCGGTGGCGGGCTGGCCGAGGCGGGGGAAACCTTGTTCACACCACTACGGACGGCCGTGGAGGAGCGCGTGACGTTCCAGCGGCTCCCCCACATCGTCCCGGCGGCCCTCGGGGACACCGCCGGATGCCTGGGCGCAGGGCTGCTCGCCTGGGACCTACTCGCCACGGAGGTACCTGCCTGATGTCCGGAAGCGCGCGCAGCACTGTTCTCTCCGGCGCCAGGGTGGTGCTGCCCACCGGAACCGTGGCGGGCGGCCGGGTCATCGTCGACGGCGACCGCATCGCCGGCAGCGCCCACGAGGGCTCGCGGACCGTGGACCTGTCCGGGCACTGGATCGTCCCCGGCTTCGTCGACATGCACAACCACGGCGGCGGCGGCGCCTCCTTCACCTCCGGCACCGCCGAGGACGTCCTCCAGGGCGTCCGCACCCACCGCGAGCACGGCACCACCACCCTGATCGCCTCCACCGTCACCGGCGACCTGGACGAACTGGCCCGCCGCGCCGGACTGCTCGCCGAGCTCACCCGGCAGGGCGAGATCGCCGGCATCCACTTCGAGGGGCCGTTCATCAACCCCTGCCGCAAGGGCGCGCACAAGGAGGACCTGCTCCGCGACCCCGACCCGGCCGAGGTCCGCAAGCTGATCGACGCCGCGCACGGCACGGCCCGCATGTTCACCCTCGCCACCGAACTCCCGGGCGGCCTGGACTCCGTACGGCTGCTCGCCGAGCACGGGGTGATCGCCGCGATCGGGCACACGGACGCCACGTACGAGCAGACGCGCGCCGCCATCGACGCGGGCGCGACCGTGGCCACCCACCTCTTCAACGCGATGCCGCCCCTCGCCCACCGCGAGCCCGGGCCGATCGCCGCGCTGCTGGAGGACGAGCGGATCACCGTCGAGCTCATCAACGACGGCACCCACCTGCACCCGGCGGCCCTGGAACTGGCCTTCCACCACGCGGGCGCGCACCGCGTGGCGCTGATCACCGACGCGATGGACGCCGCCGGCTTCGGCGACGGGACCTACCACCTCGGCCCGCTGGAGGTCGAGGTCAAGGAGGGCGTGGCCCGGCTCGTGGAGGGCGGTTCCATCGCCGGCTCCACCCTGACCCTGGACACCGCCTTCAAGCGCTCGGTGACCCTCGACAGGCTGCCGGTGGAGTCCGTGGTCCAGGCGATCTCCGCCAACCCGGCCAAGCTCCTCGGCCTGTACGACCAGATCGGCTCGCTGGAGCCCGGCAAGTACGCGGACCTCGTCGTCCTGGACGCCGCGTTCGACGTCAGGGGCGTCATGCGGCGCGGCGAATGGGTCGTCAGCCCCCTCGCCGCGGCGGCCGTCTGACGGCCAAGCGGCTGTATCGGCGAAGGCGGTCGGCCCGAGGACTGGGCCGACCGCCTTCGGTTTGGCATGATCCCGGCAGCAACAGACCCGGGGGTGCCCATGATCCTGACCGTGACGCTCAACACCGCACTCGACGTCACGTACCGCGTGCCGAGGCTGCTTCCGCACGCCTCGCACCGGGTCGCCGCCGTCACCGAACGCCCCGGCGGCAAGGGGATCAACGTCGCCCGCGTCCTGGCCGCGCTCGGCCACGAGGTGACGGCGACGGGCTTCGCGGGCGGCCCGGTCGGCTCCGTCGTCCGCGAACTGCTCGCACGCTCCCCGCAGGTGGTGGACGCCCTGGTGCCCTGCGCGGACGGCAGCCGCCGCACCCTGGCCGTGGTCGACGCGTCCTCCGGCGACACCACCCAGTTCAACGAACCCGGGCCGCTGATCACGCCCGCCGAATGGTCCCGGTTCCTCGCGCAGTACGGGGAACTCGTCCGCGGCGCCCGCGCCGTGGCCCTGTGCGGCAGCCTCCCGCCGGGCGTGCCCGTCGGCGCGTACGCGGTCCTCGTACGGGCGGCCCGCGCGGCCGGGGTCCCCGTCCTCCTCGACACCGCCGGCGAGGCCCTGCGCCGCGGGGTCGCCGCCCGGCCCGAGATCATCAAGCCGAACGCCGCCGAACTGGCCGAACTCACCGGGTCCCGCGACCCGCTGCCCGCCACCCGCGACGCCCGCCGCCGGGGCGCCCACGCCGTGGTCACCTCGCTGGGCCCGGACGGCCTGCTGGCCGCCACCGCGGAAGGCACCTGGCAGGCCGCCCCGCCGCGCGCGCTGGCCGGCAACCCCACCGGAGCGGGCGACTCCGCGGTCGCCGGCCTGCTGTCGGCCCTGGTCGAGGGGGCGGACTGGGAGGAACGGCTCACCCGCGCGGTCGCCCTGTCCGCGGCCACCGTCCTCGCCCCGGTGGCGGGAGAGTTCGACCCCCGCACCTACGAGGAGGTACGGGGGTCGGTGAAGGTCACGACGGCCGGCTGAGGCCCGGGGTGTCCTAGAAGTTCTCCAGCCACAGCTGGTCGATGTTCACGTTGCAGCTGTTTCCGGTCTCGCACGACAGCTTGATCGTGTTGGTGCCCTTGTCGAGGTTCACCTGACCCCAGGTCGTCTGCCAGCCCTTCTCCCAGTCGCCCTTGGGCGACTTGGCGAAGTTGCGCATGCTGATCGGCGACTCGTTCGGCTTGCCGTTGACGGTCAGGGTGCCGTTGGCGTCCTCACCCGGGATGCCGAAGCGCACGTAGAACTTGTACTTCCCGGCCTTGGGGACGTCCAGGGTCCACGTCACGGCCGCGCCGGGCCGGTTGAAGCCGCCGACGTACTGGCCGCCCGAGCTCTTCGCCCCCGGGATCGTGGACTCCAGGCCCGCGCCGCCCGTGATGGACATGCCCGCGCCGGCCGCCTCGCCCTTCGGCAGCGGGGCCTGGGAGGGCGCGGGAGAGCCGCTCGGGGGCGCGGCGGAGGGGTTCTGCGGGGCCGCCGACTGCTGGCCGCCGTTCGCCTGGTCCTGGCCCTTCTTGTCCTTGTCCTTGTCACCGAAGGCCAGGGCCGCGCCGATGCCGATCACGACCGCGGCGACCACCGCGACGGCGGCGATCAGCAGGCCGCGGCGGCTGGAGCCACCGCCGGAGCCGTGGCCGCCGGAGTGCGTGATCGTCTGGGTCTGGTGCTGCGGGGCCTGCGGCTGCTGCGGAACGCCGTAGCCGCCCGCCTGGAGCGCCTCCGGAGCCTGGTACTGGGCCTGGTAGGGCGGCTGCTGCGCGGGGACCTGACCGCGCTGGCCGCCGTTGCGGCGCTCGCCGACCGTCCGCACCTGGTGGTGGGAGGTGCGGGGAACGCCGGGCTGCGCGCCGGAATGACCGCCTGCCCCGGGGCCCGGGTAGCCGTATGCGCCGCCCTGACCTGGCGGTGTGGCTCCGGCCGCCTGGCCGTCCTCGTAGAGGTAGCCGAACGGATCGTCGTCCTCGGGCTTGTTCGCCCCACCGTGCGGGCCGTTGTTCGCGGGCGTCGTCATCGCAGGTCACTCCTTTCGACCCCCGGGAGCCTACCCCGAACACGTGCGCCCACGGGCGACAGACCGCCTCAGCCGGCCCTGCGGTGGGCCTTGGAGCGGGACCGCTTCTCGATGTACATGCGCTGGTCGGCGGAGCGCAGCACCTCGTCCGCCGACATCCCGCAGCTCGCCCAGCCGATGCCGAAACTGGCTCCCACCCGCACCGCACGGCCGTCGACCCGGATCGGCGGGATGATCGCGTTGCGCAGTCGGACGGCGAGATCGGCGGCGTCCGCCGCACCGAGGCCGTCGGCAAGGACGACGAATTCGTCACCACCCAGCCGAGCGACGGTGTCGCCGTCCCTGACGCCCGTCGTGAGCCGCCGGGCGACCTCGATCAGGACCGCGTCGCCCGTGTGGTGCCCGAACCTGTCGTTGATCGACTTGAAGCCGTCGAGGTCGCAGAAGAGCACCGCGAGCCCCTTCGTCCCGTCGTCGATGTCGGTCGCGGGCGCCACCGTGTGCACGTGGTGGTCGTACGGACCGTCCGTCGGCACCTGGGCCGGCGCCCCGGGGAAGTCGAAGGGGTCGGACCCGGTGTACCGGTCGGGTCCGTCGGCCTGAAAGCCGTGCTCACCGGCACCACCCGCCTCCGCGCGCACCTCGTAGCCGTCGTGCACCGGGCGCCCGTCGTGTCCGTCACGCCCCTCGAAAGCCGCGTCCAGGGCCTCGATGGCGGTGGCGCGCACGGACTGTGGCCTACGGCACAGCCGCGCGCCGAGCCGGGACCGCAGCTCGGCGCTGTTGGGCAGGCCGGTCAGCGAGTCGTGGCTGGCGCGGTGGGCGAGCTGGAGCTCGTGGCGCTTGCGCTCCTCGATGTCCTCGACGTGCGTCAGCAGGAACCGCGGCCCGTCGGCGGCGTCGGCGACGACGGAGTTGCGCAGCGAGACCCATACATACGTGCCGTCGCGCCGGCCCAGGCGCAGCTCGGCGCGCCCGCCCTCGGCGGAGGTCCGCAGCAGGGTGCCGATGTCCTCGGGGTGGACCAGGTCGGAGAAGGAGTAGCGGCGCAGCACGGACGCCGGCCGGCCGAGCAGCCGGCACAGCGCGTCGTTGGTCCGCAGCAGCCGGCCGTGCTGGTCCCCGCCCATCTCGGCGATGGCCATGCCGCTCGGCGCGTACTCGAAGGCCTGCCGGAAGGACTCCTCGCTGGCGCGCAGCGCCTGCTGTTCACGCTCCAGCCGGACCAGGGCCCGCTGCATGTTCGCCCGGAGCCTCGCATTGCTGATCGCAATCGCGGCCTGGAAGGCGTACATCTGGAGCGCTTCGCGCCCCCACGCGCCGGGGCGGCGGCCGTTGCGCGGTCTGTCCACCGAAATGACACCCAGAAGTTCCCCGCCGGACGCGTACATGGGGGCATAGAGCCGGTCCTCGGGATGCCACTCGTCCTCGAAGCGCGGATCGGGGCCGTCCGTGTGCCACTGGGGGACGTCGTCCTCCATGAGGATCCAGCCCTCGGTGTGCGGGATGAACCGGAGCCCGTCCCAGTTCTCACCCATCGTCAGGCGGCGTTCCCAGGAGGCGCGGGAGCCGACGCGACCGGTGATGAGCGCTTCGGCGGCGGGGTCCCCGGCGAAGGCGGCGACGACCAGATCGCCGTCAGGGCGTACGAGGTTGACACAGGCGAGTTCGTAACCGAGGCCCACGACGATGCCGTCCACGACGGTCTGCAGGGTGTCCGCCAGGCTCCTGGCCGTGTTGAGATCGGCCACCACCCGATGCAGCTGCCGCAGGGTCGCAAGACGGACGTACGGCTCCGACTCGGTCTCCATTGCTCGCTCTCCCCGAGACCTCGACAGCAACTCCAGGTTTGTCATCGGCGTTTCGTTGCGGTGTCCCGTCCACTGAATCACAGTGAGCTGTGCGGCAGGTACACAGGGTCAACAAATCTTGCCCTCTGTGACTCAAGTCACATGAGATGAATAACGGTACGTGGAGAGGCTCGTGCCGACTGGGAGCGCTCCCCCACATTCCCGGGAGCAAACGATACGCCGGGGTCTAGGCCAAGGGGCGGGGGCGCGACTCGGACCAGGGCCCGATGTGTGGCGCGGGAGGGCGAGATTAGCGTTTCAGCGTGCTGAAGACGACCCCCCTGCCCCGCCCGCCCCACGGAAACCCGCATGCTGAGGGAGTGAGCAATGACGAGTTCCGAGCCGCGATGTCCCGGCTGGCGGCGGGCGTGTGCCTGATCACCGCACACGAGACCCCCCTGACGGCCGACGGCCCGCGCGGCGAGGACGTCGGCATGACGGCGACCGCCTTCATGTCGGTGTCCCTGGACCCGCCGCTGGTCCTGGTGAGCGTGCGCGAGGGTTCCCGGATGGACGACCTGCTCGCGGAGCAGCCCCTCTGGGCGGTCTCGGTCCTCGCCGACCACCAGCTCCAGGTCGCGGGCCGCTTCGCGATGAAGGGCCGCATCAGCGACCGGCTGCTCTTTGCGGACCTGCCGTACGTACGCGGCGAGGCCTCCGGTGCCCCGCTGCTGACCGGCGCCCTGGCCACCCTGGAGTGCCGCACCGAGAACCGCGTCGAGGCGGGCGACCACACCCTGGTCATCGGCCGCGTCCTGTCGGCGGCCGTCCCGTCCCCGGACCAGCAGCCCCTGACGTACTTCCGCGGCCGCTACCGGCACCTGAACGGCCAGTAGCCGGCGTCCCGGGCCCGGGGCGGCCACCGGGTCCCGCGCGGTCCGCGCGCGGGGCGGCTACCAGTCCCGGGCGGTCCGCCCGCGCTTGGTCTCGGCCCGCGCCTTCTTCTCCCGCAGCCGCCGCTCGTTGATCCCCCGCGGGATCTTCGTCGCCCGCCGCTGCCTCGGCGGCGGAGCCGTCGCCTCCGCCAGCAGCGAGGCCATCCGCACCAGCGCCATCTCCCGATTGCGGAACTGCGAGCGGTGCTCGGAGGCCCGTACGGTCACCACCCCGCCCACCAGGCGGGACGCCAACCGCTCCAGCGCCCGCTCCTTCCACACGTCCGGCAGCGCCTTCGTCGCCGCCAGGTCGAACATCAGCTCCACCCGCGAGTCGGAGGTGTTCACGTGCTGCCCGCCGGGCCCGGAGGACCGCGAGAAGCGCCAGGCGAGCTCGCCCTCGGGGAGCACGACCGAACCGCGGATGACATAAGGACCAGGCATGCCCCCTATGATCCGCGCCCGCCCCCGCCCCCGTCACCCAGATTTCCCGGCGGGAACCCGACAGGCCCCTCGTCGCGTTATAGGGGGCAGCGGTAGTTTGACCGCCTGTACGTGCATGTTGGATGAGGAAAGGGACATTCCCATGGCTGTCAGCCTGTCCAAGGGCGGCAACGTCTCGCTCACGAAGGAGGCCCCCGGCCTCGCTGCCGTCACGGTCGGCCTCGGCTGGGACGTCCGTACGACGACCGGTGTCGACTTCGACCTCGACGCCTCGGCCATCGCGGTCAACCCGACCGGCAAGGTCGTCTCCGACGGCCACTTCGTCTTCTTCAACAACAAGTCCACCCCGGACCAGACCATCGTCCACACCGGTGACAACCGCACCGGCGAGGGCGCGGGCGACGACGAGGCCATCAACGTCAACCTCGCCGGCCTGCCGGCCGACGTGGACAAGATCGTCTTCCCGGTCTCCATCTACGACGCCGAGGCCCGCAGCCAGAACTTCGGCCAGGTCCGCAACGCCTACATCCGCGTCGTGAACCAGGCCGGCGGCGCCGAGATCGCCCGCTACGACCTCTCCGAGGACGCGGCGACCGAGACCGCCATGGTCTTCGGCGAGCTCTACCGCAACGGCGCGGAGTGGAAGTTCCGCGCGGTCGGCCAGGGCTACGCCTCCGGCCTCACCGGCATCGCGCAGGACTTCGGCGTCAACGTCTGAGCACGCGCCCGAGCACGGCTCGGCACGGCCGGCACCGCCCGGTACGGCGCTGAGCGCCGACGGGACACCAGCGCCGGCGAAGCCCCCTCCCGGCCGTCCGGGGAGGGGGTTTCGCTACCGTTCGACAGGTGATCCTCCAACCGCTCGTCCCCGTCGACGGCGCCCTCCCCGGCCCGGTCCTCACCGAGGTCGCCGCCCTCTACTCGACGAACCACGCGTTCTTCGAACTCAGCGGTGACTTCCCCGACCCGGGCCGCATCACCGTCGAACAGGTCGCGGCCGCCCTCGCCGACGAACTCGCCCACGACGGCGCCGAGGTCCTCCTCGCCCGTTCCGCCGGCCGCCTCGTCGGTCTGGCCGCCACCCTGGCCCACCACCCGGACCCGGCCACCGCCGGCCCGGACCCGTGGATCGGCCTGCTGCTCATCGACGCCACCGCGCACCGCGAGGGGTTCGGCCGCGCCGTCGCCACCCTGGTCGAGGACCGCTTCCGCGCCGCCGGACGCACCGGCGTGCAGGTCGCCGTACTGGACGACAACCTCCCGGCCCTCGCCTTCTGGCGGTCCCAGGGATACGCCGAACTGCGCCGGGCCGTGGACCGGGAGCTGGGCCGCCCCTGCACGGTGCTGCGCAAGCCGCTCCACGCCCGGTAGCCGACGGGCCGGCTACCGGGGCCGGCCCTCGCCGTACAGCCAGACGTCCCAGACCTTCTTCAGGTCGTGCCCCGTCTTCTCCTCCGCGTAGGCCGTGAAGTCGGCCGTGCTCGCGTTCCCGTGGCGGTGGTCCGCGGCCCAGCCGCGCACCAGGGCGAAGAACTTCTCGTCGCCCACCTCCTGGCGGATCCGGTGCAGGACCATCGCGCCGCGGTAGTACACCGGTTCGTCCGAGATGTGGTCGGGACCGGGCGGGGAGGCCGGCGGGAAGGCGTCCCAGTCGGAGTCGGCCGCCTCGTCGACGGACGTGTCACCGGCCAGGAACGCCTCGAAGTGCCGCTGCGCGGTGGGCCCCGCGTGCTCCTCCGCCCACAGCCACTCGGCGTAGGTCGCGAAGCCCTCGTTGAGCCACATGTCCTTCCAGGACTTCGGCGACACCGAGTTGCCGAACCACTGGTGGGCGAGCTCGTGCAGGACGAGCTCCTCGCTCTCGGGCGGACCGGAGAAGACGGGCTTCGTCTGGGTCTCCAGCGCGTATCCGAGGGTGCCGGCCGGCAGCACGACCGCGCCCGCCGTTCCGAAGGGGTACGGGCCGAACCGGCCGCTGCCCCACTCCACCATCTCCGGCAGCCGCGCGAGCGGACCCGTGCTCGCGGCCGCCTCGCCCGGCGCCACGGCGGTGTAGAGGCCGGTCCCCGACGGCGTCCGCCCCGTCGTCACCTTGTACGGGCCGACGACGGCGGTGGCCAGATAGCTCGCCATCGGCTCCGGGCTGTGCCACGCGAACGCGGTCCGCCCGTCCGCGCCTTCGGTGCGGGAGCGCAGCTCGCCGTTGGACACGGCCTCGTAGCCGCGCGGGACGGTGAGCGTGATGTCGTAGGTGGCCTTGTCACTGGGGTGGTGGTTGCCCGGGAACCAGGTCATCGACCCGACCGGCTCCCCGACGCCGACCGCACCGGAGCGCGTCGCCGCGCCGGCGGGTGCGCCCCCGCCGTCCTCGGTGGTGATCCAGCCCTCCTTGGAGCCGTCCGCGTCCGTGAGGGTCTTCGGCCTGCCGCCGTACTCGACCTCCGTACGGAAGACCTCGCCCTTCTTCAGGTCCTCGGCCGGACGCACGGTCAGCTCGTTGCCGGTCCGGTTGTACCGGGCCCCGACGCCCTGCACGGTCACGCCCTCGACCCGCATACCGCTGAGATCGAGGTTGAAGGAGCTGAGCCCCTGCTCGGCGCGGGCGGTGATCACGGCCGTACCGTGCAGCTCCCCGTCGGCGGGGTCGTAGTCCAGGTCCAGCGCGTAGTGGTCGACCTGGTAGCCGCCGTTGCCGGCCTTGGGGAAGTACGGATCGCGCAGGCCCGACGCGCCCGGCCGCCCCTGCACCGTGCCTCCCGTGCACGCCGTGGTGAGGGCGAGGACGGAGGCGACGGCAGGGACGGCGAGACGGAGGAGTGCGCGGTGATCCACGCACTCGATCCTAGGTCGTCCGGGTCCGGGCGGGCCGTCCGCGCGGGCTACTTGCCGAGGGCGTCGACACCGGCCTTGGCGAACTTCTCGTCCAGGTCGCCGCTCGGGGCGCCGGCCACGCCGATGCCCGCGACGGGCGCGCCGTTGGCCTGCACCGGGGTGCCGCCGCCGAGGAAGAGGGTGCCGGGGATGTCCTTCAGGTTCGGGGTCTGGGCGAGGCGGCCCACGAGCACCGAGGTCGGGGCGTTCCAGGACACGGCGGTGAAGGCCTTGCGCTGCGCCGACTCGTAGGACTGCGGGCCGGCGCCGTCGCCGCGCAGGGTGACGATGGTGTTGCCGTTGCGGTCCACCACCGCGACCGTCACCTTCTGGTTCTCGGCCTGCGCGGCCTGCAGCGCGGCCTGGGCGGCGCGGGTGGCGGCGTCGACGGTGAGGTGCGTCGTCGTGGTGAAGTTCTTGTCGCTCGGGCCGTCCTTCTTGCCGGCGACGGCGGCGGAGGCGGCGGCCGGGGAGGCCTCGTCGGCAGGGGTGGCGCTGGCGCTCACGGCGCCGAAGGCACCGGCGCCCAGGGCGACGGCGAGAGCGGTACCGGTGAGGACGCGGGTGCGGGTGTTCATCTCTGCTCCTGAGAACGGTGACGCGGGGCCGGGGTGACGGCATCGGTTCGGTTCGGTCCGGGCCGGTCGGACCGGCTCCTTCGCTGCTCCAAGCCTGTCCCCGAACCCCCCGCCGCCCCGTCCCCGTACCGGCTCGCCCCGTCCACCGCACCGGTTGACCCGGGGGTCAACCGATCGGTCGATGCGGGCCGCCTCCGGCGCGGTATTTCCTGGTCCCTTCCAGCCCCGCCGGCGTTTGAGGGCGCGGGGTCCGGGGCGGAGCCCCGCCCTCTCAGCCCCGCCGGCGTTTGAGGCGCGGGGTCCGGGGCGGAGCCCCGCTCTCTCAGCCCCGCCGGCGTTTGAGGGCGCGGGGTCGGGGGCGGAGCCCCGGCAGCGGCGCCGCACCTGACAATGGACGCATGCCTCGACCGAGGAGCACCCTGTGACACCCGCCCCGCCGCGCGACGACACCCGCACGCTGGCCACCGTCGCCCACACCGCCTTCTTCCTCCTCCTCGGCGCCTCCCTGCTCCGCTTCCTCCTGCGCCACCCCGGCGAACCCCGCACCCCGTGGATCATCGCCCTCAGCATCACCCTGGCCCTGCTCTACGTACTCGGCCCCGCCCTCGGCGCCGCCCCCACCGCCCGCCGGCTCCTCTGGCTCGGCCTGGTCGTCACCACCTGGGTGGTCCTGGTCGTCCTCGCGCCGAGCTTCGCCTGGTGCGCCGTACCGCTGTTCTTCACCGCGCTGCGCACGCTCCCGCCCCGCGCCGCCGTCGTCCTGGTCGCCCTCCTCACCGGCTTCGTGGTGATCGCCCAGCTGAAGCTGTCGAAGTCCTTCGACCCCAACCTGCTCCTGGCCCCGCCCGCGGTCGCCGCCCTCGCCACCGCCGTCTTCGTCCACATGGAACGCCAGGCCCAGGCCCAGCGGGCGCTGATCGACGACCTGATCCGCACCCGCCGGGAACTGGCCGCCACCGAACGCCGCGAGGGCACCCTCGCCGAACGGCAGCGGCTGTCCATGGAGATCCACGACACCCTCGCCCAGAACCTGTCCAGCCAGCAGATGCTGCTCCAGGCCGCCGACCGCACCTGGGACACCGACCCGGCCACCGCCCGCGCGCACGTCCGTACCGCCACCGGCATCGCCGCGCACGGACTCGCCGAGGCCCGCCGGCTCGTCCACGACCTGGCCCCGTCCGAGCTCGCCGACGGCGCCGGCCTCGCCGAGGCGCTGCGCGGCCTGGACGCCGGCCCGGGCATCGAGGTCCGCTTCCACCTCGAGGGCACCCCCGCCCCGCTCCCCGACCGCGTCCAGTCCGCCCTGCTGCGCATAGCCCAGGGCGCGCTGGCCAACGTCCGCGAGCACTCCGGCGCCCGTACGGCCGCACTCACGCTCAGCTTCCTCGGGGACCAGGTGGTCCTGGACGTCGCCGACGACGGCCACGGATTCGCCGAGCCCCGGACCGACACCGCCCAGCGCGGCCACGGCCTCCCCGCGATGCGGGCCCGCGTCCGCCAGCTCGGCGGCGCCCTCACCATCGAGTCCACGCCGGGCGAGGGCACCGTCCTCTCCGCGGCCATCCCCCTGGAGCCGGCCCCATGACGACGATCCTGCTCTGCGACGACCACGTGGTGGTCCGCGCCGGCCTCCTCGCCCTCCTCGGCAGCGAGCCGGACATCGAGGTCCTCGGCGAGGCGGGCAGCGGCGAGGAGGCCGTCGCCCTCGCCGCGAAGCTCCGCCCCGACGTGGTCCTCATGGACCTCCAGCTCGGCGCGGGCATCGACGGGGTGGAGGCCACCCGCCGCATCACCGCCGCCCCCCACCCCCCGCACGTCCTCGTCCTCACCACGTACGACACGGACGCGGACATCACCCGGGCGATCGGCGCGGGCGCCACCGGATACCTCCTCAAAGCCGAACGCCCGGAGGAACTCTTCGCCGCCATCTACTCGGCCGCCGAGGGCCGCACCACCCTCTCCGCGCCCGTCGCCAGCCGTGTCATGGCCCACATGCGCGGCGCCCGCCCCACCCTGACCGACCGCGAACTGGACATCCTCGGCCAGCTGGCCCGCGGCCTGGGCAACCGCGACATCGCCCGCGCCCTGTTCATCAGCGAGGCCACGGTCAAGACCCACCTGGGCCGCATCTACGACAAACTCGGCGTCGACACCCGTGCGGGCGCGGTCTCGGTCGCGAAGGAGCAGCGGCTCCTCCCGTCCTGACGCGTCCCCCGCCCTCCCGGGGCCTGCGTCGGTCCGGGGTGCGGACGTCCCGGGCCCGGGACCCGTGACACCATCGGGTACGTGCTCGACATCGGCTACTCCCTCTCCCGACGCTTCCCCGACCCCCCGCAGACCGACTACCGCTCGGCGGACGTCCGCTCCCTGCGCCACGACCTGTTCTGCGGGGACGTCTACCTCGCCGACACCGCCGCGGACCGGGAAGTGTCCACAGCCTGGGGATGGGTGCCCGTCCTGGACTTCGCCTGGGCGCTCTGCGACATCGTCGAACAGCTCGACCAGGACCCCCGCGGCAACCGCTCGGCCCACCGGCAGCACGCCGAACTCGACTTCACCGAGTCCACGGACCGGATGCTCTTCGAGCGCCGCTTCGGCTGGGTCGACGTGGAGGCCGACTGGATGCCGGCCGAGGAAGCCCCGCTGACCTTCAGCCACCGGCTGCTGCGCCGCGAGGCCCGCGATTTCCTGCACGACCTGGTCGCGGACCTCATCGACATGCACGACGGCCTCGCCGACAACCCCGTCATCTGGACCCTCCAGGCCAAGTTCCCGCGCGTCCCGGCCTGAACGGCAGGACAGGGCCGGGCGCCCGTGGCGACCGTCCGGTAGGGTCGCGCCCTTCGGGCCCGAACGGTCCGGAGTCCCGGTGAGGCACCTGCGACCATGAACGAACCCGAACCCGAAGCCGGACCCGGCCGCGGACAGGGCCCCGCCGGCCCCTCCGCCGCCGCTGCCGCCGCCCGGCTCGACCGGGCGCTGGACCACCTGGACGTCACCTTCCGCGGGATGACGGCCCGGGCCGACGAGACCCAGTGCGACTGCCACTGGGGCAGCCCGGAGGAGCTCGCCCTGCTGAAGCTCCCCGACGCAGGGCTCGACCCCGACCTGCTGCACCGCACCTGGAGCACGGCCGACTGGGACGATCACGGCGCCGTGCTGCGCCGGGTCCTGCCGCAGTTCGCCCGCGCGCTGACCGGCGGCCTCGGCGACCACGCGTACGACATCGGCAGGGTCGGCACCTCGTTCCACCGCGCCGCATGGCAGCGGTGGCCCGCACCGCAGAGCGCGGCGGTACGGGAGTTCCTGCACGCCTGGTGGGCCCACACGCTCCTCACCCCGGCCCCCGCGGTGCCCGTCCACGAACTCCTGCCGCTGTGTGCCGAGGCCTCCGGCACCATCGGCCCCTGGCTGGCGGTCTGGGAGGAGCTGCGCCACCCCGTCGCCGACCGGCACCTCACCGACACGGTCGACGAGTGGGAAGGGGACCTCCTGGAGGACTCGCTCCCCTGGTCGACGTGGGCCGTCTGGTCGGACGAGGAGGTGGAAGCCGTCCGGACGGAACTGGCCGACTGGCTCGCGCGCGAGGCCCCCGCACGCCTGCGCGCCGACGGCGCCGGCGCGCAACTCCTCCACGCCGTACGCCTGCTGGCCCTCCCGCACGCCGCCCGCTGGAACGACCCGCACGCCCCCCGCCACCGCTACCCCTGACCGGCCCACCACCCCGCCCGCCCCGGCGGACCCGGCCTACGGCACCACCCGCAGCCCCAGCTGCGCCGCCAGCGCCGGGGCCAGGTCGAACAGCTGGGCCGGGCTGATCACGGCGCCGGCCAGGGAGTCCACCCCCCGCGCGATCCCCAGCTCCGTGGCCTCCCGCAGGTCCACGTCCTTCATCCGCACGCCGCTGAAGTCCACCCCGCGCAGCGCGCAGTCCCGGAACTCCACCCGCTCCAGCACCGCCCCCGCGAAGTCCGGCTCCACCAGCACGCACCCCTCGAAGACCACGTCCTTGAGCCGCGCCTTCCGCAGGTTCAGGTAGTCGATCTTCCCCCCGCGGACCACCACCCGCTCCAGCACCGCCCCGTGCATCTGCACCCCGCCCAGCCGGGCGTCCACCAGCTCCACGTCCCGCCACGAGGCCCCGGACAGGTCCGTCCCCACCCCCCGGACCCCCTCCAGCACCGAGTCCAGGAGCCGCGCCTTCGCCAGCCCCGCCTCGTCCAGCGCGCAGCGCCGCACCGCGCAGTCCATGAACCGGGCCCCGATCCCCTCCTGTCCCGCCAGATCCAGGTCCGCGAACTCCAGCCCGTCGTAGTCTCCGTCCGACTCCAGCCCACCCCCGTCCCACGCCACCAGCTCGGGCAACCGCAACTCCGGCCGTCGCGCCGCCTTCACCGTCTGCTCCTGCCCTTTGCGCACCATCCCCCCATCGTGACCGCCCCCACTGACAACCCGCGCCGCATCACCCCGGACCCGCCACGTACGCGGCACCGCTGCAGGACGCGCGCTCCGAGGCGCCGGCCGCGCACACTCCGCAGGTGGCGGAGGGCCGCGGTGAGCGCGATGGCTTCCGCGTGGAGTGTGCACGCTGCTCACCGGTGAGCCCACCAGGCGGCGCCCGATCCGGCGGCAGTGGTGACGAAAGTGATCAGCCACACGGGTACGCGCTGAATGGTCAGGTGGATCCCCCCACAACGGAGTTCGAATGCCGGAAGCGGCGTGATGGGCTTCGTGGTGCGGGTCATCCTGTCGTCCTCTCTCTGGGCGAGGCGCTGCTTGGGTCTCATACCTTCTGACTCCCGTCGCGCGCCGTTGCGTGACGTAGACGATCGCCTCCGCCCCGGGACGGGGTGTCCGAATCACGCTGTGGACGCCGCGGCCCTGGCAGGACAGCCGGCTCGTCACGGAGTCCACGAGGAACGGCATGTCGTCCATGACCACCTCGAGGACAGAGTGGCTGGAGGTCCAGCCGCTCTCCTCCACCGTGGGGGGGTGCGCACACGTGCTCGCCCCGCCCCGCAGACCCCGCCTCGTGCTCAGTGCCCGGCAGGGTCAGGGGGACGTAGACACACAGGGCAAGGAGCTTTCCCCGCTGCCTGATTGACGCCGGCGTTCCGCCTCCGCGCGGGCGGCCACCGCCTCGGCACCTGCCGTGCCCCGGTCCGCAGGCTGCTCCAGGTGCGCCAGGTGCACAGGCAGGTTGTCCAGAGCCTCGGCGACGTCATCCCGCCACGCCACGTACCCGGCATCGCTGCAGGGCGCGGTGGCGATCGGCGGCAAGGGCGCCGGTCCGCTCATTCGGCCTTGCCCAGCCTGCGGAGCGCGTCGTCCGTGAGGCGGTACACCGACCACTCCTCCTGCGGCTGCGCGCCCAGGCCCTCGTAGAAGGCGATCGTCGGGGCGTTCCACTTCAGGACCGACCACTCCAGCCGCTCGTAGCCGCGCTCCACGCACGTCCGCGCCAGCTCCGCCAGCAGTGCCTTGCCGTGGCCGCCGCCGCGCGCGCCCGGCCGCACGTACAGGTCCTCCAGGTAGATGCCGTGCACCCCGCGCCAGGTGGAGAAGGACAGGAACCACACCGCGAAGCCGACGGCCTCGCCGTCGTCGGTCTCCGCGATGTGGGCGAACACCGCCGGGCGGTCCCCGAACAGCGCCTCCCGCAGCTGCTCCTCGGTCGCCCGCGCCTCGTGCGGCACCTTCTCGTACGCGGCGAGCTCGCGGATCATCGCGTGGATGACGGGCACATCGGTCACTTCTGCGTTACGGATCATGCGGGCAGCCTAGGTCGTCTCTTTTGGATCTTGCCGGTCAAGCCCGCGTCGGCTGACGCCGTGCGTCGCAAGGCGGAGGGGCGCCCGAGTACTGGACGTACTTGGGCGCCCCGACAACGCGGCGAGGTGCGGTGCCAGGCCGCGCGGGTCAGGCGAGATCCGAAAGAGACGGCCTAGGGGCGTCCTGGGGGCCGGCGGCCGCTCCTCACCGCGCCCGCAGGGCCTCCACGACCGTCAACTGTTGCTCGTCCAGGCGTACTTCCCCGTCCTCCAGGTCCCACAGGCAGTTCTGCAGCACCCGCCCCAGCGTCCACGCCCGGGCCCGCTCCCGGTCCAGTCCCACCGCCTCCGTCAGCAGGTCGAACCGCCACCGCACCTCCTGCGCACGGAAGTTGTCGACGATCGCCGGCAGCAGGTCGAAGCCCGGATCCCCCGCCAGCGGCTTCGGGTCGATCGCCAGCCACGGCTCCCGGCCGCCCGCCAGGACGTTGTCGTAGTGCAGGTCCCAGTGCAGCAGCCGGTCCCCCGGTTCGCCCGCGACCTCCGCCACCGCCGCCGCGCAGTCCCGCAGCAGCCGCCGCTCCCGCTCCTGCGCCAGCTGCCCGACCGCCCCCGGTACGTCCGCCAGCATCCGCGCCGCGATCTCGCCCAGCCCGCGCAGCCCGGCCGGGGCGGGCACCGCCGTCAGCCGTGCCAGCAGTTCCCCGACCACCCCCACCGCCCGCCGCGCGTCCCGCCGCGCGAGCGCCGACAGGTGCTGCCGCTCGTCGAGCCGCTCCAGCAGCAGGGTGCCCGTCTCCGCGTCGTGCTCCAGGAGCCGTACGCAGCCTTGCCCGTCCCACGCGCGCAGCGCGAGCGGCTCCCCCGCGCTCTCCTCGTCCAGCGCCACCAGTTTCAGTACGGCCGCGCTCCCGTCGGCCCGCTCCACCGGCAGCACCAACGCCGTCACCCCGTGCATGGCCGGCCCGGTGCACCGCAGCTCCCACCGCTCCAGGAACCGCGCCGCCCGCCCCGGCAGCGCGGCGACGAAGTCCCGCCCCGCGTCGCCGTTGAACCTGAGCTGCGCCTCGACCAGGCCGTCCGGAACCGCCCCGAAGTCCACCATGATCCGAAGGTAGCTCGGCGAGACCCGGCGGCCGTCCCGCGCGCCCCGCCCTGCTCAAGCCGCCCGTCGCAAGCCGCCCGTCAGCAACCAGACCTCTCACCCGAAACCATGGCAAAACATCCACCACCCTACGGCCCCCGCCACCCCTCCCACATCGGTCATCCGGCCTGGAAACCCGCCCCAACGCACGACAACCAGCCCCTGGACGCCCCACCGGAACCGGGTGTACCAACTCCCCCATGACGATCAACGGCGGTATTTCCTTCTGGTACGCGACCGACCCCGGCAGCGCGGCCACCCCACCCCGCGCGCCCCTCACCGCCGACACCACCGCCGACGTCGTCATCGTCGGCGGCGGCTACACCGGCCTGTGGACCGCCTACTACCTCAAGCAGGCCGCCCCCGACCTCCACATCACCGTCCTGGAAAAGAAGTTCTGCGGCTACGGCGCCTCCGGCCGCAACGGCGGCTGGCTCTACAACGGCATCGCCGGCCGCGACCGCTACGCCGCCCTCCACGGCCACGAGGCCGCCCGCCGCCTCCAGAACGCCATGAACGAGACGGTCACCGAGGTCATCGGCGTCACCGCCAAGGAGGGCATCGACGCCGACGTCCACCGCGGCGGCGTCCTCGAAGTCGCCCGCACCCCCGCCCAGCTCGCCCGGCTCAAGGCCTTCCACGCCGCCGAACTCTCCTTCGGCGAGAGCGACCGCGAACTGTTCGACGCCACCGAGACCCACCGCCGCATCAACATCGCCGACGCCGTCGGCTCCAGCTGGAGCCCGCACGGCGCCCGCATCCACCCCCTCAAGCTGGTCAAGGGCCTCGCCGCCGCCTGCGAACGCCTCGGCGTCGTCATCCACGAGTCGACCCCCGTCACCGAGATCGCCCCCCGCCGCGCCGTCACCCCGTACGGCACCGTCCGCGCCCCGTACGTCCTGCGCTGCACCGAGGGCTTCACCGCCGCCCTCAAGGGCCACAAGCGCTCGTGGCTCCCGATGAACTCCTCGATGATCGTCACCGCCCCGCTCCCCGCCGAGACCTGGGACCAACTGGGCTGGTCGGACTTCCCGGTCCTCGGCGACATGGCCCACGCGTACATGTACGCCCAGCGCACCGCCGACGACCGCATCGCGATCGGCGGCCGCGGGGTCCCGTACCGCTTCGGCTCGCGCACGGACAACGACGGCCGCACCCAGCCCGCCACCATCGAGGCCCTGAGCGACCTCCTCTTCTCCTTCTTCCCGCAGCTCACGGGTACGGAGATCACGCACGCCTGGTCCGGTGTCCTCGGCGTCCCCCGCGACTGGTGCGCCACCGTCACCCTGGACCGCACCACGGGCCTGGGCTGGGCCGGCGGCTACGTCGGCTCGGGCGTCGCCACCGCCAACCTCGCCGCCCGCACCCTGCGCGACCTCGTCCTCGGCGAGTCCACCGACCTCACCGCCCTCCCGTGGGTGGGCCACAAGGTCCGCCGCTGGGAGCCGGAGCCCTTCCGCTGGCTCGGCGTCCAGGCCCTCTACGCCGCCTACCGCGAGGCCGACCGCCGCGAGACGGCCACCCACCGGCCCACGACGACCCCGCTGGCCCGCCTGGCGGACCGCATCTCCGGCCGCCACTGACGCGCGCCGCCGCCACGGACGCCCCGGCGGCGGACGCCCCTGCGGCCGGCCGGCCGCACCCCGGGCATGCCGAAGGCCCCGGACCAAGCAGGTCCGGGGCCTTCGGGAACGGAGCCCCCTGTCGGGTTCGAACCGACGACCCCCGCTTTACAAGAGCGGTGCTCTGGCCAGCTGAGCTAAGGAGGCAAGCCGCCATCACTCTACACAGACCGCTCTTCCCGGGGCCATCAGATTGAGAGCTGCGGACGTCACCCGAGCGGTTACTTCGGGTCGCCATTGAACTTGGCGGCCGACCAGAAGTAGCCGAGCACCGCGAGCCCCAGGCACCAGAGCACCGCGAGCCATCCGTTGTGTCCGATCCCGCTGCCGAGGAGCAGGCCGCGCAGCGTCTCGATGACGGGCGTGAAGGGCTGGTACTCGGCGATCGGCCGGAACCAGCCCGGCATCGCGTCCACCGGGACGAAGGCGCTGGAAAGGAGCGGCAGCAGGATCAGCGGCATCGCGTTGTTGCTGGCGGCCTCGGCGTTCGGGCTGACCAGGCCCATGCCGACGGCGATCCAGGTGAGCGCCGTGGCGAAGAGGACGAGCAGTCCGAGCGCCGCCAGCCACTCCAGGGTGCTCGCGTCGGTGGAGCGGAAACCGATGGCCACGGCGACGGCTCCGACGAGGACCACGCTCGTCACGCACTGGAGCACGCTGCCGACGACGTGCCCGACGAGCACCGATCCGCGGTGGATCGCCATCGTCCGGAAGCGGTCGATGATGCCCTCGGTCATGTCGTTGGAGACGGACACGGCGGTCCCCACGACGGTCCCGCCGACGGTCATCAGCAGGATGCCCGGGACGACGTACGCGATGTACGCGGACCGGTCCGCGCCGCCGCCGATACCGGCGCTCATCACGTCGCCGAAGATGTAGACGAAGAGGAGCAGCAGCATGATCGGCATCAGCAGCAGGTTGAGCGTGAGCGACGGATAGCGCCGGGCGTGCAGCAGGTTGCGGCGCAGCATCGTCGTCGAGTCGCGGACGGCGAGGGAGAAGGAGCTCATCGGACGGCCTCCTTGGGCTGGTTGGGGATGTCGCCCGCGCCGGTGAGGGCGAAGAAGACGTCGTCGAGGTCGGGGGTGTGGACGGTCAGCTCGTCGGCTTCGATGCCGGCGCAGTCCAGGCGGTCCAGTACGGAGCGCAGTTCGCGCTGGCTGCCGTCGCTCGGGATCTGCAGGGACAGGGCCGCGTCGTCGCGGGTCACCCCGCCGAGGGCGGCTGCGGCGGAGCGGTAGGCGGCCGGGTCGGCGAAGCGCAGCCGTACGTGTCCGCCGGGGACGAGCCGCTTCAGTTCCTCGGCGGTGCCCTGGGCGACGATCCGGCCGTCGTTGAGGACGGCGATGCGGTCGGCGAGTTCGTCGGCCTCCTCCAGGTACTGGGTGGTGAGGAAGACGGTGACGCCGCCGGTGACCAGTTCGCGGATGATCTGCCACATGGTGTGCCGGGAGCGGGGGTCGAGGCCGGTGGTCGGTTCGTCGAGGAAGATGATCCGCGGGCTGCCGACCAGCGTCATCGCGATGTCCAGGCGGCGCTTCATACCGCCGGAGTAGGTCGAGGCCGGTTTCTTCGCCGCCTCCACCAGGTCGAAGCGTTCCAGCAGCTCGGCGGTGATCCGCCGCCCCTCGCGCCGGGACAGGTGGTGCAGGTCCGCCATCAGGAGCATGTTCTCCTCGCCGGTGATCAGCCCGTCCACGGCGGAGAACTGCCCGGTGACACCGATCGCGGCACGGACCGCCTGCGGGGCGGCGGCCAGGTCGTGGCCGCCGACGTACAGCTCGCCGGCGTCGGCGCCGACGAGGGTGGAGAGGATCTTGACGGCGGTGGTCTTGCCCGCGCCGTTCGGGCCGAGCAGGGAGAAGACCGTTCCTTCGGGGACGGTCAGGTCGACTCCGTCGAGCACGACCTTGTCGCCGTACGCCTTGCGCAGCCCGTTCGCCGCGATGGCCGGGTTGGTCATGATGGGTGCTCCTCAGGGGCTGCGGGTCAGATGCTGCGGGCGGTGATGTCGCCGTAGGCGGTGGTGGCCTGGATGGTGAGGCCGGCGGCGGCGCCTTCGGTGTTGTGGAGCGCGTTGTGGATGCGGCCGAGGCCGGTGCCGGCGTCGAGGGTGGCGGAGGTTCCGCGGGCGGCGCCGATGGTGAGGTCGCCGGCCTGGGTGCGCAGTTCGACGGCGCCGTGGACGGCCTCGGCGATGTGGATGTCGCCCTTCTGGGTGGTGATCCGGGCGGGGCCGCCGAGGCGGCCGACGGTGATGTCGCCGGCCATGAGGGTGAGGTGGGCGGTGGCGGTCTCGTCGAGCTTGACCGTGCCCTGGGCGCCTTCGAAGGTGATGTCGCCGAGGCGTCCGACGCCGCGGAGGTCGGCGGCGGCCGTCTTCGCCTCGACGCGGGAGCCGGCCGGCAGCTGGACGGTGACCTCGACGGATCCGCTGGCGCCGAGGAGCTGGTTCCTGGCGTCCGGGGTCGTGATGCGCAGGACTCCGTCGGCGTACTCGACGGTGGTCCGTTCCGCGGCCTTCACGTCGCGGCTCTTGGTGGCGTTGGCGGGCAGGACCTCGACGGTGGTGTCGGAGCGGTCGGCGGCGATGAACCGGATGAGGCCGGCGGGGATGTCGAGGTGGGCGGAGACGGGGGTGGCGGTGGCGAACTTCTGCATGGTTCTGCTCTTTCTCCAGTGGCGGGCACTCGGTCGGCCCGCCGTTTCTGATGAACGAAAAGCTACGTTGCATTCACAGATCGAGCAACAGACTCGTTGCGCACGAACCTAATCACCGCAGCTCAGAGCAGGTATTTCATTGCAATGGCTTTGATTTCAACGCAACAGCCATCCTTCATCGCGTTGCAATGAGCGACGGATGAACGCTATGCTGGAGCGACCGCACCACGAAGGAGACCGCGATGCCGGGAGGCAGACTCACCCAGCAGGAACGCCAGCAGATCGCGCTGGGACTGGCCGACGACCTCGCCTACGCGGAGATCGCCAGACGCCTCGACCGCCCCACCTCCACGATCACCCGCGAGGTCATGCGCAACGGCGGCCCCGCCGCCTACCGCGCGGAGCTGGCCCACCGCGCCACCGAACGCCGCGCGCACCGGCGCCGGCAGCCCGCACCCCGGGGGTCGCAGGCGCCCGAGCAGGCCCACGGACGCGACGCCGAGGCCGTGCGCGCGTACGAGGAGACGTTCACGACCCTCTTCACCCAGCAGGGCCTGCCCACGATGACGGCCCGGGTGCTGGCGGCCCTCTACACGACCGACGCGGGCAGCCTCACCGCGTCCGAACTCGTCCAGCGCCTCCAGGTCAGCCCGGCCTCCATCTCCAAGGCCGTCGCGTTCCTCGAAAGCCAGGGCCTCATCCGCCGGGAGCGCGACGACCGCCGCCGCGAGCGCTACGTCGTCGACGACGACGTCATGTACCAGTCGACGATCGCCGGCGCCCGCGCCAACGCGCTGCTCGCCGAGACCGCACGCCAGGGCGTCGGCGTCCTCGGCCCCGGCACCCCGGCCGCCGCCCGCCTGGAGAACATCGCCCGCTTCGTCGACTTCGTCGCCGAGAGCATCGCCCGCGCCGCGGACCAGGCCCGCGAGATCCTCCACGCGAAACCCGAACCCCCCTCGGACGCCCCGACCTGAGCCGGAGCCCCGGGGCGCGTCCGCCGGTCTCCCCGCCCCCGGGTGCTGACAGACGGCGTTCCGGGAGGTAGCGTCGGGCGGAGTCCGGTGCTACTGGACTAGACCCATTCTTCCTTCCACTCGGATCGTCCGGCACGTTCCTGCCGGTAGAAGGGATTCATCACCATGGCTTCTGTCACCTTCGACAAGGCGACCCGGCTCTACCCCGGCGGCGACAAGCCCGCCGTCGACCAGCTGGAGCTGGAGATCGAGGACGGCGAGTTCCTCGTCCTCGTCGGTCCTTCCGGCTGCGGCAAGTCCACCTCGCTGCGCATGCTCGCCGGCCTGGAGGACGTCAACGGCGGCGCCATCCGCATCGGTGACCGCGACGTCACGCACCTGCCGCCCAAGGACCGGGACATCGCGATGGTGTTCCAGAACTACGCGCTCTACCCGCACATGTCCGTCGCCGACAACATGGGCTTCGCGCTCAAGATCGCCGGCGTGGACAAGGGCACCATCCGCAAGAAGGTGGAGGAGGCGGCCGACATCCTCGACCTGCGCCCCTACCTCGACCGCAAGCCCAAGGCGCTCTCCGGCGGTCAGCGCCAGCGCGTCGCGATGGGCCGCGCGATCGTGCGCCAGCCGCAGGTGTTCCTGATGGACGAGCCGCTGTCGAACCTGGACGCCAAGCTCCGCGTGTCCACCCGTACGCAGATCGCGAGCCTCCAGCGCCGCCTCGGCATCACCACCGTCTACGTCACCCACGACCAGGTCGAGGCGATGACGATGGGCGACCGCGTGGCCGTCCTGAAGGACGGGCTGCTCCAGCAGGTCGACACCCCGCGCAACATGTACGACCGTCCCGCGAACCTCTTCGTGGCCGGCTTCATCGGCTCTCCGGCCATGAACCTGGTCGAGGTCCCGATCACCGACGGCGGCGTGAAGTTCGGCGACAGCGTCGTCCCGGTGTCGCGCGAGGCCCTGTCCGCCGCGGCCGACGCGGGCGACCGCACCGTCACGGTCGGCGTGCGCCCCGAGCACTTCGACCTCGCCGAGACCGGCGGTCTGACCATCGACGTGAACGTCGTCGAGGAACTCGGCGCCGACGGGTACGTGTACGGCTCCACCCCGGCGGAGAAGGGCGCGCAGGACCTCGTGGTCCGCGTCAACGGCCGCCAGGTGCCCGAGAAGGGCTCCAGCCTGCACGTGGTGCCGCGGGCCGGCGAGATCCACGTGTTCTCGACCTCCTCCGGAGAGCGTCTCTCCGACTGACCGGGCAACAGGGCTCGACCGAGGGGCGTTCCGCCAAGGGGCGCCCCTCGGCCGTGCGTTGCCCAACTCCGGCAGACCGGGCCATTCGGCCCTCTCCGTCAACCCGCAATTCGAAAAGCCACGTCGAACCATCCCTCGACAGGGTGACTAAATGTCGCCAAATCTTCACCGAGCGCTACTCTCGCCCTCGTGACCCACACTGCCCGCCGTATCGGCCGATCCCTCGCCCTGGTCCTGCCCGTCGTCCTCGTCCTGTCCGGGACCCTCGCGGTCACCATGGTCCCCTGGGCGGACACGTCCTCCTCCCAGATCCTGACCGCCTCCGCCGAGGGCGTCTCCGCCCCGGCGAAGCCGCGCGCCGCGCACGAGGTGCTGCGTGACCGGCTCGTCGGCGATCTGCAGCAGGGCCAGGCGCCGGACGACGTCCTCACGCACCTCCAGCAGGAGGTGAACCGGCGGCCGTCGCTCGCCGAGCACTGCGTGGGGATCGCCCGGGCACTGGGACGGGCCGCCGTCGACGTGTACGGCCCCACGAAGGCCCAGTCGTACGCCCGCCCCGTGTGCGACACCTCGTACGCCACGGGCGTCGCCTCCATGGGCTGACGCACCTCGCGTCCCTACGCTGGCGGCCATGACCGACGACCACCGATCCGCTCCGTCCGCTTCCTCCGCAGCCGCGTTCCCCGCCGCCCCCACCCAGGCAGTCGTCCTGGCGGGCGGCCAGGGTTCGCGGCTGCGTCCGTACACGGACGACCGCCCCAAGCCGATGGTCGAGATCCCGGGGACGGGGGTGCCGATCATCGGACACCAACTGGCCTGGCTCGCCGCCGAGGGCGTCACGGACGCGGTGATCTCCTGCGGGCACCTCGCCGGCGTGCTCCAGGAGTGGCTGGCCGGGGCGCGGCTGCCGCTGCGCGTGACCACGGTGGTCGAGGAGGAGCCGCTCGGCCGGGGCGGCGGCCTCAAGTACGCCGCAAAGCACCTCCCGCAGCCGGACGGCGCCTGGTACGCGACGAACGGCGACATCTGGACCCGGTTCTCGCTGCGCGAGATGGCGGCCTTCCACGCCGAGCGGGGCGCCGTGGCCACGCTGGCGCTGGCCCGGCCGCGGATCCCCTGGGGGGTGGTGGAGACCAACGAGTTCGGGCAGGTGCTGGACTTCATCGAGGCTCCGCCGTCGCCGTACCCCGTCAACGCCGGCGTCTACGTCTTCGGACCCGAATTCGCCGCGCTGCTCCCGGACTTCGGGGACCACGAACGCACCACCTTCCCGCGCCTGGCGCGCGAGCGGCGGCTGGCCGGCTTCCCGCTGCCCCAGGGGGCCTACTGGCGGGCCATCGACACCGCGAAGGACCTGACCGAGGCCGCACGGGAGTTGGCGGCGCAGGCGGGCTCCTGAGCCCCTTCCCGGCCCCGGCGCCCACCCTTCCCGGCCCGGCCCGGCCCGCGTACGGCGCCACGCGCGTCGCCCGGCGCACGCGAAGGGCCCGGCACGCTCGCGCGCGCCGGGCCCCTGTCGTCGTACCGACCCGCGTCGGCGGGGCTCAGCCGATGAGACCGCCGATCAGGCCGGGCTGCTTCGTCGGCGTACCGCCCCCGCCGTTCGAGCTGCCCGAGGAGGACGGCTGCCGGGGCGAGGTGGACTGACGGGGAGTGCTGCGCGGGGTCTGCTGCTTGCCGGTGGTGCCCCGCGTCGCCGTGGGCGACTGGGATCCCGTCCCGGAGGTCTCCCGGCTCGGGGCGCCCGAGGCGCTCTTGCCGGACTTCGCGGCGGGCTCGGTGGGAGTGGCGGAGGCCGAGGGGCTGGCCGCCTTGGTCGTCGGCTGCGCGGCGGGCTGCTGCCTGGCCGGGGTCTGCGGCAGCGGCCGGCCCGGCAGGTAGTTGGTCGGGGCCTGCCCGGGCCCGGGGACGGTGACGACGGTGGTGGATCGGACGGCGCCGCCGAGGAGCGAACCGACGAGCAGGGTCAGCCCGCACACGACGGTGGCCATGACGGCACCGCGGCGCAGCACGCGCCGCCGCAGCCGCCAGATCTCGGAGCGCGGCCCGAGGGTGCGCCAGGCCTCGCCGGCAAGGCGCCCGTCGAGGGAGTAGACCGGGGCGCCCGCGATGATCAGCGGGCTCCAGGCGGCGAGGTAGATGATGTCGGGCGCGTCGTAGGCGGGGACGGTCTTCCAGCTGACCGTCATCAGCAGCGCGGCGGACAGGAGCGCCCCGAAGCAGGCGGCGAACCGCTGCCACAGGCCGAACACCGTCAGCACGCCCACGATGACCTGGAGGAAGGCCACGCTCAGGCCGGCGCCGACGGGGTGCGCGAGGGCGAAGTCGCGCAGCGGCTCGGCGAGCGCCCACGGGGTGAGCGTGTGCAGCCAGGTGACCATGGAGCCGCGCTCGCCGCCGTCGAAGTAGACGGGGTCGCACAGCTTGCCCATGCCGGCGTAGATGGAGATGAAGCCGAGGAAGACGCGCAGCGGGAGCAGCACGACACCGAGGTTCATGCGGCGGCCGGGGTAGTACGAGGCCTGTCCCCGGTTGTCGGCTGCGGGCCGCCGGTTGTCCGGCCCGCGCCCGGAGCCGGGCGGCTCCTGGTGGGGCAGGTCCCGTACGGCGGCCAGCGGGCGCGTCTCGGCGGGGTCCCCGTAGCTGCGCTGGCCGATGACGGTCGGCGTGGCGAGGGTGTCCTCGGCGAGGTCGTGGGCGAGGTCGATGCGCGGGATGACCTGGGTGGCTCCGCCGTCGTACTCGCCGCCGTCGTACCCGTCGTGGCCGCGCCCGGCCTCACGCACGGCCTGGAGCAGTCCGCCCATGGCCGCGGCGTCGCCGGCGTCGGACTTGCCGCTCCACACCACGGGGGCGCGGCGGCGGGTGGCCCCGGCGGCCGCCACCACGGCGCCGCCAAGGACGGGCGCGCGGCCGGGGGCCTTGGCGGGCTTGGAACGCGCGCTCGGGCTCGGTGCGAGCCGCACGCGGAAGCTGGCGTGGTTGACGATGACCTGTGCGGGATCGCACGGCACCTTGACCATGCTCAGCGCGGGCTGGTCGTCGAACCCTGACGTTCTGGTGTCCACACTCATCTAACCGAGTGATCAGTGTTTAGGACACTGCCTTGACGGCAGGGATGTGTCCGAGACCCGTCAAGATCAAGCCACCCCGCCCGAAACGGGCGGGGTGACACGCTCACGGGTCACTTTCCGTGAGCCAAGTGGATCAAGGGATCCGCGGATCGGACGCGGCCGCGGATCGGAAGCGGCCGCCGATCAGACGCGACCGCGGTCCGCGCGGCGGCGGGCCGCCTCGTAGAGCACGACGCCCGCCGCGACACCGGCGTTGAGGGACTCGGCGCCGCCCGGCATCGGGATGCGCACGAGGTAGTCGCAGTTCTCGCCGACGAGACGGCCGAGGCCCTTGCCCTCGGAGCCGACGACGATGACGACCGGGCCGCCGAGCGCCTCCAGGTCGGTGACCGTGTGCTCGCCCTCGGCCGCGAGGCCGACGATGGTCATGCCGGCCTTCTTGTAGTCCTGGAGGGCGCGGGTCAGGTTGGTGACGCGGGAGACCGGGGTGCGGGCCGCAGTGCCGGCGGAGGTCTTCCAGGCGCCGGCGGTCATGCCGGCGGCGCGGCGCTCGGGGATGACCACGCCGTGGCCGCCGAAGGCGGAGACGGAGCGGACGATCGCGCCGAGGTTGCGCGGGTCGGTGACGCCGTCGAGGGCCACGATCAGCGGGTCGTCGCCGTCGTCGTAGGCCGCCGCGGTGAGGTCCTCGGGGTGCGCGTACTCGTACGGCGGGACCTGGAGCACCATGCCCTGGTGGTTGAGCCCGTTGGTCAGGCGGTCGAGCTCGGGGCGCGGGGCTTCCATCAGGTTGATGTTGCCGCGCTCGGCGGCGAGCTGGAGGGCCTCGCGGACGCGCTCGTCGTTGTCGATGAACTGCTGCACGTAGAGCGTCGTGGCGGGTACGCCGTCGCGCAGCGCCTCGAAGACCGGGTTGCGGCCGACGACCATCTCGCTGGTGCCCTTGGGGCCACCGCGGCGGGGGGCCGGACGGCGCTTGGCCGCCTGGCGGGCCATGGCGTTGCTGATGCGGTTCGCCTTGTGCTTCTTGCGGTCCTCGGCCTTGGGCGTGGGGCCCTTGCCCTCCAGTCCCTTGCGCCGCTGGCCACCGCTGCCGACCGTCGCGCCCTTCTTGTTGGACGTGCGGCGGTTCCTGCGCTGGCTGTTCCCGGCCATGACTTCTACCTGTTTTCGTTGGTGCTGCGGTATGTACGTATGAAGAGTGTGCCGCCCGGAGCGCCGGGCGGCACACCAGGCTCAGCCGGCAGGCACGCGGCCGGCACCGGGCTCAGCGGGGGCCGAGCGTCCAGCGCGGGCCCGTCGGGCTGTCCTCGATGACCAGCCCGGACTGCTGGAGTTGGTCGCGGATGGCATCGGCGGTCGCCCAGTCCTTGCGGGACCGGGCGGACTCGCGCTGTTCGAGGACGAGGCGCACGAGGGTGTCCACGGCGCCGTGGAGGTCTTCCCCGCGGTCGGCCTCGCCGGCCCAGTGCGGGTCGAGCGGGTCCAGACCGAGGACCCCCAGCATGGCCCGCACCTCCGACAGCCGGGCGATGGCCGCGTCCTTGTCGTCGGCGGCGAGCGCGCTGTTGCCCTGGCGGACGGTGGTGTGGACGATGGCGAGCGCCTGCGGGACACCGAGGTCGTCGTCCATGGCCTCGGCGAAGGCGGGCGGGACCTCGGCCGCGGCCTCGACGGTGCCGCCGGCCTTCTCGATGACGCGCTGGTAGAAACCCTCGATCCGGGCGAAGGCCGACTCCGCCTCGCGCAGGGCCTCCTCGCTGTACTCGATCATCGACCGGTAGTGCGGGGTGCCGAGGTAGTAGCGCAGGACGATCGGGCGCCACTGCTTGACCATCTCGGAGACGAGGACCGAGTTCCCGAGGGACTTGGACATCTTCTCGCCGGCCATGGTGACCCAGGCGTTGTGGACCCAGTAGTTCGCGAACGCGTCGCCGAAGGCCTTGGCCTGGGCGATCTCGTTCTCGTGGTGCGGGAAGATCAGGTCGAGCCCGCCGCCGTGGATGTCGAAGGCCTCACCGAGGTACTTGTGCGCCATGGCCGAGCACTCCAGGTGCCAGCCGGGACGGCCGCGGCCCCACGGGGTCTCCCAGGAGGGCTCGCCGGGCTTGACGGACTTCCACATGGCGAAGTCGCGGGCGTCGCGCTTGCCGGTCTCGCCGGTGGACTCCGGCTGGCGGATGTTGTCGAGCTCCTGGCGGGAGAGCGAGAGGTAGCCGGGGTACGACTTCACGTCGAAGTAGACGTTGCCCTCGGACTCGTAGGCGTGACCGCGCTCGATGAGGCCGCGCATCATCTCGACCATCTCGGTGACGTGGCCGGTGGCGCGCGGCTCGTAGGTGGGCGGGAGGCAGCCGAGGGCGCTGTAGCCGTCGTTGAAGGCCCGCTCGTTCTCGTAGCCGATCGACCACCACGGGCGGCGCTGCTCGGCGGCCTTCGCGATGATCTTGTCGTCGATGTCGGTGACGTTGCGGATGAAGGTGACCTCGTAGCCCCGGTACTCGAACCAGCGGCGCATCATGTCGAAGTTGAGGCCCGAGCGGATGTGCCCGATGTGCGGGGCGGCCTGCACCGTGGCGCCACACAGGTAGATCGAGACACAGCCCGCGGTGAGCGGGGTGAAGTCGCGGATCTGCCGGGCGCTGGTGTCGTACAGGCGAATAGTCACGGCATCCAGGGTAGTGCGCCTGTAGCAGTGCCCCGCGCCCTTTGGGGACGCGGGGCACCTTTGTCGGGGAAGAAGTGCCGTTGCCACGGGTGTTCAGGCCCGGTTCGTCCGGTACACGAGGGCGGTCGCGATCGCGGCGAGCCCCTCGGCCCGGCCGGTGAGGCCCAATCCGTCGGTGGTGGTGCCGGATACGGAGACGGGGGCGCCGGCCGCGACGGCGAGCGCCTTCTGTGCCTCTTCGCGCCGCTTGCCGATCTTCGGGCGCACCCCGATCACCTGGATGGCGATGTTGCCGATCTCGAAGCCATCGGCGCGGACGATCCGGGCGGCCTCCGCCAGGAGGGTGACGCCGGCGGCGCCGGACCACTCGGGGCGGGAGGTGCCGAAGTGGGCGCCGAGGTCGCCGACACCGGCGGCGGAGAAGAGGGCGTCGCACGCGGCGTGCGCGGCGACGTCGCCGTCGGAGTGGCCGGCGAGGCCGTCCTCGCCCTCCCAGAGCAGCCCGGCGCACCACAGCTCGCGGCCGGTCTCGAAGGCGTGCACGTCGGTGCCGATGCCGACGAGCGGGATCAGCGGCGCGTGCGGGCTCTGCGGGCTCTGCGGGCTCTGCGGGCTCTGCGGACTAGAAAGCATCGGTGGCCCTCCTGCGGGCGAGTACGGCCTCGGCGAGGACCAGGTCGAGCGGGCGGGTGACCTTGAAGGCCTCCTCGTGGCCGGGGACCACCACGACGGGGACGCCGAGCCGTTCCACCATGCCGGCGTCGTCGGTGGCGCCCTCGCCGTCGACGGCGATCGCGGCGTGCGCCCGCAGGAGGGTGGCGAGGTCGAAGCCCTGCGGGGTCTGCACGGCGCGCAGCCGGGCCCGCTCGGGCGTGGCGATCACCGGCTCGGCCTCGCCGGGCTTGCCGGGCTCGACCTCCTTGACGGTGTCGGCCAGGGGCAGCGCGGGCACCACGGCGGGGGCTCCGTCGCGTACGGCCTCGACGACGGCGTCCACGGTGTCCACGGGGACCAGCGGGCGGGCCGCGTCGTGGACCAGTACGGAGGTGACGTCCTGCGGCAGCGCGGCCAGGCCGGCGCGCACCGACTCCTGGCGGGTCTCGCCGCCGGGGACGACGAGGAGCTCGGTCCGCTCGGGCAGCGCGTGCTCGCCCAGCAGGAGGCGCACCTCGGCGGCCTCGGCGGGCGGGGCGACGACCACGACCAGGGAGACCGCCCGGGAGCGGGCCATGGCGCGGACGGCGTGGACGAGCATCGGGGTGCCGCCGAGGGCCCGCAGGGCCTTGGGGGCACCGGGGCCGAGGCGTACCCCGCGGCCGGCGGCCGGGATCACCGCGGCGGTGCGGTGGGGGCGCGTTACGTCAGACATCAGTAGCTCCGAGCCAGGTTTGTGACTTCGGCCGACATGGGTATGGCCTGAAGGGTGCCGGGTGCGACGCCCTCGCCCCTTCCGTGACGACCGGTCGAGCAGGCTGCCCGGGCCCGGCGCGCCATCGGTGCGGTGGCGGTGCGGCAGTGCAGAAGAGTACGGATACGTGCGGATACAGACATGCCGCAGCGCCCGGCAACAGGTCTCTCGTGGAGGAGAGACGTTGTCATCGGGCACCGCGGCAGACTGTGCACAGAGGCTGTGCACGGGGTGCCTCGCGTCAGGACGCGAGCACCTCGTCGAGGAGGGCCTCGGCCTTGTCCTCGTTCGTGTTCTCAGCGAGCGCGAGCTCGCTCACCAGAATCTGGCGTGCCTTCGCGAGCATGCGCTTCTCACCCGCGGAAAGCCCGCGCTCACGCTCACGACGCCACAGGTCACGCACCACTTCGGCGACCTTGATGACATCGCCAGAAGCGAGCTTCTCCAGATTTGCCTTGTAGCGCCGGGACCAGTTCGTCGGCTCTTCTGCATACGGTGCGCGGAGCACCTCGAAGACCCGGTCCAGCCCGTCCTGGCCGACTACGTCGCGAACGCCGACGAACTCCGCATTGTCCGCAGGCACACGAACCGTCAGGTCGCCCTGGGCGACCTTGAGCACCAAGTAGGTCTTGTCCACGCCTTTGATCTGACGAGTCTCAATGGCCTCGATCAGCGCGGCCCCGTGATGGGGATAGACCACGGTGTCGCCAACCTTGAACGTCATGTGACAGGTACCCCTTCCGTGGCTATCCAGGGTAACACGAGAACTGACTGTTATGAATGGCGTTTTCGCAGGTCAGGGCACATCTCGGGGCTTGACAACAGCGACACGAACGTGCTGCGAAGGGCTTGCGGAAGGGGGTATTCGCAGGTCGGGGGCGCTGCGCGGACCGGGCGAAAGGGCCACGCTACACCTGCCCGACACCCCCGCCCGTGTGATGTACGTCCCGTTTTGCCGGTTTCGGAGTCGGGAAACCGAACTACTCCGTTCGACTGGCGGCCGCCCCCGCGCAGCGGGTTCCGGCCCAATCCGGAATTGATCACGGAGGGGTGTTCGGGGGAATCCCGGAAATTGATCACCGGGCGCGCGGCGCACGATATGCGCGCGCCACATGATCGGCCCGGGGAAGGGCCCCCGGAAGGGCGGGCGGAATGCAAGATCGCGGGGCGCCCGCAGGGTGGCGCCCCCGCTGCGGAGGGTCGGGTGCGGGGGCGGGGCGGCGGCTCGGTAACCTAAGCGCGCTGACACACCCTTAGAGCGGCTTTACCTCGGCCGTTCCGAGCGCCCACCCGCCCCTTCCGTTCGTCCAAGGAGTTGCCGCCGCCGTGAGCCGCAGCCTTCGACGCGGCGCCCTCGCCGCCACCGCCGTCGTGTTCTCGATCGCCTCGCTGGCCGCGTGCGGTGCGGGCCGGGACGCGCAGACCCTCCAGATCAAGCCGGACAACGCCGCTGTCACCAAGGGCGAGATCGAGGTCCAGAACGGACTGGTGATCACCCAGGGCCAGAAGGGCGAGAAGGGCCCCGCGGTCGTTTCGGCGACGCTCTTCAACAACGGCACCAAGGCGCAGACCCTTGACGGCATCACCCTCCCGGGTGGCAAGGGCAAGGTCACGCTGAAGCCGGCCGAGGGCTCGGGCAAGGTCACCGTGCCGGCGCTCGGCTCCGTGGTGATCGGCGGCAAGGGCAACGCCTCCGCCGTGATCGAGGACGGGGCCGCGTCCGTCCGGGACGGCGAAGTGCAGAAGGTCCTCTTCCAGCTGAGCAGCACGGGCGGCGTCGAGCTGGAGGCCTTCGTGGTCCCGGCCACCGGCATGTACGCGCCCTACGGTCCGACCGTGGCCCCGACCGCGGCCCCGGCCGCCGGCGCCACCCCGTCCGGCTCCCCCTCCGGCACTCCGTCGGGCGCCACCCCGTCCGGCAGCCCGGCCGGCGCCCCGTCGGGCGCCGCCGCCCCCGGCACGCCGTCGGGTTCTCCCTCGCACAGCGCGGGCCACTGAGCCCGAGGGCGGCGTAGCGCCGTCCGCGTACGCGTACGGGAAGGGCCCCCATCCGCACCGGCGGCTGGGGGCCCTTCCCGTACGCACACCGCCCCGCGCGGCGGGGTGCGGCTTACGGCTCGAACTTGTAGCCGAGGCCGCGGACCGTCACCAGGTAGCGCGGCGCGCCCGGGTCCGGCTCGATCTTGGCGCGCAGGCGCTTGACGTGGACGTCGAGGGTCTTGGTGTCACCGACGTAGTCGGCGCCCCAGACCCGGTCGATCAGCTGCATGCGGGTCAGTACGCGGCCCGCGTTGCGCAGCAGCATCTCCAGCAGGTCGAACTCCTTCAGCGGGAGGTCCACCTTGCCGCCGGCGACGGTGACCACGTGGCGGTCGACGTCCATCCGTACGGGCCCGGCCTCCAGGGCCGCCGGGGTGACCTCCTCCGGCTCGCCGCGGCGGCGCAGGACCGCACGGATGCGGGCGACCAGCTCCCGCGAGGAGAAGGGCTTGGTGACGTAGTCGTCTGCTCCTATCTCCAGCCCGACGACCTTGTCGATCTCGCTGTCCTTGGCGGTCACCATGATCACGGGGACGTTGGAGCGGCCGCGCAGCTGCCGGCAGACCTCCGTGCCGGGCAGGCCGGGGAGCATCAGGTCGAGGAGGACGAGGTCGGCGCCGTTGCGCTCGAACTCGTCCAGCCCGTCGGGCCCGGTCGCGGCGATGGCGACCTCGAAGCCCTCCTTGCGGAGCATGTACGACAGGGCGTCGCTGAAGGATTCCTCATCCTCGACGACGAGCACTCGGGTCACGGAAGGACCTCCGGGGCAGGAATGGCTGATGCGGTTCTGGTTCAGGCAGGGGTGGAGTGGGTGTGGGGGGTCGGCGCCGGGGCCGGCGCGGCCGCTTCGGGGAGTCGCAGGGTGAACGTGGAGCCCTGGCCCTCCGAGCTCCATACCGAGACCTCCCCGCCGTGCGAGGCCGCCACGTGCTTCACGATCGCAAGGCCGAGTCCCGTGCCTCCCGTGGCGCGGGAGCGGGCCGGGTCCACGCGGTAGAAGCGCTCGAAGATGCGCTCGCGGTCCTTTTCCGGGATGCCGATGCCCTGGTCGGTCACGGCGATCTCGATCAAGTCTCCCCCGGGTGCCGCCACCCTGCGGCCGGCTATGCCGACGCGGGTGCGGGCGGGACTGTAGTTGACGGCGTTCTCGACGAGATTTCCGAGGGCGGCCGCGAGCTGGCCGCGGTGGCCCCAGACCCGCAGGTCGGCGGTGCCGCCCGCGGCCATGGTGATCTGCTTCGAGGACGCCGTGTGGCGGCAGCGGTCGATGGCCTCGGCCACGAGCGTGTCCACGCGTACGGGCTCGGCGTCCTCCAGCGGGTCGTCGTTCTGTACCCGGGAGAGGTCGATGAGCTCCTGCACGAGGTTGATCAGCCGGGTGGCCTCGATCTGCATGCGGCCGGCGAAGCGGCTGACCGCCTCGGGGTCGTCCGAGGCGTCCATGACGGCCTCGGACAGCAGGGAGATCGCGCCGACCGGGGTCTTCAGCTCGTGCGACACGTTGGCCACGAAGTCGCGGCGTACGGCCTCGATGCGGCGGGCCTCGGTGAGGTCCTCGACGAGGAGGAGCACCAGGCGGGAGCCGAGCGGGGCCACGCGCGCCGAGACGGCGAGGGCCTCGCCGCGGCCGGTGCCGCGCCGGGGCAGGTCCAGCTCCACCTGGCGTATCTCCCCGTCGCGCCGGGTGTCACGGGCCATGTGGAGCATGGGCTCGACGGCGAGCTTGCCGCCGCGGACCAGGCCGAGGGCGTACGCCGCGGAGCTGGCCTTGACCACCGCGTCGCCCTCGTCCAGTACGACGGCGGAGGAGCGCAGCACGGAGAGGACGGTGTCCACGCCGGGCGGGAGCACCGCGTTGATGTCGGGGCGCATGGAGCTCCGGGTGGGGCGGGCCTGGTCGCGCTCGCTCCAGCGGAACGCCAGCATGGCGATCACACCGGTGCACAGACCGGCGATCGCTGCAGCTGCGGCGACCGCCGCGTTCACGTCCATGGATCCAGGTTAAGCAGGCCGGACGACACTTCCACAGCCGTTCGGGTGGCAGCTCGAACAGTCGTCGCCCAGAGTTCACCCTGGCGACGGGGCTGATTCACTTGTGATGCCGGAGTCGGACGCGTTTGCGGCTCACCGTGTCAACGTGGGGCCGAAGGCCGCCCCGGCCCGCCCCGGGCAGTACAGCAGTAGTAGGTCGAGAGAGGGACACGAGACATGCGCGACGCGTACCACGAGGAACTGGACTCGATCGGAGAAGGCCTGGTCGAGATGGCCCGGCTCGTCGGTTCCGCGATCGGGCGGGCCACGACGTCCATGCTCGACGCCGACCTGAAGCTCGCCGAGAGCGTCATCGCCGCCGACCAGAAGGTCGACGACCTGCAGCACGACCTGGAGGCCCGCGCCATCGCCCTGCTGGCCCGCCAGCAGCCGGTCGCCACCGACCTGCGCATCGTCGTGACCTCGCTGCGCATGAGCGCCGACCTGGAGCGCAGCGGCGACCTGGCACAGCACGTGGCGAAGCTCGCCCGGCTGCGCTTCCCGGACACGGCGGTGCCGCGGGACCTGCACGCCACCATCCTGGAGATGGGGCAGCTCGCGCAGCGCCTGATGGCGAAGGCCGCCGAGGTGATCATCACGAAGGACGTCGACCTCGCCCTCCAGCTGGAGCAGGACGACGACGAGATGGACCAGCTGCACCGCACGCTGTTCCAGCACCTGATGGACGACCGCTGGAAGCACGGCATCGAGACGGCGGTGGACGTGACGCTGCTGGGCCGCTACTACGAGCGCTTCGCCGACCACGCGGTGTCGGTGGCCAAGCGCGTCGTCTACCTGGTGACGGGTGAGCACGCGGACGACCTCCAGCAGCCCACGCAGGTCGAGGGCATCTGACACCGGGGGCGGGGGCGGGCACGACGGCGCCCCGCGAGGCGGCGGGCACGGCGAGCGCGGCGGGTACAGCAAGCGCGATGAGCACGGCGAGCCCCAATGCGCCGTTGACGCGCCGGTGCCGCTGGGCATGAATGAGGCGAAGGCCGTACGACTCCCTGTACACCGCCTGCGAGGAGGAACCATGCCCGATTCCCCCGTCCCCATCACCCCGGAGCAGGAGCAGCCGCCAAGGCCCGAGCCGCTGCGGCTCCCGCTGCTCGCGGCGTGCGGCTGCGGCTCCGGCTGCGGCTGCGGCTGCCAGTCCGGCGCCCCCTGCCAGTGCGGCGGCTGACCCCGCCCGTCCCGGCTCGACGCACGTGAAGGGCCCCGCCCGAGTTCCCTCGGCCGGGGCCCTTCGCGTGCGCGCGCAACCGTGCGGCCCCCCTGCACGTCCTAGATCCTGAACACGTTCGAATCGATCTTGGAGTTGTGCATGCCGCGGCGGACGAAATGGATGATCGCCGGGGCAGTCCTCTTCGTGATCGCGGTGGAGCTGCCCGCACTGGTCTGGTTCTGCGGCTTGCTCTTCGCGCTCAAGCACGCCGGCGAGACGGCGGAGGTCGCCGCGGGGTGCGGGAAGGCGATGACGGCGATGGGCTGGAAGCTGCCGCCCCACGCGGACCGCGAGGACTGCTTCGAGCTGGACGACCCGGCCTTCCCAAGCCAGTGGTCGGGGACGTTCCGCATGCCGCGCTCGGAGGTCCGGGGCTGGCTCGACTCCCACCCCGACGGGCGGTTCTCATCCCAGGGCTCCGCGCGCGGGCCGATCGAGGACCACAGCGGACTCCACCTCCACCTCGGCTACCCGAAGGCGCCCAACTTCGGCGCCGGGGGGATCGACGCGGTGCAGGTCGACGCCACCTGGGAGGGCGAGGAGGCCGCCGTCGTCACCTTCAGGACCTACCCCGACTAGTCACTTCGAGAGCGCCTAGCCGAAAGCCCCTGACCTGCACCGTACGCGCGGGTCAGGGGCTTGATCGCGGTGCTTACTTCTTCTTGCCCTGGTTCTTGACGGCCTCGATGGCGGCCGCGGCCGCGTCCGGGTCGAGGTAGGTGCCGCCCGGCTTGAGGGGCTTGAAGTCGGCGTCCAGCTCGTAGACGAGCGGGATGCCGGTCGGGATGTTCAGGCCCGTGATGTCGGCGTCGGAGATGCCGTCGAGGTGCTTGACCAGACCGCGCAGGGAGTTGCCGTGCGCGGCGACCAGGACCGTACGGCCGGCCAGCAGGTCCGGGACGATGCCGTCGTACCAGTACGGCAGCATGCGCTCGACGACGTCCTTGAGGCACTCGGTGCGCGGGCGCAGCTCCTGCGGGATCGACGCGTAGCGCGGGTCGTCGGACTGCGAGAACTCCGAACCGTCCTCGAGCGGCGGCGGCGGGGTGTCGTACGAACGGCGCCACAGCATGAACTGCTCCTCGCCGAACTCGGCGAGGGTCTGCGCCTTGTCCTTGCCCTGGAGCGCACCGTAGTGGCGCTCGTTCAGGCGCCAGGAGCGGTGCACCGGGACCCAGTGGCGGTCCGCCGCCTCGAGCGCGAGCTGCGCGGTGCGGATGGCGCGCTTCTGGAGGGAGGTGTGCAGGACATCGGGCAGCAGGCCGGCGTCCTTCAGCAGCTCACCGCCGCGGACCGCCTCCTTCTCGCCCTTCTCGGTGAGGTTGACGTCCACCCAGCCGGTGAACAGGTTCTTCGCGTTCCATTCGCTCTCGCCGTGGCGGAGGAGGATCAGCTTGTACGGTGCGTCGGCCATGCGTACGAGCCTAATGGACGGGCGGGAGCGCCCGCGCGCGAGGCGGGCTCCTCCGATTGACCTCGCGCGTCAATCGACTGGCGCCCGGGGGCCCACCGATCGTAATGTTCACTCTGCTTAAGTGACACTTACGTCTCCGGGGGGAATCCTTATGTCCGCTGCCAGTCTGAGACGGGCCGCCCGGGAGAGCGTCTCGGGTCTGCCCCGCGCGTTCTGGTGGCTCTGGACGAGCACACTGATCAACCGGCTCGGGGCCTTCGTCGCCACCTTCATGACCCTGTACCTGACCCTGGACCGGGGCTATTCGGCCTCCTTCGCGGGACTGGTGGTCGCCCTCCACGGGCTCGGCGGCGTCGTCTCCTCGCTCGTCGCGGGCGTGATGACCGACCGGCTGGGACGGCGCCCCACCCTGCTGGCGGCCCAGGCCTCCACCGCGTTCTCGGTGGCGCTGCTCGGCTTCATGGAGCACCCGGCGGCGATCGCCGCCGTGGCCCTGCTCGTCGGCATGACCTCGAACGCCTCCCGGCCGGCGGTCGCGGCGATGATGGCGGACATCGTCCGCCCGGAGGACCGCGCACGGGCCTTCGCGCTCAACTACTGGGCCATCAACCTCGGCTTCGCCATCAGCGCGACGGCGGCGGGCGTGATCGCGGAGTACAGCTACCTGGCCGGCTTCCTGGGCGAGGCCGCGCTCACCCTGACGTGCGCGGTGCTCGTGTACGTGAAGCTGCCCGAGTCCCGGCCCGAAGGCGGGCCCTCACCCGCCGCCGCGGGCAGGGCGACCACCGGGGAGGAGCCGGCGATCGGGCTCGCGGGCGTGCTGCGGGACGGGCGGTTCATGGGCGTGGTCGGGCTGTCGTTCCTGATCTCGCTGATCTTCACGCAGGGCTCGGTCGGCCTGCCCGTCGCGATGGGCGGCGCCGGTTTCTCCCCCGGGGACTACGGGCTGGTCCTCGCCGTGAACGGGGCGCTGATCGTGCTGCTGCAGATCCCGGTCACGGCCTTCATCGAACGGCACGACCCGCAGAAGCTGCTGGTGATCTCGGCACTGCTGGCCGGGTACGGGTTCGCGCTGACGGCCTTCGCCGGGCCGCTGTGGGCGTACGCGCTGACGGTGTGCGTGTGGACGCTGGCGGAGATCGTGAACTCGCCGACCCAGATGAGCCTGGTCGTGCGGCTGTCTCCGGTGCACGGGCGCGGCCGCTACCAGGGGGTCTACAACCTGTCCTGGGCGGTGGCCTCGCTGGTGGCGCCGCTGATGGCGGGCTTCGTGATCGACCGGTACGGGGCCGACTGGCTGTGGGGGGCCACCGGTGTGCTGGGGACGGTGGCGGCGGCGGGGTACTGGCTCCTGATGCGGGGCCTCTCCGAGGACGAGGCGGGGACGAGCGCGGCCGTGGCCGGTGGCGCGGCCGTGGCCGGTGGCGCGCCCGCACCGGTGGCGAAGCCGGCTCCGGCCGGGGCCGAGGCCTAGCGCGGCCCAGGCTCGGCGCGGCCCAGGCACGGCGCGGCCCAGGCTCGGGGCGGCCCAGGCTAGGGGCGGCGGCGCCGCGGGCCCCGCGGGTCCGGGGCGCGGCCCCGTCAGGACGGCTGCGTCAGGTGCTTGAAGGCGTCGAGGTTGAAGGTCGGTTCGCCGCGGGAGACGCGCCAGTCGTACTCGCGGCGGATCGCGCTCGCGAAGCCCAGCTCCAGCAGGGTGTTGAAGGAGCCGTCCGCCGCCTCCAGGACCGTGCCGAGGAGGCGGTCCAGTTCCTCGGCGGTGACGACCGACAGCGGGAGCCGGGCCGTCAGGTAGACGTCACCGAGGCGGTCCACCGCGTACGCCATGCCGAACAGCTTGAGGTTGCGCTCCAGCAGCCAGCGGTGGACGGCCGCCTCGTTCTCGTCGGGGTGGCGGATCACGAAGGCGTTCACCGAGAGGGAGTGCTTTCCGACCCGGAGCGAGCAGGTGGTGCTCAGCTTGCGGGTGCCGGGGAGCTGGACGACGTACGTGCCCGGGGAGGGGCACTCCCAGCTCAGTTCCGCGCCGGTCAGGGTCGCTTCGATGATCGCGGCGGTGTCAGCGTCAGCCATGGTGGGAGCGTACGCGACGGCGGTGATCATGCATGGCCGCCGTGTAGACGTCGGCCGTGCCGCTCGCCGCCGTGTCCCAGCCGAAGAACTGCGCGTGCCGCGCCGCCTCGGTGCCCATCCGGTCCGCGAGCGCGGGATCGTCGACGAAGCGCCGCAGCTCCCGCGCGTAGTCCACCGGATCGTGCCCGGGCACGAGGATGCCGGTGACCCCGTCGTTGACGGCGACGGGCAGTCCGCCGACCTCGGCCGCGAGGACCGGCGTGCCGGCGGCCTGGGCCTCTATCGCGACGAGCCCGAACGATTCGCTGTACGAGGGCATGACCAGCACGGACGCCGCCCGGAACCAGTCCGCGAGGCCGTCCTGCGCCACCGGCGGGTGGAAGTGCACGAGGTCGGCGATGCCGAGCCTCGCGGCGAGCTTCTGCAGGCCCTCCGGCTTGGCGAGGCCGCTGCCGCTGGGGCCGCCGACGACGGGGACGAAGAGGCGGCGGCGCAGCGAGGGGTCCTGGTCGACCAGGACGGCGACGGCGCGCAGCAGGATGTCGGGGGCCTTCAGCGGCTGGATGCGCCCGGCGAAGAGCGGGATGACGGCGTCCTGCGGGAGGCCGAGGCGGGCGCGGGCGGCGGCCCGGCCGTCGCCGACCGTGAAGCGGTCGAGGTTCACGCCGGGGTGGACGACGGCCACCTTGCCGGGGTCGGCCTCGTAGTGCCGGACGAGTTCGTCGGCCTCCTCGGCGGTGTTCGCGATGAGGCGGTCGGCCGCGGACACGATCTGGGTCTCGCCGATGACGCGGGCGGCGGGCTCGGGGGTGTCGCCCTCGGCGAGCGCCGCGTTCTTGACCTTGGCCATGGTGTGCATGGCGTGGACGAGGGGCACGCCCCAGCGTTCGGCGGCGAGCCAGCCCACGTGGCCGGAGAGCCAGTAGTGGGAGTGGACCAGGTCGTAGTAGCCGGGCCGGTGGCCGGCCCAGGCCTGCATCACGCCGTGCGTGAAGGCGCACAGCTGCGCCGGCAGCTCCTCCTTGGCGAGGCCTTCGTACGGGCCCGCGTCCACGTGCCGTACGAGGACCCCGGGGGCCAGCTCGACCACGGGCGGCAGCCCGCCGGTGGTGGCCCGGGTGAAGATCTCGACCTCGATGTTGATCGCGGCGAGCCGCTTGGCCAGCTCCACGATGTAGACGTTCATCCCGCCGGCGTCACCGGTGCCGGGCTGGTGCAGCGGCGAGGTGTGCACGCTGAGCATGGCCACGCGGCGCGGCTTGCGGTGGTGGCCCACGGCGGGCAGGCGCAGGCGCGGCGGCTCGTGGCGGGTGGCACGGGCGGCGGCGAGGCGGCCGCTGAGGCTGCCGCCGAGGCGGGACACGTACTGGCTCAAGGGAGCAGTTCCTCTCGGCTCGGACGGTGTGCGCGAAACGCTCGGACGGCATGGGGGACGGCCTGACGGCCGGGCGGGCGGCATGACTGGATGGCATGCCTGCGAGGACGCGCGGGGCGCCCTGCAAGGAGTGCAACCCGGATGGCGGTCCCCCGCATTCCGGGGTCCCCGGTTTTCCTCGGGGTTTCCCCGTTTTTCTCGGGGCACCGCCGGGTTTTCATGCGGCACGGGCGCTCCGCTTACCCTCGGCTCATGGCCTCCCGCACCACCCCGCCCCCCAGCCGCGCGCCCGGCCGCGCCCCTGGCCGCCCCGTGGGCTCGGTGACGCGCGGGACGACGAACCCGAACCGGTTGCGCCGGATGGACCGCTGGATCGCGGCGGCGCACGGGGCGGCGCTGCGTCGCGCGGAGGCGCCGGTCGCGGTGGACCTCGGCTACGGGGCCGCGCCGTGGACGGCGGTGGAGCTGCTGGCGCGGCTGCGGGAGGCGGCGCCGCGGGTGCGGGTGGTCGGCATCGAGATCGAGCCGGCGCGGGTGGCGGGGGCGAAGCCGTACGAGCGGGAGGGCCTGAGCTTCCGGCACGGGGGCTTCGAGGTCCCGTTGGACGGCGGGGCGCGTCCCGCGCTGATCCGCGCGGCGAACGTGCTGCGCCAGTACGACGAGGAGCAGGTCGCGGAGGTCTGGGCGCGGCTGTGCGCCCGGCTGGCTCCGGACGGGCTGCTGGTGGAGGGGACCTGCGACGAGATCGGGCGGCGGCACGTGTGGGTGGCACTGGGCCCGGAGGGGGCGCGCACGGTGACGTTCGCGACCCGGCTGGGCTCCCTGGAGCGCCCCTCGGACCTGGCGGAGCGGCTGCCGAAGGCGCTGATCCACCGGAACGTGCCGGGCGAGCCGGTGCACGCGTTCCTGCGCGACTTCGACAAGGCGTGGGCGGCGGCGGCCCCGTACGCCTCGTACGGGGCGCGGCAGCGCTGGATCCGCACGGCGCGGGCGCTGGCCGTCGACTGGCCGCTGGCGGACGGGCCGGGGCGGTGGCGGCAGGGGGAACTGACGGTGCGCTGGGAGGCGTTGCGTCCGGTGGGGTGAAGGCGGTGCCGGCGCAGAACCGGGGGTGCGGGTGGGGAACCGGGGGCGTGGGCGGGCCGTTGGTCCGTGCGGGGCGGGGGCACGGCGTCCGTTGGGGCGGACAAGATCGGAACGCCCTCCACAAGGGTGTCGGAATTCATCGACTCGTGGCACCATCCCGATGGCAGTGGAAAGTTACTGATGAATAGTCAGATCTGATACGAGATCTGACACGGGTGCCTGGGGGGACCATGGGGACCGTAAGGCGACGAGGCGCAAGCTCGCTCGTGCTGTTGTGCGCGATGGCGATACTGACGGCGCCGGGTCTCGCGACGGGCATGGCGTACGCGGCGCCGGGCGCCCCCGCCTCACCCACCGCACCCGCCGCACCGGCCTCGCCCCGGGATCCCGCCGCCCCGCTGCCCGGACCGGGCGGCAAGTCCCTCGAACAGGTCCGCAAGGACATCGAGGAGCTCTACCGGCAGGCGGGCACCGCCACGGACGCCTACAACCTCGCCGAGGCCGAGACCAAGGCCCAGTCGGAGAAGATCGTCGAGATCGCCAACCTGGTCGTCGCCGGCCAGGAACGGATCACCACCCTCAAGAGCCGTGCGGGCGCCGCCGCCCGCGCCCAGTACCGCTCCGGCGGCCTGCCGCCGGGCGCGCAGCTGGCGCTGAGCGACAGCCCGGACCAGTTCCTCGACGGGGCGGGCCGGCTGCGCCAGGGCGAGAAGGCCACCTCGGACCTCCTCTCCGAACTGAGCCGGACCCAGAGCGAGTTGCAGCGGTACGCCCAGGAGGCGAGTGACCGCTGGAAGACGCTGGAGGCCAACCGGGTCAAGCAGGAGGACTCGAAGAAGCAGATCCAGGAGAAGATCAAGGCGGCGGAGGAGCTGGAGAGCAAGCTGGAGGCCGAGGAGAAGGCCCGGCTGATCCAGCTGGAGCAGGAAGCCCAGTACAAGGCGCAGACGGCGTGGCTGTCGTCGGGCGCGATGAAGGACGTCAACGGCAAGGCGACGGAGGCCGGCAGGCGGGCCGTGCAGTTCGCCACGGCGCAGATGGGCAAGCCGTACGAGTGGGGCGCCGAGGGCCCGGGCTCGTTCGACTGCTCCGGTCTGACCTCGCAGGCCTGGCTGGCGGCGGGCCGGGGCATCCCGCGCACCTCGCAGGAGCAGCTGCGGCTGCTGCCCAAGGTCGCGCTCAAGGACATGCGCCCGGGCGACCTGATCATCTACTTCGACGACGCGAGCCACGTCGGCATGTACGTCGGCGACGGCGCGATGGTCCACGCCCCGCGCCCCGGCCGCAACGTGACGATGGCGGGCGCGGGCTCCATGCCGATCAAGGCCGTGGTCCGCCCCGACGCGTAGCCCCCGGAACCTTCCGGTCTCGTCGGCGATCAGGCGCGGGGTCCGGGGCGCAGTCCCGGAAAAACGCGCGCGGAGGCAACCACACGGGCCTGCCCGACGTCTCGCCAGGCGGGACGGACTGCGGCCCCACCGTGACCTTTGTCATCAGTGAGGCCGTTTTTCCCCCGCGATAACGGCATATGCCGGAGGCCCCGCCCCGGAACGGCATTCCGCTCGCCGGGCCGGGACCGCTAGGGTCTGCGGACGAGCGCACCCTCGGGGGGAGGGAAGGAACCGGAGACGATGTCCGTACCCGTACCGCGGCAGAGGGACACCCCGGCCACGGAGGGCGGTCAGGCTGTTCTGCACACCGCCGCACCGCCCACCGCCACTTCCACCGCCACTTCCACCGGCACCACCACCGGCACCGCCGGCGGCGCTGCCACTGCCACTGCGGTCGCCTTCGCCCAGGCGACGGCGCAGGCGACCCCGCCGGCGACTCCACAAGGGACCCCTCACACGTTCCCGCTGACCCTCCTGGTCATCGAGGACGACCCGGCCGGCGGTCTCACCGTCCCCGAGATCCTCGACGCCGACGGCCACCGCATCCGGCTCCGCACCGCCCGCAACCTCACCGAGGCCGAGCGGCTGCTCACCCCCGACGTGCACTGCATCCTCCTCGACCTGTCCCTCCCGGACGCCGGCGCCCGCATGGCGGAAGCACCGGCCGTACCGGGAGCCGTCGGCGCCGGCGCGCCCACCGCCGTGGACCAGCTGGCCGCCCTCCGTCAGGTGCTGCGCATCGCGCCCCGGCACGCCGTCCTCGTCCTGACCGGCGAGGACGACGCCGAGCGCGCCGCCGAGGCCGTCCGCGTCGGCGCGCAGGACTTCCTCTACCGGGACGAGCTGGACGGCCGGCTGCTGAGCCGCGCCATCCGCTACGCCGTGGAGAGAAAACGGGCCGACATCGCCCAGTACAAGCTTGCAGAATCGAAACTGCGCGCCCAGGAGAACGCCCGTCTGGAACGCGGCCTGCTCCCCACCCCGCTGCTGGAGGGCTCCGACCTCCGCTTCGCCGCCCGCTACCGCCCCGGCCGCAGCCGGGCCCTCCTCGGCGGGGACTTCTACGACACGGTCCGCACCCCCGACGGCACCGTCCACGCCATGATCGGCGACGTCTGCGGCCACGGCCCCGACGAGGCCGCCCTCGGCGTCGAGCTCCGCATCGCCTGGCGCGCCCTGACGCTGGCCGGCCTGTGCGGCGACGACCTGCTGGCCACCCTCCAGGAGGTCCTGGAGGTGGAACGCCCGAACGAGGAGATCTTCGCGACCCTCTGCACCGTCGACATCGCCCCGGACGGCCGGCGCGCGGGCCTGTGCCTGGCCGGCCACCCGGCCCCGCTGATCTCCCGGCCGGGCCGCCGCGCGCGCCTGCTCCCGTACGAGAACAGCGGCCCGGCGCTCGGCCTGCTGCCCAGGGCCCGGTGGCCGCGCCGCCAGGTCGAGCTGGGCGGCACCTGGAGCCTGATGCTCTACACCGACGGCCTCATCGAGGGCAGGATCGGCGAGGGCAAGGAGCGACTGGGCCAGGACGGCATGGTCGACATGATCAACCGCCACCTGGACCGCGGGCTGAGCGGCGAGGGTCTCCTGGAGGCCTCCGTCACCGAGGCCCGGCGCCTCAACGGCGGCGAGCTCACCGACGACGTGGCCGTGGTCCTGCTCTCCCGCGCCGAGGGCTGACCGCCGGGGACCGGCGGTCAGGGGCTCGCGGTCAGGAACCGTCGGCAGGGGTCAGCGGCCGCCGTTGTAGGGCCCGTACGGCCCGTCACTGCTGCTGCCGCCACCGCGCCGGCCACCGCGACCGCCGCCCGTGACCTGCTTGAGGGCGGGGCGTACGTCGACGAAGAACACGATGGTCGCGACCAGACCGGCGATCTGCAGGAAGAGCATCTGCAGGAAGACGTTCACCACGACGGTGATGCCGAGGATGACCAGCCAGAAGGTCTTGGTCTGCTTGTCGGCGGCCCGGTACGCGTCCTCGCGCGCCAGCAGCGCGATCACGAAGGCCGCGACGGCGAGCAGCAGCATGGCGTACCCGAACAGCGGGAGCACGCCCTGGTCGAACCCGTCCATCAACATCGCCTAGACCGCCTTCTCACGCATGCGCTTCGCACTTCCGATGCCGCCCGACTCCACGCTACCGGCACGGGCGCCCTCATGAACTCCAACGGGCCGGGCCCCTGAAGGGTGCCCGGCCCGTCGGCGCTCATGCCGCTGCGGTTCAGCTCGCGTCGTCCGCCGTGACGGCGGCCTTCTTGGCCGAGTTCCTGCGCACGGCGGGCTTCTTCGCGGCCGGCTTCTCCTCGTCGGAGGCCGCGGCCACCGGCTCGGACCCGGACGCGGCGGCCGGCTCGGCCGCCGGCTGGGGCTCGACGGCCACGGCGATGTCGACGATCTCCTCGGAGAACTCGCCGCGCCAGGTCCGCACGGCCTGCTCGCCGTGCTCGGCGACCTTGTCGTACGTCTCCTTGGCGCGCACCGCGTACTCAGCGGCCACGCCCACACCGCGCAGCGCCAGGTCCTGCGCGGTCTCGCCGAGCTTCTTCGGGTCGATCGCGCCGAACACCTCGGCGACCTTGGCGGTGAGCGCCTCCTGCACGGCCTTCGGGTCCGTGTTCTTCACGGCCTCGATGCGCGCGGGGGCCTCGGCGCGCAGCTGCTCGATCAGCTCGGGCACCTTCTTGGCCTGCTGGACGGCCAGGTCGGCCGTGCCGGCGGCGAAGTAGAGGGGGGTGGGGTCGGTGAGGGTCTTCTTCAGGTCATCGGCGATGGCCATGTGCTGGTCCTCCCGGATCAACTTCAGTCGGTCTTCGACGGCATCTCGTCGGCGGGTGCGGCGGGTGCGGCAGGCACGTCGAGCGCGTTCTCCTTGCGGAACGACTCGTAGATCTGGAGCAGCACCTGCTTCTGCCGCTCGTTGATGCTCGGGTCGGCGAGGATGACGGCTCGCGTCTCCACCTCGTCCGGGTCCCGCTCATCCAGGATCCCGGCCTGCACGTACAGCGTCTCCGCGGAGATCCGCAGCGCCTTGGCCAGCTGCTGGAGGATGTCCGCGCTCGGCTTGCGCAGCCCGCGCTCGATCTGGCTCAGGTACGGATTCGACACCCCCGCCGCCTCGGCCAGCTGCCGCAGCGAAAGCTGGGCCTGCCGACGCTGCTCACGGAGGTACTCGCCGAGATTTCCGACGTTGAGCGATGCCATGCTGTGAATCCTGCCCCATCACGCTAACTATTGCAAGCACACCGCTTGCAACATCTCCCACGCACCTTCCCTCACAGCGGACGGCCGGGTCGGCGTCGGGAGGCTGTCAGCCGTTGAAGCCCAGTGTCAGGGCGACCACCGCGGGGGCCGCGTAGATCAGGGGGAACGCGACGTGGGCGTACGACTTCGCGCGCAGCACCGTGATCACGGCCCCGGAGAAGTACAGGGCGATGCCGATCGCGGCGGCGATGCCGATGGCCGGTACGAACACCCCGATCACCAGGCCGGCCGCCCCGGCCGCCTTGGCGGCCCCGAGCAGGTTCCACCACGAGCGCGGGACGCCGTACTCCACCATCGGCTCCACGACCCACTTGGCCTTGAAGAAGACCGAGCCGGCCGAGAAGGCGACCATGAACGCGCCGACCAGGGCGAAAACAACGGCGGTGGTGGACATCTGACGCTCCCCTCAGGCGGGCGCCGGTGCGGACTGGCTCCGGTCGGTTTCCCGCCTGCTTCACTCCTCTGACCCGCCGCACCGCACGGATGTGACAGGCCCGCGGAGTTTTTCTCAGGCCGTGCCGATCACCACCGTGGCGTGCAGCTCCTCCGAGGTGGCCGCGCGGACCGCGAGGCCCGCGGACGCCAGCGCCGAGGCCGTCGACGGGGACTGCCGGGCGCTCGTCTCGATCAGCAGGTGACCGCCCGGGGCCAGCCACGGCGCCGCGCCCTCCGCGACCCGGCGGTGGACGTCCAGGCCGTCGGCTCCGCCGTCGAGGGAGACCAGCGGCTCGTGCTCCCGCGCCTCCGACGGCATCAGGCCGATCTCCCGCGTCGGCACGTACGGGGCGTTGACCACCAGCAGCTCCACCCGGCCCCGCAGCGCATCCGGGAGCGCGGCGTACAGGTCGCCCTCCCACACCCGGCCGCCGTACGGGGCCACGTTGCGCCGCGCGTACGCCAGCGCCGCCGGGTCGATGTCCGCCGCGTGCAGCTCCGCGCCGCCCGGCAGCTGCGAGACCACCGCCGCGCCCAGGGCGCCCACCCCGCAGCACAGGTCGAGCACCACGGCACCGGGCCGGGCCAGCGCGACCGCCTCCCGCACCAGGAACTCGGTGCGCCGGCGCGGTACGAACGCCCCCGCGCCCACCTCCAGGCGCAGCCCGCAGAACTCCGCCCAGCCGACCACGTGTTCCAGCGGTTCACCGCCCACCCGGCGGGCCAGCAGCTCCGCCAGGTGCCCGGCGTCCCGGGCGGCCCCGGTCAGCAGCTCCGCCTCCTCCTCGGCGAAGACGCAGCCGGCCGCGCGCAGGGTTTCCACAAGTGACGTCAAGTACCTCAGTCCTCAGTTCTCCGACACGGGAACGGTACGGGTCAGAAGATGTCCGGGCACCACGGCCGGCGCGCCGTCCGGAACACCGCGTCCGCCAGCGCGACCGCCCCCGGCCGCTCCTGCGTGACCCGCCCGAGCGCGGCCAGCCGTACCGCGGACTCGTCGCCGAGGTACAGCGAGCCCAGTGCCGAGACGTCCAGCCGCAGGTCCGCCGCCGCCCCGGTCCGCTCGCACGTGCCGGTGCCCGCGTCCAACCGGTAGCGGCCGGCCGCCGGCCCCGACGCGTCGGTGACCTCCAGCACGAGCTCCCCGGGCGCCTCGTACGTCCGCGCGCCCAGCGCCCGTACGACGTCCAGCACCCGCACCCACAGGAAGTCCGCGGAGGTGACGAGGCGGGCCGAACGCGGGTCGGGCAGCAGCTGCGGGACGAGGTCGTCGGGGGCCCGGTAGCCGGTGCGGACCTTCTGCACCCAGTCGATCGAGCAGAGGAACTGCCACAGCGCCCGCTCCGCCTGCGGGGTGGCCGCCAGCAGGTCGTGGACCTGCACGGTGTTCTGCGGGACCTTCGCGTCCGTCCAGTGGTCGTCGGCCCGGTAGGTGACCAGACCGGCCGGCTCGCCCGCCGCCGTGCGGTAGACCGCGAAGAACTTCTCCTGGTACGGGCGGTACGAGACCTGTTCCAGGCCGGTCCGCATGCGCCACCAGAGCTCGCTCCGGTCGATCATGCCGGGCGTGCGCGCCCGCAGCCGCTCGTGCAGCTCCGGGCCGACCTGCCGGACCTCGGCCTCGTCCACCAGGTCGATCCTCCCCCAGCTTCCGGCCGGGGGGACCCCCGGGCCGTCCACGGGCGCCGACAGCCGCCGGTCCAGTCCGGTGCGCGGTACGTCGATCTCCCATTCGGCGAGAGAGGTGGCGGGTCCGAACCCGTACCGCCCGTAGATCGGGTACTCGGCGGCGATCAGCGTCGCCAGCACGTCGCCGCGCGCCCCGGCCGCGGCGAACTCCGCGGCCATCATCCGGGTCAGCAGGCCCTGGCGGCGATGGGTGGGCAGCACGCCCACGTTGGAGATCGCGGTGGAGGGGACGGCGGCCCCGCCGGGCACGGTCAGTTCCTGCGCGAAGGACCGGAAGGCCGCCACGCAACGGCCGGTGTCGGTGTCGAACGCGCCCTGGGTGCGGGCGAGATCGTTGTCCTTGGCCCGCTGGGCCACGTCCGAGTCGGTCGCTCGGGCCGTGTTCAGGAACCCGGTGTTCACGGTTCGCAGCCAGTCGGGGAGTTCGGATGCGGCGATCGGCCGGACGTCAGCACTCATAGCGGGCCACGCTAATCGCCCGTCCGGCGCCAGTCGCCCGAATTTCCGCCGCCCGGACCTCCTACGCCAGCAGGTCGTCCACCTGCGCCTCTCCCTCCCGGTAGCGCCGGGTGATCTCGGCACTGCAGTCGTCGGCCGTGCGCTGGAGCTGCTGCCGGCGCCGCGAGACCTGCTGCTCGTACCGCACCAGCTTCCCCATCCCCTCGTGCAGCTCCTCGTCGGTGCGGGCGCCGAGGTCGGAGAGCTCCACGTCGGCCAGCATCTCGGCCGCCAGCAGCCGGTACTCCTCGCTGTGCGGGGTGCCGAGCGTGACGTGCCGGGCGGAGGCGCTGCGGCTGGAGGGGGCGTCGGCGAGGATCACCGACAGCCGGTCCACCACCGGCGCCTCGGGGTCGGTGCGGCGGGCGAGCTCGGGGTCGCTGCGGCGGGCCAGCTCGGCGCGCAGGATGTCGATGCGGCCCTGGAGCAGTCTGCGCACATAGCTCAGATCGGCCTCGTCGCGCTGCGCGTCACGGCGCAGCGCGCGCAGTTCCGGCAGCCCGAGCGCGGTGGTCGGGGTCGGCGTCCCCTGTGTGTCGGCCGTGCGCTGCGCGGGCGGTCGTACCGCGGCAGCTGCGATGGAAGCGGGTGATGCAGGTACGGAGGTACCAGAAGTATTCATACGAACGAGTCCGTCCCCTCGACCGGTGCGGCGCACCCGCACCGCCTGCGTGCATGGTGCCACTCTCCGTGGCCCCGATGCAGTCCCACTCCACCCGATCGGCCCCGGACGGGTGCACGGCTGGTACACAGGTGGTATGCGAGCAGTGGTGCAGAGGGTGGACGGCGCGCGCGTCGTCGTGGGCGGCGAGACCGTGGGCGAGATCGTCGGCGAAGGACTGTGCGTGCTGGTGGGGGTGACCCACGACGACACGCCGGAGAAGGCGGCCGTACTGGCCCGCAAGCTGTGGTCGGTGCGGATCCTGGAGGCGGAGAAGTCCTGCAGCGACGTGAACGCGCCGCTGCTGGTGATCTCCCAGTTCACGCTCTACGGCGACGCCCGCAAGGGCCGCCGCCCCACGTGGAACGCGGCGGCGCCAGGCCCGGTGGCCGAGCCGCTGGTCGACGAGGTCGTGGCGCAGCTGCGCGCGCTGGGCGCGACGGTGGAGACGGGCCGGTTCGGCGCGGACATGCGGGTCTCGCTGACCAACCACGGCCCGTTCACCCTCGTCATCGACGTCTGACGGTCGGGGCCCCTCAGGGGGCCACGACGACCTCCTGTGCGGCGGCGGTCTTCCCGACCAGCAGCGGGGCGTCCACCGGCACGTTCCGCTTGACCAGCGCGAGGGCGATCGGGCCCAGCTCGTGGTGGCGTACGGCGGTGGTCACGAAGCCCAGCTGGCGGCCCTCCTCCCCGTCGGCGGCGAGCCGGACCGGTGCGCCGTGGGCCGGGAGGAGCACCTCGGAGCCGTCCAGGTGGAGGAAGACCAGGCGGCGCGGGGGCTTGCCCAGGTTGTGGACGCGGGCCACCGTCTCCTGGCCGCGGTAGCAGCCCTTCTGCAGGTGCACGGCGGTGCCGATCCAGCCCAGCTCGTGCGGGATGGTCCGGTGGTCGGTCTCCTGGCCGAGCCGCGGCCGGTGCGCCTCGACGCGCAGGGCCTCGTAGGCGAGGAGACCGGCGGCCGGGCCGTACGCGGCGGCGAAGGACTCCAGCTCGGCGCGGGGGAGGAAGACGTCACGGCCGTGCGCGGTCTCCCGTACGACGTGCTCCTTGGCGACCTCGGCGATGGAGCCGGCCGGCAGGTGCACGACCGCGAACTCCCCGGTGCGGTCGGCGACTTCGACGCGGTAGAAGAACTTCATGGACTCCAGGTAGGCGATCAGCTCGCCCTGGGTGCCCGGCTCCACGTGCGCCCACGTGGTCTCGCCGTCGTCGACGAGGTACAGCGCGTGCTCGATGTGCCCGTTCGCGGAGAGGATCAGCGCCTCGGTGGCCTGCCCGGGCGGCAGCTCCGTCAGGTGCTGGGTGAGCAGCAGGTGCAGCCAGCTCAGCCGCTCCGGCCCGGTGACGGTGACGACCCCGCGGTGCGAGAGGTCGACGAAGCCGCGTCCGTCCGCGAGGGCGCGCTGTTCGCCGTACAGCTCGCCGTAGTGGGCGGCGACGCCCTCGTCGCGGCCTTCGGCCTGCACGGCGCCGGGGAGATGGAGCAAGGGGCTGCTGGTCATGGGACCAAGCGTACGACCCTGCTACGCCTGGGCGGCACGCTGCTGGGCCGCGCACTTCGCGCACAGGCCGAAGATCGCGAAGTGCTTCATGTCGGTCTCGAACCCGAAGGTGGTGCGGAGCTTCGCCGTGAACTCGGCGGCGACGTCCACGTCCGCCTCGATGACCTCGCCGCAGTCACGGCAGACCAGGTGGATGTGGTGGTGCCGGTCGGCGAGGTGGTAGGTGGGGGCCCCGTGCCCGAGGTGGGCGTGCGAGACCAGCTTGAGCTCCTCCAGGAGCTCCAGGGTGCGGTAGACCGTGGAGATGTTGACCCCGGAGGCGGTCTTGCGCACCTCGACGAGGATCTCGTCCGGAGTCGCGTGCTCCAGGGCGTCGACCGCCTCCAGCACGAGCTGGCGCTGCGGCGTCAGCCGGTATCCGCGCTGCCGCAGGTCGCTCTTCCAGTCGAGGCCCTGGGTTCCCTCGGTGCTCTCGGTGCTCACCACTCCGCCAGTGTAGGGGTGCGAAGGGGACCGCGGGCGAGCCCGCGGTCCCCTTTCGTGCACAGCCTGTGGACGGCCCCGCTCAGCGGAAGAAGGCGATGCCGTCGTCCGGCATGTCCGGGAGGTTGCGCGCCATCTCGGCGACCTCCTCGGGCGTGACGACCTTCTTCAGCTGGGCCGACATGTACGGGCGCAGCTCGACGTCCGGCGTGGCCTTCTCGCCGACCCACATGAGGTCGCTCTTCACGTAGCCGTAGAGCCGCTTGCCGCCGCTGTACGGGCCGGAGGCCGCGGTACGGGCGACCGCGTCGGTGGCCAGGTCGATCTGCGGCTTCTGGTCGGCGAGCTCGCCGTACCAGACCTCGACGACTCCCTGGTCGCGGGCCATGACGATCTCGACCTTGCGGTCCTTGTCGATGCGCCAGTAACCGGACTCGGACTCCAGCGGCCGCACCTTGTTGCCGTCGGCGTCGAGGACCCAGCTGTGGGAGGTGTACTCCAGGAAGTCCCGGCCGTCGTGGCTGAAGACGACCTCTTGGCCGAAGTTGCACTTCTCCTCACCCGGGAAGTCGAAGACGCCCGCGCCCTCCCAGGTACCGAGGAGGAAGGCGAGGGGCACGAGGCCCGGGTTCAGGTCGGACGGGATCTGGATCATGGATGGCTGCTCAGGCGATCTGTGGGAGGGGTTCCGGGGCGGTCTGCGGAGCCGGTGCTCAGCGCTGACCCTGGTACAGCTTCTTGACGGCCAGGCCGGTGAAGGCCAGGACGCCGACGCAGACCAGGACCAGCAGGGAGGTGAAGACTGCCTCAAGCACGGGGTGCTCCTCGGAATCGTTTCGGGGCTGTACGGGGCCGGTCCCCAAGCCTACTGGCCCGGGGACCGGCGCACGCTGCGAGGTGGGCCGTACCGGTACGCCCCCGGCGGCCGGCCCGGCCGTCAGCTCAGCAGCTGGCTCTGCAGGATCACCGTCTGGTGGAAGGGGACGGGGGCCACCTCGCCCTTGCGGGTCTGGATGACCATGCCGAGGACGTCACCCGACTGGAGGCACCCGACCTTGGTCTGCTCGTCCCCGAGGACGGGCTTCACCTCCTGGTACACGCTGAGCTCGCTCTCGCCGGCCATGCCCGAACCCGGGAAACGCAAGGGGACGATGGCGTTCTGCGTGCTCTTGACCCCGGTCCAGACGTCGTCCAGCTCCAGGGCCGAGACGCCGTTCAACCGTGCGTTGGTGTCGCATCCCTTGAAGGCGTCCACGAAACCCGACGCGTGGAAGCGCAACAGGTAGACGTGCGTACGGGTGCCGTCCGGCATGGTCCAGCCCCGGCCGGTGATCTGGCGCAGCCCGTCCCATTCGAGGGACTGCTTCAGCTTCTCGCGCACGTCGGGCGCGTACTCCTCCAGGAAGACGTCGGCCGACACCGCCCCGTCCTTGTCCGCCTTGACGGCGTCGTCGGCCTTGGCGCCTTCGGGAGCGGGCAGGAGCAGGCCGGTGAGCTGCGCGTAGTGCGTCTCGTCCGGGTTGTCCGGGCCCTGGGCCAGGGGGGCGCCCGCGGGCAGCGCCGGTTGCGACAGCGCCGGGTACGTCCAGCGGCCGTCGTCCGCCGTGGAGAGGCCGGGGACGTCGGTGCGCTCGGGCCGGGTGATCCCGTACGCGACGCCCGCGCCGACGGTCGCGAAGACGGCGACGGCGGCGGTCCAGCGCAGGGCGGCGAACAGGCGTCTGCGGTCCTTGGGCGCGATCGGCGCGGCCTCCGGGGCGGGGGCGTCGCAGGACGCGGCGGCCGCCGCGTCCTCGGGGCCCTCCGGCGTCTGCGGGGCCGGCCCGGCAGTGGGCCCGGGCACGGGCTCGGCCTCGGGCCCGGGCTCACGACCGGGCTCGGTGCCGGTGGTGGTCTGCTCGCTCACACGGACTCCCCGGGGGACTTGAGGTGGTTCAGCTGCTCCATGAACAGGCCCGCGGCATCGCTCGCGTGGAAACCCGGGGACCACCCGTAGGTCCGGTAGGTCACCAGCACGTCTCCCTGGAGGGCCACGCATTCGAGGGTGGCGATCTCCTGCTTCTTGCCGTCGACGGCGGAGCCGAGCGCGCACTTGGCGTCGGGGAAACCGTCCACCTTGGGCGCCTGACCGTCGACCGCGGTGAGATCGAGGAGCTTCTTGGCGAACTCGGCGAACTTCCCCAGTTCCTTGGGGTCCGCCTGCATGAGCTGGATCTCGGAGACCATCGCTCCGCCGCCGTTCCCCCGGGCGTAGCTGCGCCCCGCCAGGCCCTTCAGCTTCAGATCCGCCAGCGCCTTGTCCCGCACCTCGCGGTCACCGGTCGACAGGCCCGAGTGGTCGTCCTTGAAGGCCTGCACCGCCCGCTCGCCCGAGACGAAGTAGTCGTTGCCCTCGGCGTCGATGTCGGGGCCGAGCCAGTAGCCCGTGGACAGCGGCACCAGCTTGGCCTTGAGCTCGGCCGCCGGCACGGGCGGGACCGGGGCGGGAGAGCCGGTGGGCGCGCCCTCCGCCATCCAGTACCGCGTCGGCGCGGTCCGCTCGGCATCGTCGAGCACGGCGGAGAACCACAGGCCACCGCCCACGAGGACGACGACGCCCACGGCCGCCGCCACCAGCCTGACCGCCCCGGTCTTCACCCTGCGCGTGGGCCCGGTGGCGTCCTGGGCGGCCTCGGCGGCATCCCCGACGACATCCGGCACGGCATCCCCGACGACGTCCGGCACGGCGTCCGCGACGGCTCCGCTCTCGTTCTCCCGCTCGCTCACAGCCGCTCCATCTGCCGCTTGGCCAGGTCGGCCACGACCTTCTCGTCGACCTCGCCGCGGTTGTTCACGTAGGTGATGTGCATGACGATGTCGCCGCGGCGGACCAGCGCGGTGCCCCGCCGGACCGGGAGGTAACCGGCCTTCTCACTCGCCTCGGAATTGATCCACAGGTGGCCGAAGTCCGCGGGAACACCCGGAACCTCACTGCCCGCGTTGCCCGCGTGCTTCGTGGTCGGCATGTAGTCCTGCACGCCCGACTGGAACCTCTGGGCCCCGTCCCGGTTCTGGAACTGGAGCAGCCGGATCTCGACGAAGTTCGTGTGGTCCTCGGACCACCGCACGGTGGCGATCCTGCGGACGTTCTGCCGGATGGCGGAGCCGATCGCCGCGGGAGGGTTCGCGTAGAAGTCCGCGGCGAACGCGTCCGGGGACTGGGCGCCCGAGAAGGCGACCGTCGCGGCCGAGGGGGCCTCCAGCAGCTTCGCGACGAGGTCCTCGTCCGCCTTGTGCCAGCGGTTGGCGTTGATCGAGCGCGTGCTCGTCGCGTCGGTCACCGCCAGCGGCTTCGGGACGGCGATGTCCTGCTGGGCGAGCGGCGGCAGCGGGGTGGGCTCGCGGTGGTACTGCACCGCGTAGCCGGTGATCGTCCCGGCGAGGACGCCGAGCACGGCCGCGCCCGCGATCAGGAGGGTGGTGCGACCCGTCCGGCGGCGCGGGGTCGAAGTGTCCGGCTCCGGTGCACTCTCCTCCCCTTTCCGCTGCTCAGGGATGGTCTGTTCGTGTTCCAAAGGAGTCCCCCACAAAACCTGCGGCGCAGGCTGGATACCCGCGCGTACCCCTTGACGCGCACCGGAGGGGAGCAGTTGTACGAACGTAGATCACGTTCTCGTTTCGTGAGGTTTCAGTCCTCGTGACGCCGCTTTCCGTCCAGTTCGTCCCACCACTCGTCGGATTTCGGATCGCCCGAGGGGTCGTCCCACCAGCGGTCGTCCGGTCCGCGCCGGTTCGCGATCATCGCGGCCACCGGCGGGATGACCATGGCGACCACGCACAGCGCGACCGCGGCCTCGACCGACAGCAGGCGCACGAAGGTCCAGGCGGAGACGAAGAGGACCAGGCATCCGCCCATGAGCAGGAAGTAGACGCGCCGGCGACGGGCGTACATGACTCCAGCGTAGAGCGGGCGGCCGCGAACACAAGGCGGACGGCACGAAGGGCCGCACCCCGTTCCAGTGGCGTCCAACCCCCTGGGGTGCGGCCCTCCGGCCGATCTGTCGAGCGATCACACGTGCGGTGCTCAGACCGCGATCGCCACGTCCGTCACACCGCCGGCCTCGGCGACCACGACGGCACGGTCCGCCTGGGCACCCGGGACGAGCGCCCGCAGCGTCCAGGTGCCGGGAGCGGCGTAGAAGCGGAACTGGCCGGTCGCCGAGGTCGGGACCTCGGCGGTGAACTCGCCACCGCCGTCCAGCAGCCGCACGTAACCGCTGATGGGCTCGCCGCCCTTGGTCACCTGTCCCTGGATCGCGGTCTCACCGGGCTTGAGCGTCGCGAGGTCGGGCCCGCCGATCTGTGCTCCACACATGTTCTCTGTCCTGTCCTAGAGAGGTCGTACTACGGGGCGTCGCGTGCCCGGGATTACTTGTTGGCGCCGAGCTCGATCGGCACGCCGACGAGCGAGCCGTACTCGGTCCAGGAGCCGTCGTAGTTCTTGACGTTCGTCTGGCCCAGGATCTGGTGCAGCACGAGCCACGTGAGCGCGGAGCGCTCACCGATGCGGCAGTAGGCGATGGTGTCCTTCGACAGGTCGACGCCCTCGGCCTCGTAGAGGGCCTTGAGCTCCTCGTCGGACTTGAGGGTGCCGTCGTCGTTGGCGTTCTTCGACCACGGGATGTTGCGGGCGCTCGGCACGTGGCCGGGGCGCTGCGACTGCTCCTGCGGGAGGTGCGCCGGGGCGAGCAGCTTGCCGGAGAACTCGTCGGGCGACCGCACGTCGACCAGGTTCAGGTTGCCGATCGCGGCCACGACGTCGTCGCGGAAGGCGCGGATGGAGGTGTCCTGGGCCTTGGCCTTGTACTGGGTGGCCGGGCGGCTCGGGACGTCCTTGCCGTCGACCAGGTCGCGGGAGTCGAGCTCCCACTTCTTGCGGCCGCCGTCGAGGAGCTTCACGTCCTGGTGGCCGTAGAGCTTGAAGTACCAGAAGGCGTAGGACGCGAACCAGTTGTTGTTGCCGCCGTAGAGGACGACGGTGTCGTCGTTGGAGATGCCCTTGGCGGAGAGCAGCTTCTCGAAGCCCTCCTGGTCCACGAAGTCACGGCGGACCGGGTCCTGGAGGTCCTGCTTCCAGTCGATCCGGACGGCGTTCTTGATGTGGTTCTTGTCGTAGGCGGACGTGTCCTCGTCCACCTCGACGACGACGACGTTCTCGTCGTTCAGGTGGGCCTCGACCCAGTCGGCGTCTACGAGGACGTCGCTGCGGCTCATGATGTTCTCCTCCGGGGCAGTGTGCGGCGGGGTGGTGCGGGTGACGCGTACTGCGTGCCTGCGGGTGCGCTCCGGACCCTGCGCGGGGAGGCGTCAGGCGGTCAGGAGGCGGGTGCGGTCACGCGGGAAAGGGCCTTGGGGCCGTCGTCCGGCTGATGGAGCGGATGCGCTCACAGGTCACATGGATCGACAGAGCATGGCGGCGACGCGACACAGGTCTACTGCCCGTCGCTTCGTGAGGTCCGCCTGCTGATGCTTCATAGCCATGGATCGTAGGGACGAATCGGCCGCCCTGTCACCGGTGTGTCATATTCCGAGACAGGATCGTCCGGATAGTGGGATCGGAACCCCCGGGCGGCCGCCGCGCCGCCTCCGGGAGCCGCCGTGCGGCCCGTCCTTCTGCGGATCGGACCGCACCGTCTCACGATCCGGCCACCACCACGTTCGAACCGCCCAGCGTGAGGTGCACACCGGTCTCGTCCGAGGTCAGGGCCGAGAGGTGGAGCCCGGCCGGCATGCCGACCTCCAGGTTGCGTTCGAAGTCGGTCTTCTTGCGGATCAGCTTCTCGACCCCGGGGATGCCCGAGCCCGGGACCTCGTCGGCGCGCACCCGGACGAATTTGGCGCCCTTTCCGTCCGGCGCGTCCACGAGGGAGATCGTCGACACCACGCTGTGCGTCACCGTCTTGCCGAGCACGTCCACGGCCGCGGTGACCTTCACCTTGCCCGGCGCCCCGCCGTAGGTGAGGGTCGCGCCGGTCTGCGAGGCCGCGGTCAGGTCCTCGTACGTGATCCGCCCGGTGCCCTCGGCCCGCTCGGCGGTGCCGCCGCTGTAGTCACCGTTGAGCTTGACGCTGCGGAAGCTCGCGTCGAGCTCCGAGAGCCGCGTCTTGCGCCCCTCGGCGACCACCTCGACACCTCTGAGCTTCAGGTCGACCCGGTCCAGCTCGTGGCTGAACGCCTGCGTCAGGAAGGGGAATCCGCGGATCTCCACTTCCGAGCTGCCGGCCAGGCCCTGGCGGGCCTGGATCTTGTCGGCCAGCTGGTTCTCGACGTAACCCGCGGCCCACCGGTCCACGCCGGCGAAGACCGCCCCCAGCACCACTCCGATGATCACGACGATCCGCAGAGCACGCACGTGCCCTCCCCCTACTAGTCGGTACGAGCGATCTAGTGGACCATGTGCGCCCGTCAGCGGAACGTCAGCCCACCACCCGGCCGATCAGGTACACGGCGGGAGCGGCCGCCGCGAGCGGCAGCGCCACACCGGCCGTCATGTGCACGAACTTCGAGGGGTAGTCGTACGCCGCCACGCGCAGCCCGATCAGCGCGCACACGCCGCAGACCAGGCCGATCAGCGCCCCGCCCACCCCGACCGAGGTCAGTCCGCCGACCGCGACGCCCGCACCGGCGGCCGCGGCCAGGCAGACGCCGACCGAGGCAGCGGTGGGCAGCGGCAGCGCCCGGGCGAAGACGGCGACGGCCACGGCGGCGGCGCCGACGGTGACGGCGGCGGAACCGGCCGCCAGGTAGCCGGCGCAGATGATGGCGAGGGCGGCCGAGGCCACCGAGGCCATCAGCCCGTACATCCGCTCGTCGGGATCCGCGTGGCTGCGCAGCTGGAGGACGAGGGTGAGCAGCACCCAGGCGCCGAGGGTGCCGACGATCGCGCCGGGGCCGTACGTGCGGTCCACCGCGAGCACGGCCCCGTCGGCGACGACGGCTCCGGCGAAGGCGAGGGCGATGCCCTGGCGGGCCGGCCACATGCCGTTGAGGCGGAACCAGCCGGCCGCGGTGAGCGCCTGCAGGGCGATCAGCGGCACGAGCAGGGCGTACTGCCCGAGGGCCGCGGCCACGGCGAGCAGCAGGCCGAGGGCGGCGGTCAGTATGGCCGACTGCGGACCGGGGTCGATGATCGGCGACCGGCCTTCGGCGCGGGCCTGGGCCGGGTCGACGGCCCGCAGGGTGTTCCCGGCGAGGGTGGGCGGGGACCAGGCGGTGACCTCCACCGGTTCCGCGCCGTCCGCGGCCGGGTCCGCGGCCGCCCGGGGCGGCGGGTAGGCGCTCTGCTCGGCGGCGGCCCCGTCCCGCTCGGGGGCCGGCACGGGCGGCAGGTACGCCGTCTCCTCGGCCGGTGGCGGGGACTGCGCGGGACCGGGGTAGGGCGGCAGGTAGGCCGTCTGCTCGGCGGCCTCGGCGGGCTCGCCCGCGCCCTGGCCGCCCTGCGACCAGTCCTCGACGGGAGCCTGGGCCTGAGCGGGGGCCGGGGCCGGGGCCTGCAGCTCGTCGCGGAACCAGCCCTCCGGGGCGGCCGGCTGCTGCGCCCCGCCGGGGTACGGCGGCATGTACGCGGTCTGCTCGGCTGCGGCCTCCTGCCCGGGACCGGGGTACGGCGGCAGGTACGCCGTCTGCTCGGCGGCCTCGGCGGGCCCGCCCGCGCCCTGGCCGCCCTGCGACCAGTCCTCGACGGGAGCCGGAGCCTGGGCCGGGACCTCGTCCCGGAACCAGCCCTCGGGAACCACCGGCTGCTGCTGCGCGGGCCCGCCGGCCGCCGGGTACGCGTACGACGCCGGGTAGGGGTCGGCGGACCCGGCCGCGGAAGCGTCCGGCCAGGACCCGCCGGCACCGCCGCCCTGGGCCGGGGCCGGGGGCTGCGCCTGCGGCTGCGCGGCCGGGGCCCCGTCGCGGAACCAGCCCTCGGGCGCCACCGGCTGCCCCGGCACCGCGCCCAGCGGCGGGTACACCGGCTGGTGGCTGGTGTCCCAGGTGTCGGACTGCCAGGTCTGGGTCCCGTACGGGTCCTGCTGCTGCGCGTACCGCCGGTGCAGCTCCTGCTCCTGCTGCTCCCGCTCCTGCCGCTCGCGCTGTTCCCGCTGCTGCTGGTGTTCCTCAGGCGTGCTCATCGGCTCCCGCTCACCCGCCCGCGAACGGGGGGAGCACCTCGACGGTGCCCCCCTCGGTCAGCAGGACGGCATCATGCGGGCGCTTGCCCACAGGCTCGTCGTTCACGAGGAAGGAGCAGCGCAGCAGCACCCGGGTCAGCTCCCCGGGGTGGCGCTCCCGTACGGCGTCGAGCGCCTCGGCCAGGGTGCGCGCCGAGTACGGCTCCTCCGCCGTCTTGGCCGCGGCCTTGGCCGCCGCCCAGTAGCGGATGGTTCCGGTTGCCACTGCTGCTCCTCTCGTCGGCTCTCTGCCGTCGTCGGCCTCCATGATGGCCCCTCCGGCTGTCCGCCCCGGCGTGCGCCCACGCGTCGCGCGTGCCCCGGAGCGACCCCGAGTCACCGCCCGGCGGGCCGCCGATCCGGTGAAACCGGGGCATACTCAGGCACGGGCGTGGCAGAACCCACAGCAGGGGATGCCGAAGAGTGCTCGGCCGCGCACGGGCCGGTGGGCTATTCTGCTTGGCGAGAGGATCCGGGCAATGTTGCCCCCGGGTCCTTTTGTGCTTTCAGAGCGTTGAACGAACCGAGAACAGTGGTATCCATGCGGACCCGAGGGCGCGGGGACCGCGGGGACGCCCGGCAAGACGTACGAAGCAGTACCGCGCACTCCCCCAGCCACCGCTGGGAGGTACCCCGGGGACGGGACCGAGGAGGAACCGACGTGATGGACCAGCGAACCGTGCACCGTCCGACCCGGGCAGGTGGTCGGTCATGAGCTCTCTCCTGCTGCTCACCAACGCGCTGCAGCCCTCCGCCGAGGTGCTGCCCGCCCTCGGCCTGCTGCTGCACAACGTCCGGGTCGCCCCGGCCGAGGGCCCGGCCCTCGTGGACACCCCGGGCGCCGACGTCATCCTCGTGGACGGCCGCCGCGACCTGCCGCAGGTGCGGTCGCTGTGCCAGCTGCTCCGCTCCACGGGGCCCGGCTGTCCGCTGATCCTCGTGGTCACCGAGGGCGGCCTCGCGGCCGTCACCGCCGACTGGGGCATCGACGACGTCCTCCTCGACACCGCCGGCCCGGCCGAGGTCGAGGCGCGGCTGCGACTGGCCACCGGCCGTCAGCAGCTGGGCTCGGACGACTCCCCGATGGAGATCCGCAACGGCGATCTGTCGGTGGACGAGGCGACGTACTCCGCCAAGCTCAAGGGGCGGGTGCTGGACCTCACCTTCAAGGAGTTCGAGCTGCTCAAGTACCTCGCGCAGCATCCGGGCCGGGTCTTCACCCGCGCCCAGCTGCTGCAGGAGGTGTGGGGCTACGACTACTTCGGCGGCACCCGGACGGTGGACGTCCACGTACGGCGGCTGCGCGCCAAGCTCGGCCCCGAGCACGAGTCGCTGATCGGCACGGTCCGCAACGTCGGCTACCGCTTCGTCACGCCGGAGAAGGTCGAGCGGGCGGCCGCGGAGGCCGCGGCCAAGGCCGCCGCGCAGGCCACCGCACAGGCGTCCGCACCGGCGTCCGCGCAGCCGGCTCCGGCCGTCACCCGATCGGCGGAGGCCTCCTCGATCGTCCACTCGGCAGGAGGGCCTGCCCAGAGGTAGGTCACCCCGCGTAGACTGCCGCGCGTGGCCAAGGTGACGCGGGATGACGTGGCACGACTTGCGGGTACGTCTACCGCCGTCGTGAGCTACGTCATCAACAACGGACCCCGGCCGGTCGCCCCGGCCACGCGCGAGCGTGTCCTCGCCGCGATCAAGGATCTGGGCTACCGCCCGGACCGGGTCGCCCAGGCGATGGCTTCGCGGCGCACCGACCTCATAGGCATGATCGTCCCGGACGCCCGGCAGCCGTTCTTCGCGGAGATGGCGCACGCGGTCGAGCAGGCCGCCGCCGAGCGCGGGAAGATGGTGCTCGTCGGCAACTCCGACTACCGCACCGAGCGCGAGGTCCACTACCTGCGGGCCTTCCTCGGAATGCGCGTCTCCGGCCTGATCCTGGTCAGCCAGGGCATGAGCGAGCAGGCCGCCAGCGAGATCGAGGCCTGGGACGCGCGGGTGGTGCTGCTGCACGAGCGACCGGAGGCCATCGACGACGTCGCCGTCGTCACCGACGACATCGGCGGCGCCCAGCTCGCCACCCGCCACCTGCTCGAACACGGGCACGAGTACGTCGCCTGCATCGGCGGCGTCGAGAACACCCCGTCCGTCGGCGACCCGGTCGCCGACCACGTCGAGGGCTGGCGGCGGGCCATGCAGGAGTCCGGCCGCTCGATCGAGGGCCAGCTCATCGAGGCCCCGTACAACCGCTACGACGCGTACACGGTCGCCCTGGAGGTCCTGGCCCGGCCCGACCGGCCGACGGCCATCTTCTGCGCCACGGACGACCAGGCGATCGGTGTGCTGCGCGCGGCGCGGGAGCTGCGCATCGACGTGCCCGGGGAGCTGGCCGTGGCCGGCTTCGACGACGTGAAGGAGGCGGCCCTCACGGACCCGCCGCTGACCACGATCGCCTCGGACCGTCCGGCGATGGCCCGCGCGGCGGTGGACCTCGTCCTGGACGACGGCCTGCGCGTGGCCGGCTCCCGCCGCGAACGCCTGAAGCAGTTCCCTTCGGCCCTGGTGATCCGCCGCAGCTGCGGCTGCCGCTGACCCCGCGCCCCACGCGCCGGCGAGGCCGAAGGGGCAGTGGCGGGGCGGCGGAAGTCCCGTTCCTTATAAGGGGCATACGAGGTTCTGTCGGGCTTCTCAGGTCAGACTCAGGAAGCTCTCATCATCGGCGGCCAGAGTCGGAGCCATGACCGACAGCTTCCGCCGCGAAGGCGAGTACCCCCAGGAGCACCGCCCGACCCAGGCGGGGGCGGCGTACCCGCCGCCGCCCTCGTACCCGCCCGCCGCACCCGGCTGGCACGAAGCGCACCAGCCGCCGGTCATCCGCGGTGAGACCGTCCCCGGCGCCCGCCCCGACGGCCCGGCCCACGCCGCCGCCCCCGCGCCCCGCGCGAAGCGGCCCGTGGCCCTGCTGGCGGCCGTCGCGCTCGCCGCGGCCCTGGTAGGCGGCGGCACCGCGGCCGCCGTCCAGCAGCTGATGGTCCACCAGAGCGGCGGCTCCGGCGGCGTCGACGGCACCAACGTCTCGCGGAGCACGGGCTCCGGCACGGTCTCCGGCGTCGCCGAACAGGTCAGCCCCTCGGTGGTCCGCATCGACACCCGCACCGCGTCCGGCCAGGGCACCGGCTCGGGCATCGTCGTCACCGCCGACGGCGAGATCGTCACCAACAACCACGTCGTGGACGGGGCCGCCGAGGTCCAGGTGACGACGAGCGACGGCAAGAAGTACCCGGCCAAGATCGTCGGCACGGACCCCGACAAGGACCTGGCCCTCATCAAGCTCCAGGGCGCGAGCGGCCTCACGCCCGCCAGGCTCGGCGACTCCGGCAACGTCAGGGTCGGCGACGAGGTCGTCGCCATCGGCTCCCCCGACGGCCTGACCGGCACCGTCACCAGCGGCATCGTCTCGGCGCTGAACCGCGAGGTGAAGGTGCCGAAGTCCGAGCAGCGGGCGCCGCAGGGCCGCCGGCAGGACGGCGGCGGCTGGCCCTTCTCCTTCGGCGGCCGCGAGTTCAACGGCGACACCGGCTCCGACACCACCTCGTACAAGGCCCTCCAGACCGACGCCTCCCTCAACCCCGGCAACTCCGGCGGCGCCCTGGTCAACATGAACGGCGAGATCGTGGGGATGCCCTCGGCGATCTACTCCCCCTCCTCCGGCGGCTCCGCCGCGGGCAGCGTCGGCCTCGGCTTCGCCATCCCGGTCAACACCGTCAAGGCCGACCTGGACTCCCTCCGCAAGGGCGGCCCCGGCGGTGCCGGCTCCACCGCCGACGGCTTCGGCACTTCCTTCTGACCCGTCCGTGCGAGGCTGGAGGCGCCGTCACCCGTCGGACTCCTCGGCCGACCACCACCTCTGGGAGACCCATCCATGAATCCCGCCGAAGGCGAAGCGCGGATCCTCGTCGTCGACGACGAACCGGCCGTACGCGAGGCGCTGCGCCGCAGCCTCGCCTTCGAGGGGTACGCCGTGCAGACCGCCGTCGACGGGCTCGACGCCCTCGACCGGGCGGCCTCGTACTCCCCCGACCTGATCGTCCTGGACATCCAGATGCCCCGGATGGACGGGCTGACCGCGGCCCGGCGGCTGCGCGCCGCCGGCAGCGTCACTCCGGTGCTGATGCTCACCGCCCGCGACACCGTCGGCGACCGCGTCACGGGCCTCGACGCGGGCGCCGACGACTACCTCGTCAAGCCGTTCGAGCTCGACGAGCTCTTCGCCCGCGTCCGCGCCCTGCTGCGCCGCAGCTCCTACGCCGCCCCGCAGGCCGGCGGCGAGAGCCACGAGGACGCCCTGACCTTCGGCGACCTGCGCATGGACCTCGCGACCCGCGAGGTGACCCGGGGCGGGCGCCCGGTGGAACTGACCCGTACGGAGTTCACGCTGCTGGAGATGTTCCTCGCGCACCCGCGCCAGGTCCTGACCCGCGAGCAGATCCTCAAGACCGTCTGGGGCTTCGACTTCGAGCCCAGCTCCAACTCCCTGGACGTGTACGTGATGTACCTGCGCCGCAAGACCGAGGCGGGCGGCGAGCCCCGCATCGTCCACACCGTGCGCGGGGTGGGTTACGTCCTGCGCGCCGGCGAGAGCGGGCCCGAGTGAGTCCGACCGCCAGGTTCCGCGCGCTCCCGCTGCGCTCCCGGCTGGCCCTGCTCGTCACGGTGGCGGTGGCCCTGGCCGTCGCCGCGGTGGCCGCGGTGTCGTGGGTGATGGTGCGGGCCCAGCTGCGCGACCAGCTGGACAGCTCGCTGCGCGCCACCAACGCGGAGGCGCAGGCCAACCAGGTGTTCCGGGCGCTCAGCTGCGTCTCCGGCACCGCCCTGCCGGAGCGGCCCGCGAACAACCTCAGCGCCCAGGTGCAGATCGTGCTGCCGGACGGCGGTCACTGCTGGGTCGACGGCAAGGGCACCCTGCCGGTCAGCGCCACCGACCTCGAAGTCGCCCAGCGGCGGCGCGGGGCCGTCCTCTACGACGCGACCACCTCCGACGGGGTGGCCGTCCGCGTCTACACCCAGCCCGCCCTGCTCGACGGCCGGGCCGCCGCGCTGTCCGTCGCCAAGCCGCTCGCCGACATCGACAAGCCCCTGTACACCCTGGCCTGGGTGCTGCTCCTGGTCTGCGGCGTCGGGGTCGTCGGCGCCGGCGCGGCCGGCCTGTGGGTGGCCCGTACGGGACTGCGGCCGGTCGACGAACTGACCGACGCCGTCGAGCACATCGCCCGTACCGAGGACCTCACCGTACGGATCCCCGACGAGGGCGACGACGAGATCGCCCGCCTGTCGCGGTCCTTCAACTCGATGACGGCGGCCCTCGCCTCCTCCCAGGACCGGCAGGCCCAGCTGATCGCCGACGCCGGGCACGAGCTGCGCACCCCGCTGACCTCGCTGCGCACCAACATCGAGCTGCTCGCGCGCAGTGAGGAGACCGGGCGGGCCATCCCGCCCGACGACCGGCGGGAGCTGCTGGCCTCGGTCAAGGCGCAGATGACGGAGCTGGCGTCGCTGATCGGGGACCTCCAGGAGCTGTCCCGGCCGGACGCGGCCTCTCCCGGGCCGCTCCAGGTGGTCGCCCTGCACGAGATCACCGGGGCCGCGCTGTCCCGGGCCCGGCTGCGCGGTCCCGAGCTCCGCTTCGACTCGGACCTGGCGCCCTGGTACGTACGGGGCGAGGCGGCCGCGCTGGAGCGGGCGGTGGTCAACGTCCTGGACAACGCCGTGAAGTTCAGCCCGCCGGGCGGGGCGGTCGAGGTGACGCTGCGGGCCGGCGAGCTGACCGTACGGGACCACGGTCCGGGCATCCCGGCCGAGGACCTGCCGCACGTCTTCGAGCGGTTCTGGCGGTCCCCGTCGGCCCGCGCCCTGCCCGGCAGCGGGCTGGGCCTGTCGATCGTGGCCCGTACGGCCGCCCGCGCGGGCGGCAGTGCCGCGCTGCGGGCGGCGGCCGACGGCGGGCCGGGCACGGAGGCGGTGCTCCGCATCCCGGGGGCGCCGACCCCGCCGCCCTCCGAGCCGTCAGTTGTGCCGGATCAGTGAGGGGACCAGGCCGGAGCGGGTGTTCGGGAAGTCCATCGGGACGATGCCGAGCCCGGTCCGGCCGGCGAGCTCACCGCCGTCGACGAAGGCGTGCACCTGCGGGTTGAGGCGGTCGGAGTTCCAGCGCGGCGGCATGTAGGCGGCGGTGCTGACGTAGTTCACGAAGAGTTTGCCGGGCTGCTGGACGGCCTTGCGGAAGTGGTTCTCGATGCGGCCCCGCTTGGCGAAGGGCTCGGTGTTGTAGTCGTCCTGGATGTCGAAGACGTTGCCGTCGCCGTAGCGCAGACCGGGCAGCCCGCCGTTGTCGGCGAGGAGCACGACTTTCCCGCGGGCCTGGCCGAGGGTGGGCAGGGTGTCGGCGATGCGGAACAGCGGCCGCCAGCCGCGGTGGTCCAGGTAGTCGTCGAAGACGGCGCGGAAGGTGGCGTCGCTGTCGGTGGAGTACTCCTGCTTGAGGCGCATCAGGACGGTCTCGGAGGGGTGCGCCGCGAGGAAGTTCCAGCAGGCCACGAGGACGTCGCCGAACATGAGGTCCTGGAAGAAGGCCGCGTGGTGGATCGCGAAGGACCCGCCCGCGACCCGGCAGCGCACGTCGAGGAAGCGGATGCCGGAGTCGAGTTGCTGGGCGATGGAGGTGTTCTGGCAGGCGACGTAGAGGCCGCCCTTGGTGGCGCCGGAGTCGTGGGTGCCGGGGATGGTCATCCGCTGGAGGGGGGTGGAGTCCCCGAGTCCGGCCATCCAGTCCTGGGTGCCGAGGGCCGCGGCCGAGGCCCGGGCGGTCCCCGCGGCGCCGAGTCCGAGCGCCGCGCCCGCGGCCAGCGCTCCGGCCAGGAACGCCCGTCTGCCCACGCCCACGCCCACGCCCGCGCCGCCGCCCACGCCGATGTCCACGCCCATGCCCGCCCCTTTGCCGACCCGGTGATGGCAACGGAGTATGGCGTGGACACCTCAAAATAGATACCCGTCGGTAAGGCCCGGCCTCCGGACCGGACCCGGCCCCGGTCTCCGGCCCCGACCCCGACCCCGATCGGCCTCAGCCTTCGAGCAGCTCCACCATCGTGCGCAGCCCCTGGACGATCTCCCGGCCGGTCGGCGCGCCCTGCGGATCGGTCAGGCACTGGACCATCACCCCGGTCAGCAGCGCGAGGTGCACCGACCCGAGGGCCCGTACGTCCTCCTCCGCGACCTCGTCCCGGGGCACCCCGCGCAGCTGGGCGGCCACCATGGGCCGGGACTTGCGCTGCTCCTCGGCCAGGATCGCGAGCAGCTCGGGCGAGGACTGCGCGTGTACGAAGGCCTCGACGTTCGCGGTCCAGAGCCAGCGCATGTCGGCGAAGTCCTGGATCTTGCGGTCCCAGGTGTCGGCGTACCGCTCCGCGGCGGTGTCCCCCTGCCCGGCGAGCCTGCCGGACCCCGCGGCCCATTCGTCCATGGCGGCGAAGAGCGCCTGGTTGAGCAGCGCCTCCCGGGATCCGAAGTGGTAGCCGATCGCGGCCATGCTCACCTGCGCCGCCGAGGCGATGTCGCGCACGGTCGTGCGGAGGTACCCCTTCTCCTCCAGGCAGCGGCGCGCTCCGGCCAGCAGGTCCTCGCGATTTCCCATGCCGGGATGGTATCCGCGCCCCGTTTTGGGCAAATGCGCTACACAATCGTATTGCGCACTTGCCCAACTCCTGGCAGGGTGGAGCCATCGGAAGATCACACGGGCCCACGGGAGGCACGCGCCATGCGCCACCAGCTGAAGATCGACGACCGGACCCTCTCGTACCTGGACTTCGGCGGTCCCGGCCGCCCGCTCCTCGCCCTGCACGGCGGCCTGTCCGAAGCCCTCGCCTTCACCGGCCTGGCCGACGCCCTCGGCGACGGATGGCGGGTCATCGCCCCCGACCAGCGCGGGCACGGCGACTCGGACCGGGCGCCCGACCACCGCCGCGAGGGCTACGTCGGCGACGCCGTCGCCCTCCTCGACCACCTGGGCCTCGACGCCCCCGTCCCGCTCCTCGGCTACTCCCTCGGCGGGCTCAACGCCTACCACCTGGCCGCCGCCCACCCCGACCGGATCTCCGCGCTCATCGGCGTGGACGCCACCGTCGAGATCCGCATCCCCACGGGCCCGAACTGGTTCGACTTCCTCGACGGACTCCCCTACACCGCCGCCACCCGCGAGGAACTCCTCGCCGCCGCCGGACCGGCCGCCCCCTTCGTCGCCGACGGACTGCGCCCCCTCCCGGACGGCAGCGGCTGGCGCCTGGCCTACCACCCGGAGGACATGCTCGACTCCATCCGGGCGTGCCGGGGCGACCACTGGGACGCCTGGCTCGCGAGCACCTGCCCGGCCCTGCTGATCCACGGCACGCGCAGCGAGGCGCTCACGCAGGACGCGGCCGACGCGATGGTCGCCCGGCGCCCGAAGACCTCGTACGCGCCCCTCGACGGCGACCACTTCGTGCCGTTCACCGACCCCGAGGGGTTCCACGCGGCCGTCGGCACGTTCCTGGCGACCCTCTGACCGTGCCCGAGCGGGCAAAGCCGAAGGGGCGGCGGGCCGATGGCCCGCCGCCCCTTCGGGGATACCGCACGCGGTGTTACTTGACGACGGTGATCCGGTCCGCCGCCGGCACGGCGATCGGGCTGGTCGCCGAGGAGTTCTTCGTCAGGTAGGCGTTGAAGCAGTCCAGATCGGACGCGCCCACCAGCTTGTTCTTGTGCTCCTTCAGGACGGTGAAGCCGTCACCGCCGCCCGCGAGGAACTCGTTCATCGCGACCCGGTAGGTCTTGGCCGGGTCGATCGCCTCGCCGTTCAGCCTCACCGAGTCCACGACGACGCGGTCCGCGCCCGTCCTGGTCATGTCGAGGGTGTACGTGAAGCCCTTCGACACCTGCAGGATCTTCGGGTTCGCACCGTTGACCGGGCCGCTGACCTGCTGCTGCAGCGCGGTGATCAGCTGGGCGCCGGTCAGGTCCACGATGTTCATCATGTTGGTGAACGGCTGGACCGTGAAGGACTCGCCGTACGTCACCACGCCGTCGCCCTCGTCACCCGAGGCCTTGTAGGCGAGGTCCGAGCGGATGCCGCCCGGGTTCATGACGGCCAGCTGCGCGCCGCCCTTGTCCGCCGGGGCCAGCGCCTCCAGCTGCGCGTCGGCGATCAGGTCGCCGAGCGGCTTCTCGGGCGCCTCGGAACCGCGGCCCGGGATGTCGGCCGCGATGAAGCCCTGCGGGCGGTTGGCGATCGGGGCCGCCAGGGTCTTCCAGCGGTCGATCAGCTCGGTCATGTCCGGCGCCTTGGGCTGGTCCCGGGTGACGACCTTGTTGACCGGCTTGGGCGAGGCGACCGGCGTACGGACGATGTCCTTGGTCTGCCGGTCGTAGGTGAGGGTGGTGTCCGTGAACAGGCGGCCGATGGAGGCGGCCGAGGTCACGGTGCGCGGGTTGCCCGCCGGGTCCGGGATGTTGCAGGCGTAGGCCTGGTGCGTGTGGCCGGTCACCAGCGCGTCGACCGCGGGGTCCACGTTCTTGGCGATGTCCACGATCGCGCCCGAGATGCCGGCGCCGGCGCCCGGGACGTTGCAGTCGTAGTTGTAGGCGCCGTTCGCGGGCAGACCGCCCTCGTGGATGAGCGCGACGATCGACTTCACGCCCTGCTTGTTCAGCTCGGCGGCGTACTTGTTGATCGTCTCGACCTCGTCGCCGAACTTCAGGCCCTTGACGCCCTCGGCGGTCACGACGTCCGGAGTGCCCTCCAGGGTGACGCCGATGAAGCCGATCTTCACGTCGCCCTTCTTCCACACGAAGGTGGGCGACATCAGCGGACGCTTGGTCTTCTCGTCGGTGACGTTCGCGGCGAGGTACTGGAACTGGGAGCCCGTGAACTCCTTGCCGAACTCGTAGCAGCCGTCGACCGGGTGGCAGCCGCCGTACGCCATGCGCCGCAGCTCGGTCTTGCCCTCGTCGAACTCGTGGTTGCCGACACTGGTGACGTCCAGGTCGAGCTTGTTGAGCGCCTCGATGGACGGCTCGTCGTGGAAGAGACCGGACAGCATCGGGCTGCCGCCGATCATGTCACCGGCCGCCGCGGTGACGGAGTACTCGTGGCCCTTGCGGGCCTCGCGCAGGCTGGTCGCGAGGTACTCGACACCGCCCGCGGGTATGGCCTTGGTGGTGCCGTCGGCCTGACGTTCGGTCACGTTGCCGGACGAGCCCTGCGGGGGCTCCAGCGTGCCGTGGAAGTCGTTGAACGACAGCATCTGCACGTCGACGGTCCGGCTCTTGGCCGTACCGCCACCACTCGCGGCTCCGGCCGGCAGTGCGGCGGCGACCATGGCCCCGGCCCCGGCCGTGACGGCGAGGGCGGCGAAGGTCAACCGGCGGTTTCGGCGGTGCCGTTGTGGCGTCGCTGACATTTAGTCCCCTTTGTGGACAGCGATACTGCTTGGGAGGTCCGGGGAAGCCTATGGTCAACGCGCGTAGCTCTACCAGGGGGTAACGGGTATCGCGTTGGTTACGCGCAGAAGACGGACCGACCCCGCGCCCGCACTCCGCCCGCCACCCGTCGCGGTCGTAGGCTCGTGCCATGACTGAGGCAGCAGCGGCCCTGGAGCCGGGACGGCAGATTCAGACCCTCGACGAACTGACGGAGGAACAGGCCGAGGCCGTGCTCGACCTGATCGAGGACGCGGCGCGCACGGACGGCACCACCGCCGTGTCCGAGCAGGGACGGCTCCAGCTGCGCGGCGGACCGCGCCCGGGGATCCGGCACTTCCTGCTCACCGAGGGGGACCGGCTCGCCGGATACGGACAACTGGAGGACACCGACCCTGTGGAGGCCCCCGCCGCCGAGCTCGTCGTGCACCCGGCCCTGCGCGGCCGCGGGCACGGCCGGGCGATGGGCACGGCCCTGCTCGCCGCCTCCGGGAAGCGGCTGCGGGTGTGGGCCCACGGCGGCAAGTCGGCCGCCCGGCACCTCGCGCAGGTGCTCGGCCTGACCCTCTTCCGCGAGCTGCGCCAGCTGCGCCGGCCGCTGACCGACGCCGACCCGCTGCCGGAGGCGGCTCTCCCGCCCGGCGTGAGCGTACGGACCTTCGTGCCCGGCACCGACGACGAGGCCTGGCTCGCCACGAACGCGGCCGCCTTCGCCCACCACCCCGAGCAGGGCTCGCTGACCCTGCGGGACCTGAACGACCGGATCGCGCAGCCGTGGTTCGACCCCAAGGGCTTCTTCCTCGCGGAGCGCGACGGGGAGCTCGTCGGCTTCCACTGGACGAAGGTCCACGCGGCGGAGCAGCTGGGCGAGGTCTACGTCCTCGGCGTCCGCCCGGGCGCCCAGGGCGGCGGCCTCGGCAAGGCACTCACCGCGATCGGCCTGCGCCACCTGGTGGCCCAGGGCCTGCCCACCGCCATGCTCTACGTCGACGCCGACAACCCGGCCGCCCTCGCCGTCTACGAAGGCCTCGGCTTCACCACCCACGAGGTCGACCTCATGTACCGCACGGAGAGCTGACCGCTCCCAGCCCAGGTTCGAGCCGCGGGGCCCGGGCTGCACCCCGCACACCCCGGCCCCGCCGGCACAACCCGGCCCCGCCGGCGTTTGAGGCGCGGGGCCCGGGGCGGAGCCCCGACCCCTGAGCCCCGCCGGCGCTTGGGGCGCGGGTCCGGGCAGCGCCCGGCGGAGCCCGGGCTGGCGCACCCGGCACGCCGGAGCGCACGGCACGCCCCGCCCCCGCCGCCCCCGCCGGGAGGCGACACGTGCGCCAGGCGGAGCCGGGAAGCCACGCGCCATTAACCGGGCATTAAGACACGCTTGCGACTCTCCCCCCATGCAGCCCCGACTCCGACTGACGGCCGACACTTCCGACGCGCCCGTCCTCCCGCGTGCGCGGAAGAATGGAGTCATGAGCCACAAGCCCAGCGCAGGCCCCACCGAGGTCCCCGCCCAGCACCCGTCCCAGACGCCCCCCACCGGCCAGGCGACAGGCCCGGTGGCCGGCCCGGTCAACGCCGTCACCGGCGCCCACGCCCGCATAGGCTCCATCTCGGCGCACCGCCCGCACGTCGACCTCGAGCCCGACATCGACGCCGACCTGGACGCGTACGACGGCGACAAGGACGGCGACGAGCTCCCCCCGGGGCGCTTCCTCGACCGGGAGCGCAGCTGGCTCGCCTTCAACGAGCGGGTCCTGGAGCTGGCCGAGGACCCCACCACGCCCCTGCTGGAGCGCGCCAACTTCCTGGCGATCTTCGCGAGCAACCTCGACGAGTTCTTCATGGTCCGCGTGGCCGGCCTCAAACGGCGTATCGCGACCGGTGTCGCCACCCGGTCCGCCTCCGGGTTGCAGCCCCGCGAGGTGCTGGACCTCATCTGGACGCGCTCGCGCGAGCTCATGGCCCGCCACGCCGCCTGCTTCCAGCAGGACATCTCCCCGGCCCTGGGCGAGGAGGGCATCCACCTCATCCGCTGGCCCGATCTCACCGAGAAGGAGCAGGCCCGCCTCTTCACGCTGTTCCGGAACCAGATCTTCCCGGTGCTGACCCCGCTGGCCGTGGACCCCGCGCACCCGTTCCCGTACATCTCCGGCCTCTCCCTCAACCTGGCCGTCGTCGTGCGCAACCCCGTCAGCGGCCACCGCCACTTCGCCCGGGTCAAGGTCCCGCCGCTGCTCTCCCGCTTCCTGGAGGCCTCCCCGCAGCGCTACGTCCCGCTGGAGGACGTCATCGCCGCGCACCTGGAGGAGCTGTTCCCCGGCATGGAGGTGCTCGCGCACCACATGTTCCGCGTGACGCGCAACGAGGACCTGGAGGTCGAGGAGGACGACGCCGAGAACCTCCTCCAGGCCCTGGAGAAGGAGCTCATGCGGCGCCGCTTCGGCCCGCCCGTGCGCCTGGAGGTCGAGGAGTCCATCGACCCCGGCGTACTGGACCTCCTCGTGCAGGAGCTGAACGTCAACGCCTCCGAGGTGTACCCGCTGCCCGGGCCCCTCGACCTGACCGCCCTCTTCGGCATCGCCTCCCTGGACCGGCCCGAGCTGAAGTACCCGAAGTTCGTCGCCGGCACCCACCGGGACCTCGCCGAGGTGGAGTCCGCGTCCGCGCCCGACATCTTCGCCGCCCTGCGCGAGCGGGACGTCCTGCTGCACCACCCGTACGACTCCTTCTCCACCTCGGTGCAGGCCTTCCTGGAGCAGGCCGCCGCCGACCCGGACGTCCTCGCGATCAAGCAGACGCTCTACCGCACCTCCGGCGACTCCCCGATCGTGGACGCCCTGATCGACGCCGCCGACTCCGGCAAGCAGGTGCTCGTCCTCGTCGAGATCAAGGCCCGCTTCGACGAGCAGGCCAACATCAAGTGGGCGCGCAAGCTGGAGGAGTCCGGCTGCCACGTCGTGTACGGCCTCGTCGGCCTCAAGACCCACTGCAAGCTGTCGCTCGTCGTCCGCCAGGAGGGCGACCAGCTGCGCCGGTACTCGCACGTCGGCACCGGCAACTACCACCCCAAGACGGCCCGCCTCTACGAGGACCTCGGCCTGCTCACCGCCGACCCGCAGGTCGGCGCGGACCTCTCCGACCTCTTCAACCGGCTGTCCGGCTACTCGCGCCGCGAGACCTACCGCCGGCTGATGGTCGCGCCCCGCTCGCTGCGCGACGGGCTGATCGCGCGGATCGACAAGGAGGCCGTCCACCACCTGGCCGGCCGCCCCGCCTACGTGCGCCTGAAGATGAACTCGATCGTCGACGAGGCCCTCATCGACTCGCTCTACCGGGCCGCCCAGGCGGGCGTGCCCGTCGACATCTGGGTGCGCGGCATCTGCGCCGTGCGCCCCGGAGTCCCCGGACTCTCGGAGAACATCCGGGTCCGTTCGATCCTCGGCCGTTTCCTGGAACACTCCCGGGTCTTCGCCTTCGGCAACGGCGGCGAGCCCGAGGTGTGGATCGGCAGCGCCGACATGATGCACCGCAACCTCGACCGCCGTATCGAGGCACTGGTCAGGGTCGCCGACCCGGCCCACCGCGCGGCACTGGACCGGATGCTCGAAACCGGCATGTCCGACGCCACCTCCTCCTGGCACCTGGGCCCGGACGGCGAGTGGACCCGGCACAGCACGGACGCGGAAGGCCAGCCGCTGCGGCACGTACAGGAGACGCTCATAGACGCCCGGAGGCGCCGGCGTGGCTCAGCCAAACCATGACCCGATTACGGCGACGGCGGGGGCGGGTGACGTGCTCGGCACGTACCTGCGCTCCCAGGCCACCGCTTTCCTGCGCGGGCTGCGCCTGCACGAGGAGAGCGGGGCCGACGCCGTCGAAGGCACTGACGCGACGCGCAGCCTGCGGGGGGCCGCGCGCCGCATCAGCGCAACCCTGGCCACCTTCCGGGTGGTGACCGAGTCCTCCTGGGCCGACGGGCTGCGCACCGAGCTGGTGTGGCTGTCCTCGACGCTGGCCGACGAGCACGCGTACGCCGCCCGGCTGGCCCGGCTGATGGACGCGCTGCACCGGCTGTCGGGATCCCCCGAGCTCCCGGCGCCGCGCGGCACGGCCGGTGCGCTGACGGTGGGCTCGGCGCGCGCCGGGGCCCTGCTGGAGCGTCAGCTCACCCTGGCCCGTACGCGCGCCCACTCGGCCACGCTCCAGGCGCTCGGCTCCTCCCGGTTCCACGCGGTGGCGGACGCGGTGGCGGTGCTGGCCTCGGAGGTCCCGCTGGATTCCGTAGCGGCCCGGGGGCGGGTCGGGGACGTCCTGGCCCCCCTGGCAGCAGTGGCCGAAAACAGACTGTCTGCGGCGGTCGCGGCACTGCCGCCGCGCGGCGACGGCGAACAGGCGGCGTCGAGCCCGTACAACGCGGACCACGACGGCCTCTGGCACGAGGTGCGCCGCCTCCTGCGGGTCCACCGGTACGCCCGGGAGGCGCTCGGCGAGGACGTGAGCCGGCCCGCGGCCGCGGGCGAGGCCCTGGACCGCCACCGCGACGCGGCGGAGGCGGCCGCCGCCTCGGCGACGGCGGCCCGCACCCCGCGCATCGCCCCGGCGACGGCCTACGCCCTGGGCGTCCTGCACGCCGACCAGCGCCACGAGGTGGAGGCGGCCCGGCTCGATTTCGAGCGCGTGTGGCTGAAAGAGCCCGCGGTCACACCGGGATAACGGGCGGATAACGGATGATGGCGACCGTGTGCGAACGGACGGGAACGCACCGGGTCGTCCGCCACGGTTCACCGTCCGTTCACTCGGGCCGGTCAGCTGCTTCACCTGTTCTGCCTAATTTCGGTGGTGCACGGAGCGAGCCGCACGGAAACCGAGCAGCTCAGCCGGGCAACCGACGTAGTCCTCTTCGCACGCCGCCCCGACACAGAAAGCGGCCGGCGGCTTCTGGAAGGAACACCCGAAAGTGAAGCTTCAGCGCAAGAACATGCTTCGTGCCTCCGCCCTCGGCGCGCTTGTCGTGTCCGGCGCCCTGGTCCTCACGGCGTGCGGCTCGGACGACAACACGAAGACCGCCGACGGCACGGCCAAGCCCTCCGCGGCCACCGGCGAGATCAAGTGCGACGACGCCAAGGGCAAGCTCCTCGCCTCCGGCTCGTCCGCGCAGAAGAACGCGATCGACCTGTGGATCAAGAACTACATGGCCGCCTGCTCCGGCGTCGAGGTGAACTACAAGTCCTCCTCCTCCGGTGAGGGCATCGTCGCCTTCAACCAGGGCACCGTCGGTTTCGCCGGCTCCGACTCGGCGCTGAAGCCGGAGCAGGTCGAGGAGTCCAAGAAGATCTGCACCGGTGGCCAGGGCATCGACCTGCCCATGGTCGGCGGCCCGATCGCCCTCGGCTTCAACGTCGCGGGTGTCGACAAGCTGAACCTCGACGCCGCCACGATCGCCAACATCTTCAACGACAAGATCAAGAAGTGGGACGACGAGGCGATCAAGAAGCTGAACCCCGGCGTCACGCTTCCCTCCACCGCCATCCAGGCCTTCCACCGCTCCGAGGACTCGGGCACCACCGAGAACCTCGGCAAGTACCTCAAGGCCGCCGCCCCCGACGCGTGGACGTACGACGCCGCGAAGAAGTGGCCGGCCCCCGGTGGCCAGGGTGCCTCCGGCTCCTCCGGTGTCGCCTCCCAGGTGAAGGCCGTCGACGGAGCGATCGGCTACTTCGAACTCTCCTACGCGACCTCGCAGAACATCAAGACGGTCGACGTGAACACGGGCGCTGCCACCCCGGTCAAGGCCACCGGCGAGAACGCCTCCAAGGCCATCGCCGCCGCCAAGATCTCCGGCACCGGCGCCGACCTCGCGCTTAAGCTCGACTACACCACCAAGGCCGAGGGCGCGTACCCCATCGTCCTGGTGACGTACGAGGTCGTCTGCGACAAGGGCAACAAGGCGGAGACCCTGCCGACCGTCAAGTCCTTCCTGAACTACACCGCGTCCGACGCGGGCCAGAAGATCCTGCTGGAGAACGGCTACGCCCCGATCCCGGCCGAGATCAACGCCAAGGTCCGCGAGAGCATCGCCTCGCTGGGCTAGTCCTGACCTCCGAGAGCCGGTCCGCTCCCTCCCCCCGTCCGGGGACGGGCGGACCGGCCCCGGAGACCCTTCCCCTTCACCCGGGGGAAATCCGGTGCACCGCCGCCAGGGGGCCTGCCCCCCACACAGACCGGAAAGACCATGGCTTCCACCACACCCACCCAGATAGACACGGCTCCGCCTGTCTCCACGAGCAAGAGGTCCACCGGCCGCGCCGGTGACAAGATCTTCGCCGGGCTCTCCAAGGGCTCCGGCATCCTGCTCCTGGTGATCATGGCGTCGATCGCCGGCTTCCTCACCTACCGCGCCTCGATCGCCCTGTCGAAGAACGAGGGGAACTTCCTCACCACCTTCGACTGGAACGCGTCGGCCAACCCGCCCGTCTTCGGCATCGCCGTCCTGCTCTTCGGCACCGTCGTCAGCTCGATCATCGCGATGGCCATCGCGGTTCCGATCGCCGTCGGCATCGCCCTCTTCATCTCGCACTACGCGCCGCGCAAGCTGGCCGCGCCCCTCGCCTACGTGGTCGACCTGCTGGCCGCCGTGCCGTCGATCATCTACGGCATCTGGGGCGCCCTCTTCCTCGTCCCGCAGCTGAACGGCCTGAACCTCTGGCTGGACGAGTACCTCGGCTGGACCTACGTCTTCGACAAGTCCCAGGTCGGCGTCGCCCGCTCGCTCTTCACCGTCGGCATCCTGCTCGCGATCATGATCCTGCCGATCGTGACCAGCGTCAGCCGCGAGGTCTTCCTCCAGGTCCCGCGCATGAACGAGGAGGCCGCCCTGGCCCTCGGCGCGACCCGCTGGGAGGTCATCCGGATGTCAGTGCTGCCCTTCGGCCGCTCCGGCGTCATCTCCGCCTCGATGCTCGGCCTCGGCCGCGCACTCGGCGAGACCATGGCCGTCGCCACCGTCCTCTCCCCGAGCTTCCTGATCTCGCTGCACATCCTCGACCCGGGCGGCGGCACGTTCGCGCAGAACATCGCCGCCAAGTTCGACGAGGCCAACGAGTTCGGCCGGGACGCGCTGATCGCCTCCGGTCTGGTCCTCTTCCTGCTCACCCTGCTGGTCAACGGTGCAGCTCGCCTGATCATCGCTCGCCGCAAGGACTTCTCGGGGGCGAACGCCTGATGAGCCACGCACTCCAGGACCAGCGGCCCACCCGGGCCCCGAAGTCCGCCGCCCCCGCCGGCCTGACCCGAGGCGGCCTCCCCCGCTGGGCCCCGGCCGGCATCGCGGCCCTCTCGATCGCCCTCGGCAGCGGCATCGGCCTCGCCTTCGGCCTGCACAGCAAGATCCAGTGGGGTCTGCTCGCGGCCGTCCTCTTCGTCGTGATCACGTACACCGCCAGCTCGGTGATCGAGAACCGCCGGCAGGCCAAGGACCGCGTCGCGACCTCCGTCGTGTGGGTCTGCTTCGTCCTCGCCGTCGTCCCGCTGCTCTCGCTGATGTGGACCACGATCAGCCGCGGCATCAAGGCCCTCGACGGCGCCTTCCTCAGCCACTCGATGAACGGCGTGACCAGCTTCGAGGAGGGCGGCGGTGTCTACCACGCACTGCTCGGCACCCTGGAGCAGGTCGCCCTGGCCACGCTGATCGCGGCCCCCATCGGCCTGCTGACCGCCGTCTACCTGGTCGAGTACGGCCGGGGCTCGCTCGCCAAGGCCGTCACCTTCTTCGTCGACGTCATGACCGGCATCCCCTCCATCGTCGCGGGTCTGTTCATCCTGACGACCTGGAACCTGATGCTCGGCTTCGGCCCCTCCGGCTTCGCCGGCGCCATGGCCCTGTCGATCCTGATGATGCCCGTCGTGGTCCGCTCCACCGAGGAGATGCTCAAGCTCGTCCCGAACGAGCTGCGCGAGGCCGCCCTCGCCCTCGGTGTGCCGAAGTGGCGCGTGATCCTCAAGGTCGTGCTCCCCACCGCCATCGGCGGCATCTCCACCGGTGTCATGCTGGCCGTGGCCCGCATCGCCGGTGAGACCGCGCCGATCATGCTGCTGGTCTTCGGCACCCAGCTGATCAACGGCAACCCCTTCGAAGGCGCCCAGTCCTCGCTCCCCCTCTACATCTGGGAGCAGTACAAGGTCGGCAGTGAAGCCTCCTACGACCGGGCGTGGGCCGCAGCCCTCGTACTGATCGCCTTCGTCATGATCCTCAATCTGGTGGCCCGCGGCATCGCCCGCTGGAAGGCCCCGAAGACCGGTCGCTGACGCGACTGTATGAAAGCGAAGTGACCCCTCATGGCGAAGCGAATCGACGTCAGCGGACTGTCCGCCTTCTACGGCACCCACAAGGCCATCGATGACATCTCGATGACCGTGGAGCCCCGCTCCGTGACCGCCTTCATCGGCCCGTCCGGCTGCGGCAAGTCCACCTTCCTGCGCACCCTGAACCGCATGCACGAGGTCACCCCCGGTGGCCGCGTCGAGGGCAAGGTGCTCCTGGACGACGAGAACCTGTACGGCGCCGGCGTGGACCCGGTCGCGGTGCGCCGCACCGTCGGCATGGTCTTCCAGCGCCCGAACCCCTTCCCCACCATGTCGATCTTCGACAACGTGGCGGCGGGCCTGCGACTGAACGGCAGCTTCCGCAAGTCCGAGCTGGCCGAGATCGTCGAGAAGTCCCTCCAGGGCGCCAACCTCTGGAACGAGGTCAAGGACCGCCTGAACAAGCCCGGCTCGGGCCTCTCCGGCGGCCAGCAGCAGCGTCTGTGCATCGCCCGCGCCATCGCGGTCGAGCCCCAGGTCCTGCTGATGGACGAGCCCTGCTCGGCCCTCGACCCGATCTCCACGCTGGCGATCGAGGACCTGATCGGCGAGCTGAAGGAGCGCTTCACGATCGTCATCGTGACGCACAACATGCAGCAGGCGGCCCGCGTCTCGGACCGCACCGCCTTCTTCAACCTCGCGGCGGTCGGCCAGCCCGGCAAGCTCGTCGAGATCGACGACACGGACCGGATCTTCTCGAACCCGTCCGTGCAGGCGACCGAGGACTACATCTCGGGCCGCTTCGGCTAAAGAGATGTGCTGAACGTCCTGCGGTGCTGCATGGCGGTGCCACCGCAAGGCGAAAGAAAGAAAAGGGCCGGCTCCCCCTGGGTGGGGGGAGCCGGCCCGCTCTCGTTCCCGCGTCCTGCCGCTCGCCCGCTACACGAAGGCGAGGTCCACGATCCAGAAGCAGACCGCGGCGACCATGGCCGCGGCCGGCATGGTGATGAACCAGCCGAGGACGATGTTCTTGGCGACGCCCCAGCGGACCGCGTTGACGCGCTTGGTCGCGCCCACGCCCATGATCGCCGAGGTGATGACGTGCGTGGTGGAGATCGGCGCGTGGAAGAGGTACGCCGAGCCGAACATGATCGAGGCGCCCGTGGTCTCGGCCGCGAAGCCCTGCGGCGGGTCCAGCTCGATGATCTTGCGGCCGAGGGTGCGCATGATGCGCCAGCCACCCGCGTACGTACCCAGCGACAGCATCACGGCGCACACGATCTTGACCCAGATCGGGATCGCGTCGTCGGCGCTCTGCACGTCGGCGATGACCAGCGCCATCACGACGATGCCCATCGTCTTCTGCGCGTCCTGGAGGCCGTGGCCGAGCGCCATGGCGGCCGCCGAGACGGTCTGCGCGATACGGAAGCCGTGCTTGGCCTTGTGCGGGTTGGACCGGCGGAACATCCACAGGATGACCACCATCACCAGGTAACCGGCGATCAGACCGACGACCGGCGAGGCGAACATCGGGATGACGACCTTGTCGACCACCCCGCTCCAGATGACGCCGGTGCCGCCCGCCAGCGCCGCGCCCACCATGCCGCCGAACAGCGCGTGCGAGGAGGACGAGGGCAGGCCGAAGTACCAGGTGATCAGGTTCCAGACGATCGCGCCGACGAGCGCCGAGAAGAGGATCCACATGCCCCGGTTGCCGTGGGGCGTCTCGATCAGGCCCTCGCTGACCGTCTTGGCGACCCCGCTGCCGAGGAAGGCGCCGGCGAGGTTCATCACGGCGGCCATCGCCAGCGCCGCGCGCGGGGTCAGCGCCCGCGTCGAGACCGAGGTGGCGATCGCGTTCGCCGAGTCGTGAAAACCGTTCGTATACGTAAAGCCGAGCGCGACACCGATGGTCACGACCAGAGCGAAGGTGTCCACGAGGTTCAGGACTCCTTGACCGCGATGGTCTCCACCGTGTTCGCAACGTGCTCGAACGCGTCGGCCGCCTCTTCGAGCACGTCGACGATCTGCTTGAGCTTCAGCACCTCGATGGCGTCGTACTTGCCGTTGAAGAGCTGCGCGAGCAGCTTGCGGTGGATCTGGTCGGCCTGGTTCTCAAGGCGGTTGACCTCGATCCAGTACTCGGTGAGGTTGTCCATCGTCCGCAGGTGCGGCATGGCCTCGGCGGTCAGTTCGGCCGCCCGCGCCAGGACCTCGATCTGCTGCTCGACGCCCTTGGGGAGCTCCTCCACGTTGTAGAGGACGACCAGGTCGACGGCCTCCTCCATGAAGTCCATGATGTCGTCGAGCGACGACGCGAGGTTGTAGATGTCCTCACGGTCGAACGGCGTGATGAAGGAGGAGTTCAGCTGGTGGAAGATCGCGTGGGTCGCATCGTCCCCCGCGTGTTCCGCCGCCCGCATCCGCTCCGCGATCTCGGCCCGGGCGGAGGAGTCCGCTCCGAGCAGTTCCATCAGGAGCTTGGAGCCCGTGACGATGTTGTCCGCGGACGCGGCGAACATGTCGTAGAAGCTCGTCTCCCTGGGGGTCAGACGAAATCGCACGTGAGGTCCTCGGGGTGCATTGGATTCGGTCAGGCTGATGCTAGGCGCATCCCCCGGCCACGGCTAACCGGCAGTTCCCCAGTGTCCTCCATCAGGCAGAGTGAGGACCAGGGACCCCCGCCCCTTCGGCAGGGGCCCAGTACCCTATACCCAAGAGGGGTATGCACCCTTCGTTCCGGACCACGGGAGGACGCATGACGATCATCGAGGCGGAGGGCTCCGGAGCCGACGCGCCCCAGGAGGGTGCGGCCGTCCACGGCTACCACCACCAGAAGGACGAGCACCTCAAGCGACTGCGCCGGATCGAAGGCCAGATCCGCGGCCTCCAGCGGCTGGTCGACGAGGACGTCTACTGCATCGACATACTCACCCAGGTCTCGGCGAGCACGAAGGCCCTCCAGTCCTTCGCCCTCCAGCTGCTGGAGGAGCACCTGCGCCACTGCGTCGCCGACGCGGCGGTCAAGGGCGGCACCGAGATCGACGCGAAGGTCGAGGAGGCCACGAAGGCCATCGCCCGCCTCCTGCGCACGTAGCGCCCCGGGGGGCCCGGCCGGTCAGCCCGACCAGATGCCCATCAGCACCTCGTCGATCCGGTCCTGACTGAGCCGCTCCTCCACCGCCGCCGACGCCGCGATGATCAGCTCACCGCACAGCTCGATCTCGGCGAGAGCCACGTGGTCCTGCACCGTCGTACCGCCTGCGGGAGTCACGCGTGTCACCTCAATCTGCCGTCTACGGTCATCGACGCTCGGGCCCGGCTTCTCAGCGTAGGGACGCCGCGCCCCGGGGCGCATGACACGGATGGACCATTTCCGGATACCGACCCATGGCCCGATCGCGTCGCTCTCCCTCCACTCACCTCACTATCCGGCGATCTTCCCGGCGTAAATGTCCCCACTTGCCGGCAATACGACGGTCACCGGCGTCCCGAACCCGTACAGCAGCGTGGTCGACGACACATCGATCACGCCATTGTTGACGTACGTGAACCGGTGCCGGACCTTCCGCAGGCGCCCCTGCTCGTCCAGGTAGACGTCGAACGGCACGGTGTCCTTGCTGAACCCTTTCGCCGCCGCCTCCAGCGCCCCCCGCACCTCCGCCGACGCACTCCCCGCAGCCCGCCCGATGTCGGTGGTCCCCCGGTAGTGCCGCACCCGGGTGCCCGCCACCTCGGTCTCCCCGACGTACGTCACCTCCTGCGCGCCGCGCAGCAGCTCGGCCGCGACCAGCGGATCGGTGGCCCCGCCCGTGACCAGGTTGCCGTCGGCGAGGGCCGTCGTGTCGACCCGGACCCACTTGTCGGCGGGGACGCCCGCACCGCGGTTCTTCATGTACAGCGCGCCGGGCACGAGCAGTTCGGTGATGGGCCGGTGCTCGTCCTCGCCCTTCACATCGGTGGGGAGCATCACCAGGAGCTGTCCCATCCGGTTCTTGAAGTCGACGCCGCCCTCGCCGCGGATCGTGACCCGGGTCCCGCCCGTGGCCATCTCCATCGCGGTACGGGCCCGGGCACTGCCCGTCTTCGCCAGCGCGTCCGCGGCGCCGCGGACCACGGCCGCCGCGTCCGCCGGGGGCCGATCGTCGCCGCCGGCACCGCCCCCGCACCCGCTCATCGCCGTGACCGCCAGGGCGACGCCGGCAGCGCGCAGCGCCTCACCCGCACGTCCGGGCCGCCGCCTGTGCTGGTGCACCACCATCGCCTGCCAACCCCCAACGCGTGACCGCTGCTTGCCCGAGGCCCCCACCCGCTCCGTTTAACGAGGTCCCGGGTTTCCCGTCACGGGGCGCACCCTCCCCGGGCGGCGGCCCGCCCGGGTACCGTGGGGGTGTGGAACCGCACACCGACGCGACCCTGCTCCCCCCGCTTGCCTCCGAGCCGCTCCCGCGGCCGACGTCAGAGCCGCAGCCACCGACAGGCCACACCACATCCACCGCCGAACGCGGAGCGTTCTCCCTCGCGGTCTGCACCTGCGGCTGGTCCGGCCCGGCCCGCCGCTCCCGCGACCTGGCCCGCAAGGACGCCGCCCGCCACCCGGCGGCGTAAGCACGAACACCCGGCCCGCGCCGACGGGCCGGTCCCACCACGACCGACGGGCCGGTCCGCACGGGCGGGCCGGTCCGCACGGACGGGCCCGGACACGGTCTAGCCCGTTCGGACGGTCCGGCTGGCCGGGGCGGGCCGCAGCGGATGCCCTTGAGTCATGCCAGGATCCGCAGCCCGCCTCACGGCCCTCTTCTGGGCCCTGCTCATCGCGTTCGCCCCGGCCGCCGCGGCCTGGGCCAGACCCGTGGGCTCGGCGGACGGCCCGGCCGACGTGGCCCTGGCCATCGGGCTCACCACCGCCGCGGCCGTGGCCACCGGCTGGTGGCTGCGCTCCCGGTACCGGCGCGACGGTGACGCCGACGGCGGCGATCCGTGACGCCCCGGCCGCGCCGGCCGGCGATCCGGGTGTTCTTCGGGGCGGCGGGGCTGTGCCTGCTGGTGGCGGCGCTGCTCGCCGTGTGGGACTCGTACGCGCGGACCTGAGCCCGCGCCGCCCTCAGGCGGCGAGGTCGTTCTCGTGCGTCCGCTGTCCCGCGGGCGGGTTCTGGGTCTGCGTCGCGAGCCCGACCGGCCGGGGCACCGCCCGGCCCTTGGCCCGTACGAGCCGCCCGACGCGCGGGGAGCCGGCCACCGCGCGCACCACCGGGGTGAGCAGCGCCATGGCGAGCGGAGCGAGCACGAGCACCACGGCGGTGCCGAGCGCGAGACCGCCGATCACGTCGGTCGGGTAGTGGACGCCCATGTAGACGCGGCAGAAGCCTTCGACGAGGGCCAGTCCGATCCCCAGGAGCCCGACCTTCCGGTTCGCCAGGAACAGGCCGACGCCCAAGGCCATCGCGAGGGTGGTGTGATCGCTGACGAAGGAGAACTCGGTGTTCCCGATCCCCGCGCCGAAGCCGGGATCGAGCACCTGGAGGCCTTCGTGGTGCCGGAACGGCCGTTGCCGCCCGACGAATTCGCGCAGCGGGACGTTCACGAGCAGGGCCAGCGCGGCGGCCAGCGGGGCCCACACCAGTGCGGCGAAGGACTCGACGGCCGTGGTCTCGTCCTGGCGGCGCGCACCGCGCCAGCACCACAGGACCAAGAGCACCAGGGCCAGCAGGATCCCGTACTCACCGGCCAGGCTCACGGCCCGGTCCAGCCAGTCAGGAGCCTGCCGGGCCGCTCCGTTGACCTCGTACAGCAGGCTGACATCCACGTTCGGCCCACCTGTTGTGAGTCCAGCCATGGTGACGCGGCCCCTTGCTCTTGCCGTGGATCCCCTGCGGGCGCACCCCTGTGTGCACCCCTTCGCCCCCCACTTGATCAACCCCCGCGCTCATGGAACGCCCGTTCTGGCATCCACGTTCCACTCTCCACCGAATGATCACTCCAACGTTATCGAAGAGTGACTCATCGTCGCAGCTCAGGGCCTTTGCATTACGGAGAGTTGCTAGGGGGCCCGACCAGCACCGACACGCTCCGGAAGGGCCTGCGCACCATCCTTCGTCACGCGCGTCGCGCCGAAGTAGTCGGGGGTGTCGACCTTGTCGAAACGGATCACGGCCCCGGTGTACGGGGCGTTGATCATGTATCCGCCGCCCACGTACAGCCCGACGTGCCGGATCTCCCGCGAATTCGTCAGATCATCGGAGAAGAACACCAGGTCGCCGGGGAGCAGTTGGTCGCGCGGGGGATGGGACCCGGCGTTGTACTGGTCGTTGGCCACGCGCGGCAGCTGGATCCCGACCGTCTCGTACGCGGCCTTGGTCAGACCCGAACAGTCGAACCGCCCGCCCTGGTCGGCCGTTCCGTTGCCGCCCCACAGGTACGGCGTGCCGAGCTGCTTCTGCGCGAAGTAGATCGCCCCGGCCGCCTGTTGCGAGGGCGCCACCCGTCCGACGGGCCGCGCGAAGCTCTTCTCCAGAGCCCGGATGGACTTCACGTAGCCCTGCGTCTCGCTGATCGGCGGCACGCCCCCGGCCTTGATGACGCGGTAGGGACCGGCGTTGTAAGCGGCGAGCATGTTGTCGGACCGGTCTCCCGGAACCTGCGCGACGTCCTTGGCGAGTTGGCAGTCGTACGAGGCAGCCGACGGGATGGCGTCCTTCGGGTCCCAGATGTCACGGTCACCGTCACCGTCACCGTCGATGCCGTACGTCGCCCAGGTGCCCGGGATGAACTGGGCGATGCCCCGCGCGTCGGCGTGGCTCACCACGTCCGGCTTCCAGCCGCTCTCCGTGTAGAGCTGCGCCGCCAGCAGGGCCGGGTTGAGGGCGGGGCACAGGTTGCCCCACTTCTCCACCAGCGGCTGATAGACCGCCGGCACCGCGCCCTTGACCAGTCCGACGGCGCCCTGCCTGCCGCCGTTCACGATCCCCGCCGCCGCCGAGTACGTACCGACGACGAGCAGGGCGACGAAGGTCAGGCACGCACCGATGCCGAGCCCGCTTGCCATCCAGAACTTGCGCACTCGTCAACACTGCCTCATGGAACGTCACCTGACAGTGGATTCGTCGGCCAGACCCGGCACTATTTCACCGGAAAGCCGGTGCAGTGGACGCTGCTGTACTCCTTGACACTCCTGACCCGGTAGACCAGCACGGTCCAGTCGCCGGGATCGTTGGCGAGCGGGATCGCCGGGAACCTCTTCGTGGTCCCCTGGTTGTCCACGAGCTGCGTGGCGAAGTCGTCCGGGTACGTGAGCTCCACCTCGCCGCCGGTGGCCGGCTCCTTGAGATCGACGGGCTTGCTGGCGTAGCCGATGCCGTGGTTGTAGTCGCGGACGAACTCGTAGGGGCGCTGGGTGCTCTCGTCGATCTCGTGCGGAGCCTTGACCCCGACGGAGACCGTGTAAGGACCCGTCTCCGTGTTGTACGACTTCAGGTACACCCGGATCTTGACCGTGCCGGTGACGTTCCGCGCGCTCGGATCGTCGGCGTCCACGGCGGAGACCACCAGGAACTCCGCCCGCTCCTCCGGGGGCAGGCTGCAGCTCCCACCGCCCGGACCGGCGCTGGTCCACAGGTCCCGCGACACCTTGTTCGGCTCGATGTGGTCGGGTACCGCCCCCGACCCGCTGCCGCCGCCCGGGGAGGAGGGGGCGGGGCTGGAAGCCGCTCCGCCCGATCCGGACGGCGCGGCCGGTCCGCCGGGCGTGGCCGCGGCGCTCGGCGCGCCCCCGGCCCGCCGCCCTCCGCCGTCCCCCTTGCCGTCTTTGCCGTCCTCGTCCTGGAGGAACAGGTACCCGCCCGTGACGAGGCCGCCCGCCACCAGACCGCCGACGGCCGCCAGCGCCCAGCGCGGCGGACGCCGACGGCCGCCCTCCCGGTCCGGGCCCCCGCTCGCGACGGGGACCGGGCCCCGGGGCGGGACCGGACCGGCGGGGACGTACGTCGGCACGTACCCCGAGGCGGCGGGCAGCCCCGGACCGATCGTCGACGGCAGCCCCGGCACCTGCGCGGCCCCGCCCGCGGTCGCCGTCAGCGCCGCGTACACCGGATCGTCCACCAGCGCCGAGTCCACCGCACAGCGCCGGATGATCTCGGCCAGGGCCGGCCGGTCCCCCGGCTCCCTCGCCACACAGGCCCGGATGAGCGCGGCCAGGTCGGGCTCCACGCCCTCGACGTCGATCTCGCCGTGTACCGCGCGGAAGTTGACCGCGGTCGGCTCCCCCGTCCCGTACGGCGCCCGGCCCGTCGCCGCGTAGGCGAGCGTGGCGCCCAGCGCGAAGACGTCCGCCGCGTCCGCCGCCTCGCCCCGCAGCAGCACCTCGGGAGCCGTGTAGCCGGGGGTGCCCGGGGCGGCGCCGTCCTGCGTCAGAGCCGTCTCGGCCACGCCCTTGGCGATGCCGAAGTCGATGAGCTGCGGCCCCTGCCCGCCCAGGATCACGTTCTGCGGCTTGAGGTCCCGGTGCGTGACCCCGTACGCGTGCACGCTCGCCAGGCCCTCCGCCAGCGCGGCGAACAGCCTGCGGCACGCGACGGCCGGCAGCCCGCCGTACTCGCGCACCGCGTGGCTCAGCGTGGGCCCGGCCACGTACTCGGTGGCGAGCCAGTAGGGCGGCGCCGCCAGCGACGCGTCGATCAGGTTCGCGGTGTACGCCGAGCGCACCGCACGCACGGTCTCGACCTCCCGCCGGAACCGCGCGAGGGCCTCCGGATGCCCGGTGATCTCTTCCTTGATCACCTTGATGGCGACCAGACGACCACCCGGCGACCGCCCGAGGTACACCTGCCCCATGCCACCGGCACCCAGCCGGGCCAGCAACGCCTGCGCCCCGATGTGCGCCGGATCCGTCTCTCTCAGGGCCTCCATCCGCCCGAGCCTGCCACACCCACGCCCCGCCCCTGACAAGGGGGTTGGGTTGGCAGGGCGGCCGCTACCGGGGTGCGACGAAGAGGCTCTGCGCGCTGCGCCCGATGGGCCCCTTCTCGTCGTGCAGCCGCGCGTCCGCCAGCCCGATCCCGGCCGCGTCCACGCTCGTACGGGCCTCCACGCAGGCCCACTCGCCCACCGGATGGCGGTGCAGGTGCACGGTCAGGTCGCCGTTGACGAAGACGTAGCGCCCGAAGTCCATCACCGCGCTGATGCCGTTGCCCGAGTCCGCGGCGATCAGCACCCGGTCCAGCGGCCTGGTCTCCTCCCCGGCGACGAGCGGCACCCTCATCCGCATCCAGCAGGTCCCGGGCCCCGGCTCGACGAACGCGCCCTCGGTGAACCGGGCCTCCACGGCCGAGTGGTAGCCCGTGTCCCACGGCACCGGGAAGAACGGCGTCACGTCCACCTCCCCCGGCGGCGGCACCTGCGGCCCCGGCACCACGGCCGGCACGGCCTCCTCGGCCACCCGGATCCGCAGGGCCCGCGCCAGCATCACGGGCGCGGCCCCCGCCGGGGCGAGGGCCGCCTCGACCACCTCGGTGCTGCGCCCGGCCCGCAACACGCTCGTGGTGATCTCCAGCTCGCCGATCGGCACCGGGCGCAGGATCTCGTACGTGATCCGGGCGATCCGCATGTCGGCGCGCGCACCCGGCCGCTCCTCGACGGCCCGCCCGAGCAGCGCCGCCGGCGGCCCGGCGTGCTGCGAACCCGGGTCCCACGGCCCGCTCGTGTACGCGGTGGCGGTGAACCGCCCGGCATCAAGTCGTTCGAAGAACCCCTCGGCAGCGCCCATACCCCGCACGCTACCGACAGGTAACCGACTCCACAACGGCCGTCGGGGAACGGGGCGGGCGCCGCCGACCACCCCTCAGCGGGCGAACCCCAAGCCCACCCCCAGCCCCACCAGCACCGACCCGATGGCCCGGTTCAGCGTCTTCTGCGCCTTCAGCATCCGGTCGCGCAACCGCGAGTCGGAGAAGAACAGCGCCACCGCCCCGAACCAGCCCAGGTGCGCCGCCGACATGAACAGCCCGTAGCCCGCCTGCTGCCACACCGGGGTGTCCGGGTTCACCACCTGGGTGAAGGTCGAGACGACGAACAGCGTCGTCTTCGGATTGAGCACATTGGTCAGGAACCCCGAACGCATCGCCCCCAACGGGCTCAGCTGCGGCTTCGACTCCAGATCCACGGACACCTCGGCCCGCGCCCGGAAGGTCCGTATCCCGATCCACACCAGATAGGCCGCACCCGCCAGCTTGATCGCGGTGAACAGCGCGGTGGAGGACGCGATCAGCAGACCGACCCCGAGCATCGTGTACGAGACGTGGACCAGCACCCCCGCCGCGACCCCACCGGCGGCGAACAGCCCGGTGGGCCGCCCGTAGAGATAGCTGTTGCGGACCACCATGGCGAAATCGGCGCCGGGACTGATCACGGCGAGAAGGGTGATGACGGCGACTGCGATCACTTCGGTCATACGCAGATGCTCACGCCCGCCCCCCTCCGTGATCAACCCCTGCCGGCCACGTGGACCGCGGGCCTCGGCTTCGGCGGGTGCGCCTCACCGCCCCCGCCCGGTGACAATGGGCAGGTGTCGAACCACCTCCCCCTCCCGCTCCCCCTCCTCGAAGCGGACTGCGCGAACTGCTTCGCGCTGTGCTGCGTGGCCCTGCCCTTCGCCAAGTCCAACGACTTCGCCGTGAACAAGCCCGCCGGAACCCCCTGCAAGAACCTCCGGCAGGACTTCCGCTGCGGAATCCACACGCGGCTGCGCGACACCGGCTTCCGGGGGTGCACGGTCTTCGACTGCTTCGGCGCGGGCCAGCAGGTCTCCCAGGTCACCTTCGGCGGCCGCGACTGGCGCGCCCACCCGGAGACCCGGGGCGAGATGTTCGAGGTCTTCCCGGTGATGCGGCAGCTGCACGAGCTGCTCTTCTACCTCGCCGAGGCCCTGACCCTCCCGGCCGCCGCCCCGCTCCACACGCAGCTGCGCCGCCTGCTCGAGCGGACCGAGGAGTGGACCCGTGCCGACGCCGAAGCCCTCACGGCCCTGGACATCACCCCGCTCCGCGCGGAGATCAACACCCTCCTGCTCGAGACCAGCGAGCTCGTACGGGCCAAGGTGCCGGGCCGCAAGAAGAAGAACCACCGCGGCGCCGACCTGATGGGAGCCCGCCTCGCCGGCGCCGACCTGCGCGGCGCGAACCTCCGCGGCGCCTACCTGATCGCCGCCGACCTCCGCCGCGCCGACCTCCGCTCGGCCGACCTGATCGGCGCCGACCTCCGCGACGCCAACCTCCGCGGCGCGGACCTCCGAGACGCCGTCTTCCTCACCCAACCCCAACTCAACGCCGCCCAAGGCGACCCCACCACCCAATTCCCCCCCACCCTCACCCGCCCCACCCACTGGACCTGACCCCCAAGGCGCGAGAGCTCAGGGCGGAAGCCCCAATCCTCCAGCCCCCGCCCCACCATCCAGCCCGCCGCACCATCCAGCCCCGCCGGCGTTTGAGGCGCGGGGGCCCGGGGGCAGCGCCCCCGCAACACCCCCGCACCCGACAACGACAGCAGCACCCACGGCGCGGGGCCCCGGGGCAAAGCCCCGACCCTTCACCCCCCGCCGCACCATCCAGCCCGCCGCACCATCCAGCCCCGCCGGCGTTTGAGGCGCGGGGGCCCGGGGGCAGCGCCCCCGCAACGGCGCCGCACCCGACAACGACGGCAGCGCTCACGGCGCGGGGGCCCCGGGGGCATCCGTCAGCCCCCGCCGCACCATCCAGCCCCGCCGGCGTTTGAGGCGCGGGGGCCCCGGGGGCAGCGCCCCCGCAACACCGCCGCACCCGACAACGACAGCGGCGGCAGCGGCAGCGGCAGCAACGGCGACGGCCACGCCACCCAGACCCGCCCAGCCCAGCCCGCCGCTAGGCGACCCGCGCCAAAAACCCCCGCACCGCCCCGTAATACCCCTCCGGGTCCCCGACCCGCACCGCATGCCCCGCCGGCAACTCGACCAACCGCACCCCCGCCCTCCGCACCGTCATCTCCCGCGCATGCTCCGCCGACAACACCCCGCTCCGATCCCCCCGCACCAGCAGCGTCGGCCTCCGCACCCCCAGCCAGTCCCCCCAGTGGTCCCCGTTCAGCGCCCCCTGGGACGCCACCATGTCCTCGACCTCGAACGCCGCCCCCCACCCGTCCGCGTACTCCCGCAGGGACCCCGCCAGGTGCGGGGCCGAGCTCCCCACCCCCGCCAGGAACCCCTCCCGGGTCGCCGCCCGCCGCGGCCACGCCCGCGCGAACGACAGGTCGCCGTCGACCACCGCCCCGATGTCCTCGACCACCACCGCCCGCACCAGCTCCGGCCGCCGCGCGGCGAGCTGGTACGCGTTCACCCCGCCCAGCGAATGCCCCAGCACCACCGCCGGCCCCAGCCCCAGGTGCTCCAGCAGGGCCGCCGCGTCAGCGACGTACCCCTCCCGCGTGTACTCCCCCGCCCGGTCCGACTCCCCGTGCCCCCGCTGGTCCAGGGCGATCACCCGCCACGCCGGACCCACCTCCCGCGCCAGGTCCGCGAAGGCCGCCCCATCCTGGAAGTGCCCGTGCAGCGCGAGCAGCGGCGCCCCCGGCCCCCCGAAGTCCGTGTACACGAGCCGCCGCCCGTCCTCGGCCCGCATCACCCCCGGCAACGGACCCAGCTTGTCGATCACCCGCTGCCGCAGCAGCTGGTACTCCTCCCAGCGCCTGCCCAGCCGGCCGCCCGGCCGCTCCACGACCCGCCCCGGCGTGACCGTCTCGCCCCGCCGGAACTGCTCCCGCGTGAGGTCGACCCGTACGCCTCCGGGCAGCAGGTTCCACCAGTGGTAGCCCTCCGGCCGGCCGCCGAGGAACACCTTCCCCAGCACGAGGTCTCCGCCCACGAGGTCCTGCACCACCAGCGCGGTGATGTCGCACTGCCCCCAGGCCGGATTCTCCGGGGTCCACGGCACCTTGCTGATGTCGGCCGGCTCGGAGGTCTCCGCCGACCACCCCGCCCGGATGGCCGCCTCGAGATCCGCAAGAGTCCATGGAGTCGTCATGCCCCCAGCCTCCCGCACCCCACTGACAGCGCCGCCGCCGACGGACGGGCGAAACTTCACACAAATGTCAGCGGGTCAGCCCAACGACACGCGACCCCGCTGCGCCGAACGGTCGTCCCTCGCCCCACCCGTACGCCGAGACGACAATCATTGCCCGGCGTCACCCCTCGTGATACACAGAGTGACCGCACGTTCTTGCGCATACACACCGCCCCTGCCCAGGTCAGAGCGCGGAGGCCGGACGCGGTCCGCGAGATCGGGTAAAGAGAGCCGTCAAGTCGACGACGGCGGCGGTTTCATCAGCGAAGATAGTGCGTAACCCCTGCCGTCGGGCAGTGGGTATCCGGAACTACCCTTACAGGGGCGGTGAGTTACATGATCCTGGCAGCCGAAAAGGGCGACATCACCACCATCATCGGCGGAATCGCCCCGAACTGGGGGCCGTTCGGCAGTCTCGGCAACGAAGCGAAGGTCATGATCGAAGTGGTCATGGCCGTGGCGATCCTCCTGTGCCTGGGCATCGCCATCTGGGGGGCCGCCAAACAGCGCATCGGCGCGACCGCCCTGCGCGACACGTTCAGCGCGGAACAGGGCAAGGGCCTGATCGTGGCCGGCCTCACGGGCGTCTTCATCATCGGATCCCTGGGCACCCTCTTCACCATCGTCTACGGAATGGCCGTCTAACCGGGCCACACCGCGGGCCGCACCTGATGAGGAATCACCACACCGCGCCTACGCGGGAACCAGCGCTACCGTCGTACGACGCGGAGGGGGCCGACACGGAATGAGCAACGACGACCAGTACGGCGGCGGCCACGGCGAGGTCGGCGGCACGGGCCAGACCCGCACCCGCCTCCCGGACTCCCCCGCCGACCCGTACGGCCCCACCCGCCGCTCCCCCCGCACCGCCCGCAGCCTCGTCACGGTGGTCGGCGTCGTGGTCCTCCTCATCGCCGCCATCGCGTTCGCGAACCAGTCCCCGGACACCCCGTCAGTTCCTTCCTCCGACAAACCCCCGGCATCCTCCTCCACCGCCCCGACAGGAACCTCACCGGTGACGGAGAAGAACGCCGGTGTACCCTCGGGCTTCGCCCAGGACCAGCAGGGTGCACAGTCAGCCGCGGCCAACTTCGCTGTGGCCCTGGGCTCTGACGGCATGTTCAACCCGACGAGACGCCGCGCCATCGTGGACGCCATCACGGAGGAGAGCAGCCGGACCAAGCTCCAGGCCGGGTTCGACGCCGACTACTCGGCGGGGCTCCTCTCCCAGATCGGCCTCACGAAGGACGGGCTGGCCCCGACGGGCTCCACCTTCGTCAGCCGGACCGTCCCGGCGGGGACCAAGGTGAAGAGCTTCGGCGGCGGATCCGCTTCGGTCGACGTGTGGTGCATCGGCATGTTCGGTCTGACCGGCGACAAGTCCACTCGCCCCGTCACCAGCGGCTGGTTCACGATCTCGATGACGCTCAAGTGGAACGGCTCAGGCTGGAAGGTCGTCGAAACCTCACAGAAGGACGGCCCCACCCCAGTCACCGGCGACACCCCGGTATCCACCTCCGAGGAGATCGGCGGCGCGGTCACCGAATTCGGAGGGTTCACCTATGCCCGGTAAACACCGGCTCTCGCTCCGAAGGATCGGCGCACTCACCGCGGTCCTCCAGACCGCGGTCGTTCTGTTCGCCGCCCGCGCGACGGCCGCGCCGGATCCCACGCCTACCCCCACACCCACGCCCGCAGCGAGCAAGGACCCCTGCGCGCTGATCGCCGGTCCCGCCAAGGAATACTGCGAGCGCGGCGAAGGCGGCACCGGCGCCCCCCGCACAGGCCTCGCGCCCAGCGACCCGGCCGACGCCCTCAACCCCCTCGCCTCCCTGGCCCGCGGCTGCGCCGACGCCGCCGCCTGGATCGTCGGCAAGCTCAGCGAAGCGGTCAACGGCTCGGCCGAGGTCGACTTCACCAACCCCGCCTTCCTCAAGCAGTACGCCGTCGTCTTCGCCGCCTCCACCATCCTCACCCTCGTCCTCTGGCTCTTCGCCGTCGCCAAGCGAGCCGTCCGCGGCGTCCCCCTCACCACCGCCATGTCCGAAGCCATCGGCTTCCTCTGGCTCACCGTCCTCGCCTCCGCCTTCACCCCCCTGATCCTCTACACCGTCGTCTCCGCCACCGACGGCGTCACCGCCGTCATCGCCTCCGCCACCGGCGGCCAGACCGACGTCTTCTTCGGCTCCTTCTCCGAGGCCCTCAAGAAGGGCGACGACATCGGCGGCGGCCCGATCATGCTGATCGTCGTCGCGCTCGTCACCGTCCTCGCCGCCGGCGTGCTCTACCTGGAGCTCTTCATCCGGGCCGCCCTCCTCTACGTCGGCGCCCTCCTCGGCGTCGTCGTCTACTCCGGCCTCGTCGACCGCAACCTCTGGGGCCACGTCCGCCGCTGGGCCGGCATCATGATCGCCGTCATCCTCGTGAAGCCGGTCATCGTCATCGTCCTCGGCCTCGCCGGAGCCCTGACCGGCGAAAAGGGCCCGAACGCCTTCTCCGCCGTCGTCACCGGCCTCGCCATCATCCTGCTGGCGATCTTCGCCTCCGCGATGATCTACCGCTTCGTGCCCGGCTTCGGCGACGAGATCGCCTCCGCCCGCTCCAACCGCAGCAAGGCCACCGACGGCGCCCAGGCCGCCGCCGTCATCAGCTCCCCGGCCTCCCTCGTCTCGCAGGGCATCAAGACCCACAGCAGCCGCGGTGCCCACCGCGGAGGCGACGGCGGAGGCGGCAGCCACGCACCCCGCCCCGCCAACCCCCTCTCCGGAGGCGTGGCCGCCCACAGCAGCCGCCCCACCTCCGGCGGCGGAGGCGGCGGATCTGTCCCCTCCGCCGCACCCGCACCCCGCACGAGTTCGAGTACGAGGAACACAGGAGGTGACGGGCGTTGACGACCCAGTCCCACCAGATGCACCCGGTCGCGCCCCGCCGCACGTATCTCATCGGCCGCGCCCGGCCGAACGCGATCGTCGGCAAGAACCGCGAGACCGGTGAGATCGCCCTGATCATCGCCGGGGCGTTCCTCGGCATGATGAGCGGACTGCTCGTCCCCGACCTCACCCTGCGCATCGTCAGCCTCGCCGGCTTCCCCATGATCGCGCTCGCCGCCGTGTACGTCCCGTACAAGGGCCGCACCTTCTACCGCTGGTTCGAGATCAGCCGTAGCTACAAGCGCACCCTCCGCCGCGGCACCACCTACCGCTCCTCCGCCATGGAGGCCGGCGTCCGCGCCGCCGACGGCCGCGAGGTCGAGGTCGGCCCGCCCCCCGGCATCGGCCGGATCAACTGGCTCGCCGCCCCCTTCGGCCCCGACGAGATCGCCGTACTCCTCCACGCGGACCGGCGCACCGTCACCGCCGCCATCGAGATCGAGGGCCCCGGCGTCGGCCTGCGCGACAGCGAGGACCAAGAAGCCCTCGTCGACCGCTTCGGCACCCTCCTCAAGCACGTGGCCAACGGCGACGGCTTCGTCACCCGCCTCCAGATGCTCGCCCGCACCCTGCCCGCCGACCCCGACGCGCACGCCAAGGACGTCGCCCAGCGCGGCGACACCCAGGCCCCCGGCTGGCTGCGCGACTCCTACGAGCAGCTCCAGTCGATGGTGTCCACCTCCTCCGAGCAGCACCGCGCGTACCTCGTCGCCTGCATGCACTACACGCGCGAACTCGCCGCCGAGGCCCACACCATCGCCCGCGCCGCCACCCCCCACAAGGGCCGCAAGCTCGACCGCGACGCCGGCCTCGCCATCGTCATGGCCCGCGAGCTCACCGACATCTGCGCCCGCCTCGCCGAAGCCGACATCCGCGTCCGCCAGCCGCTCGGCCAGGGCCGCCTGTCCTCCCTCGTGCACTCCATGTACGACCCGGACCACCCCATCGACCACATCCAGGCCATGACCAAGCGCAACGCCTGGCCGGCCGAACTCGACGCCGTCGAGCCCACCTTCCTCCAGGCCAAGACCCGCGAGTCCTCCACCCGCGCGCCCTGGTGCCACGCCACCGCCTGGGTCAAGGAGTGGCCGATGACGCCCGTGGGCGTCAACTTCCTCGCCCCCCTCCTCGTCCACACCCCCGACGTCATCCGCACAGTCGCCGTCACCATGGACCTGGAGCCCACCGAGGTCGCCATCGAGCGGATGCTCACCGAGAAGACCAACGACGAGGCCGACGCCTCCCGCGCCGCCAAGATGAACCGCACCGTCGACCCCCGCGACATCGCCGCCCACGGCCGGCTCGACCAGAGGGGTGAAGATCTCGCCAGCGGTGCGGCCGGAGTCAACCTGGTCGGGTACATCACGGTGTCCTCGCGTTCACCCGAAGCCCTCGCCCGCGACAAGCGGACGATCCGCGCCTCCGCCGGCAAGTCCTACCTGAAGCTGGAATGGTGCGACCGCGAGCACCACCGCGCCTTCGTCAACACCCTGCCGTTCGCCACCGGCATCCGACGCTAGCTGGAGGGAAGTGCCGCCCATGCGAGATCCCATGTCCGCCCTGACGGACGCCTTCACCAGCTTCCTCTTCGGCAAAGTCGAGACCACGCGCCTGCCCGTACGCACCTCCACCGGGCAGGCGCAAGCCGTCTACCTGCCCACCGCCGCCCCCGGACTCGGCGACTCCGGCGTCATCATCGGCCGCGAGGTCTACAGCGGCAAGGGCTACATCTACGACCCCTTCCAGCTCTACGGACAGCAGCTCCCGGCCCCCCACTGGCTGGTCCTCGGCGAATCCGGCAACGGCAAGTCCGCCCTGGAGAAGACGTACGTCCTGCGCCAGCTCCGCTTCAAGGACCGCCAGGTCGTCGTCCTCGACGCCCAGGGCGAGGACGGCGTCGGCGAATGGAACCTCATCGCCCAGCAGCTGGGGATAACCCCCATCCGCCTGGACCCCATCGCCGCCAACGACGACGGGATCCGCCTCAACCCCCTCGACCCGGCCATCACGACGACCGGGCAGCTCGCGCTGCTCCGGACCATCATCGAGGTGGCCATGGGCCACGGCCTCGACGAACGCTCGGGCTTCGCCCTCAAGGTCGCGCACGCCTACGTCGTGGGAACCATCACCTCACGCCAGCCGGTGCTCACCGACATCGTGGAGCAACTGCGCCACCCCGAGCCCGAATCCGCCCTCGCCATGAACGTCGACATAGACGACGTCCGGGCGTGGGGCCTCGACGTCGCCCTGGTCATCGACCGTCTCGTCGACGGCGACCTGCGCGGCATGTTCGACGGCCCCACCACCGTCGGCATCGACCTCGACGCGCCCCTCATCGTCTTCGACCTGTCCCACATCGACCGCAACTCCATCGCCATGCCCATCCTCATGGCGATCGTCGGCGTCTGGCTGGAACACACCTGGATCCGACCGGACCGCAAGAAGCGCATCTTCCTGGTCGAAGAGGCCTGGCACATCATCAACAGCCCCTTCGTGGCGCAGCTGTTCCAGCGCCTGCTGAAGTTCGGCCGCCGCCTCGGCCTGTCCTTCGTCGCCGTCGTCCACCACCTCTCCGACGTCGTCGACGGCGCGGCCGCACGCGAGGCCGCGGCCATCCTCAAGATGGCCTCGACCAGAACCATCTACGCCCAGAAGGCGGACGAGGCACGCGCCACCGGCCGCGTCCTCGGCCTCCCCCGCTGGGCCGTGGAGATCATCCCCACCCTCACCCCCGGCATCGCCGTCTGGGACGTCAACGGCAACGTCCAGGTCGTCAAACACCTGATCACCGAAGCCGAACGCCCCCTCGTCTTCACGGACCGCGCCATGACCGAGTCCTCCACGCCCGTCCGCCTCTCCGAAGACATGCTGGCCGCCGAACTCGAAGCGGAGGAACGCGCCCTGTCCATCGAACGCAGCCGCGGCAACGGCGGCCCGGGTTCCGCGACCACGGTGGCCTGACCATGCACGACGCACGACGTACGGATTCCCCCGCGCGCGGCGGCGGCGTCCCGGACGGCCTGCTGGTCGGCCTGCTGGCCTTCCTCCTCGGCCTGGCCGTCCTCGTCTGGACGGCCACCGGCCTGGCCGCCGTCTTCGCCAAGGGCGCCTGGCCCGACACGGTCACCTTCACCCGGACCCCGGAAGCCGTGCGCGCCCTGATAGCGGAGCCGCACGACATCCCCGCCGCCTGGCCGGACACCGACCCGGCGGCCCTCTCGGGCTGGGGCCTGTTCTGGGGCCTGTTCGTCAGCCAGCTCCTGGTGATGTTCGTACTCACCGTCTTCGCCATCGGCGTGATCGCCCGCACCAAGTCCCGCCGCGCCCTGACCAAACAACCGGCCTTCACCGCGCCCATCCCTGCCCCGGCGCCCACCCCAGCCCCGCCGGCGTTTGAGGCGCGGGGGTCCGGGGGCAGCGCCCCCAGCAACGCACCCGCACCGGCACCGGCACCCGCAGGCCCCGCCCCGTCCGACGAGGCCTACCGCTACGGCTTCGGCTACGCCCCCCACCCCCCGGCGGCAGCCGGCACGGCGGCCAGCACCGCGCCCCCGCACGGCGGCCTCACCTACGCCGCCCCCGACGACCGCCTGCGCGCCGCAGCCCACCGCATCGACGAAGCCCCCGGCGCAGCCCTCGTCGTGACCTCCTCGCCCACCCTCTGGACCGAGACCAAGGACGCCCGCGCCAAACTCGGCCCGGTCCTCCTCTACGACCCCTCGCACCTGTGCGACACCCCGGCCCGCATGCACTGGAACCCCGCCGAGGGCTGCGCCGACCGCGACACGGCCGCAGCCCGCGCGATCGCCCTGCTGGCCCCCGTACGCCCGCAGGCCCGGATGGACGCGGCGGTCGCCGACACCGCGGAAACGCTCCTGCGCAGCTGGCTCCAGGCCGTCGCCCTCGACGGCCGCCCGTTCAAGCAGCTCCACCGCTGGGCCCAGGGCAACGGCGCCCAGGATCCGGTCCGCATCCTGCGCACCCACCCCCAGGCCGCCCCCGGCGCGGCCGGCGAGCTGGAGAGCGCCCTCACCGCCCACCCCGAACGCCGGGAACTGGCCCAGAACCTGACGGCCCGGGCCCTCTCCTGCCTGACCTCGATCCACATCCGCGAGGCCTGCAATCCGAACCGAACAGATGCACTCACCTTGGCATCGTTCGTCACCGAAGGGGGCACCCTCTACTTGGTGGGTGAGCCTCTGGAGGATCCCCGCACCCACCCGGGTGCGATGCCCCTGCTGACCGCACTCGCCTCTCACGTGGTCGAGCACGGCCGCCGCATGGCCGCACGGTCATCCCACGGTCGGCTCGACCCACCACTGTCCCTGGTCCTGGACGACGTGGCCGCCGTGGCCCCGATCCCCCAGCTCCCGGAGCTCCTGACCCAGGAGGCCCTTCCCCTCCTGGCCCTGTGCCGCAGCCGCGAACAGGCCCGCTCCCGCTGGCCCGACGCTGACCTGCCGTGAGACCTCAGGGCCTCGGGATCACGAACTCCATCTCCTTGGCGGACGGGTCGCTCTCCAGCGGCACCCGCACGCCACTGTCGCGGAACCCGACGCGCCGGTAGAGGGCCTGCGCCCGCTCGTTCCGCTCGTGCACGTAGAGCCGTACGCGTTCCAGTCGGGGCCCCTCCAGCGACCAGGCCCACTCCAGGCCGGCCCGGAACAGCTCCTCGGCGACCCCGGTCCCCCGCTGCCCCTCGCGGACGAACACGGCGACGACGTGCCCCTGGGTCGTCTCGATCTCACGGTCGAGGAAGTCGGTGGTGCCGCGCTCTTCGACCAGCACGGCCAGGGAGCCGTTCCACACCCCGTCGGGCCCCTCGGCCACGAACTGCCGCACGGCCCGCCCGGACGCGACCCCGGCGGTCCGCTCCTGCCAGAAGCTGTCCGGCCTGGCCACGGCGAGCTCGGCGGTGTCGAGGAAGGCGATGGGAGCCGCGGGATCGTGAAGGGAGGCGATCCGCAGATCCTTGACCTTCTCCCACTCGTCTGCACGCACCGGGCGTATCACATGCTGGATGTCACTCATGGTCGCCGATCCTAACCAGAGGACCGTGCAGACTTCATCCGCATAAACGCAGAAAAGCCCCGCACCGAACCCGAAGGCTTGGTGCGGGGCTTCCCGCAATGATTGTTCGGCGGCGTCCTACTCTCCCACAGGGTCCCCCCTGCAGTACCATCGGCGCTGAAAGGCTTAGCTTCCGGGTTCGGAATGTAACC